>NZ_JBVVPB010000018.1:0-182586 GCF_055807435.1 Bradyrhizobium sp. Ken51 | reverse complement strand
GCTTGCCGAGCCGTAGCTCGCGAAGCGAGCGAAGGCTGGTGGAGCCAGGCGGGATCGAACCGCCGACCTCTTGCATGCCATGCAAGCGCTCTCCCAGCTGAGCTATGGCCCCTTAACTGTCCGACGCGCCTTGGGCGACGCGTCGGGAAAGACCCAGAACCACAGTTCTGGAATTATCTCAAGTCTCTTCGTCACCGCCGACATCACCAATGATGTCGGTGACGTCCTCATCGCCTTCTTCGTCGTCGGCGATAAAGGTCGAATCATCGTCGTCATCGTCCTCGATGGTCTCATCGACTTCGATGTCGTCCTCGGATTCGGGCACAACGGCCTTGACCTTGCCGGTGTTCTCCTCGGCATCGGCCTCCTCGAGCGAGACCTCCTCGACCTCCGCCGGCTCCGGCGTGGCGTCGGCGGCAGCGGCTGCGTGGCGAGCTTCGGCGCCACGGGGCGCGCGAGCCGGCGCGATGGGCGCGATCGGCACGACTTCACCGGTATAGGGCGAGATCACCGGATTCTTGTTGAGGTCATAGAACTTTTTGCCCGTGGTCGGGCAAATACGTTTAGTTCCGAGTTCGGACTTGGCCACGGCAGAGGAATCCTGGAAATGTCTGAAAAGCGGTGCTTCACTTGGCTAGTTGGCGGCCCGCTGTCAATAGCGCATTGCGGGAGAACGACATGCCCGTGACGGCGGGGAGACCATGTGATACCTGCCCCGCGAGTCCCACAGGGACGTTTCGGGCCTATCCAAGGACACAAACTTGACCGATTCCGACAAGCCGACGCCGCTCCAGTCGCGCGCCAGCGGTCCCCTGACCGGGAAAGTAAGGGTGCCCGGAGACAAGTCGATCTCCCACCGCGCCCTCATCCTCGGCGCGCTCGCGGTGGGAGAGACGCGGATTTCGGGCCTCCTGGAGGGCGAGGACGTCCTTAACACCGCCAAATCCATGCAGGCGCTCGGCGCCAGGGTCGAACGCACCGGCGATTTCGCCTGGAAGGTGAACGGCGTGGGTGTCGCAGGCTTTGCGGAGCCCAAAGCGCCGCTGGATTTCGGCAACTCCGGCACCGGCTGCCGGCTCGTCATGGGCGCCGTTGCGGGCTGCCCGATCTCTGCGATTTTCGACGGCGATGCCTCGCTGCGGAGCCGGCCCATGCGCCGGATTCTGGACCCGCTGGAAAAGATGGGTGCGAAGGTCGTCTCCGGCGGCGAGGGCGGCCGTTTGCCGCTGACTGTCCAGGGTGCGCGCGATCCGCTGCCGATCACCTACAAGACGCCTGTCGCCTCGGCCCAGATCAAATCCGCCGTGCTGCTCGCGGGCCTGGCTGCGCCGGGCACCACGACCGTCATCGAAACCGAGGCCAGTCGCGACCACACGGAGCTGATGCTCAAGCATTTCGGCGCCGAGATCACCTCGGTGCAGGAAGGTCAGCACGGCCGCCGTATCACGCTCGTGGGCCAGCCGGAGCTGCATGGCGCCAATGTCGTCGTGCCCGCCGATCCCTCGTCGGCGGCGTTCCCCGTGGTTGCTGCGCTGATCGTCGAAGGCTCCGAAATCGTCCTGTCCGATGTCATGACCAATCCGCTGCGGACGGGTCTTTTCACCACGCTGCGCGAAATGGGTGCCTCGATCGAGGAAAGCGAAGTTCGCGGCGACGCCGGCGAGCCGATGGCGAAGCTGCGCGTACGCGCCTCGAAACTGCGCGGTGTCGAAGTGCCGCCGGAGCGCGCTCCGTCGATGATCGACGAATATCTGGTGCTGGCGGTGGCGGCCGCCTTCGCCGAGGGCACGACCATCATGCGCGGCCTCCAGGAGCTGCGCGTCAAGGAATCCGACCGTCTCGAAGCTACTGCCGCGATGCTCCGTGTCAACGGCGTCAAGGTCGAGGTCTCCGGCGATGATTTGATCGTCGAAGGCCGCGGCCACGTTCCCGGCGGCGGCGTTGTGGCCACCCACATGGACCATCGCATCGCGATGTCCGCGCTGGTGATGGGCTGCGCCTCCGACCAGCCGGTGACCGTCGATGACACCGCCTTCATCGCCACCAGTTTTCCGGATTTCATCCCGATGATGCGTTCGCTTGGGGCCGAGTTTTCATGATCATCGCTATCGACGGGCCCGCGGCGTCGGGCAAGGGCACGCTCGGCAAGCGTCTTGCCCACCATTACGGCTACCGTCATCTTGATACCGGCGTGATCTATCGCGCGGTGGCCTATTCCCTGATGCAGTCCGGGCATGATCTCCGGGACGAGGCGGCGGCGGTCGCTGCGGCGCTGGAACTCGATCCTGAAAAGTTCGGCAATCCCGCCCTGAAGACCCAGAAGGCCGGCGAGGGCGCCTCCATCGTCTCGGCGATCCCCAGGGTGCGCGAGGCCCTGGTCAGTTTTCAGCGGCAATTCGCCGCCGACCCGCCCGGCGCCGTGCTCGATGGCCGGGATATTGGAACCGTGATCTGCCCCCACGCCGACGTGAAGATTTTCGTCGTCGCCGACCCCAAGGTCCGCGCCCGCCGCCGGACCATGGAGGCCAAGGCGCGGGGCGAGGAGGCCGACGAGGCGGCCGTGCTCGCCGACATCATCCAGCGCGACGAACGCGACAAGAACCGGGCGATCGCGCCCCTGAAGCCGGCGGCGGATGCTTACTTGCTAGATAACTCCCAACTGGATATAGAAGGCGGCGTCCGGGCCGCCATCGACATTATCGAGGCCGTCCGAGCGGGCCGGTCGCGGGGTTAAGCCGCTGCCGTCATTGGAGGAAGCGCCCGCTCCCGCTCTTTGAGGTCGATACTCTCGGTCCCTGCTCGGGCCGACGCGATCCAGGTTCCGGACAAAAGATTTCCACGTATCGAACGCGCGGGCCTCAGCCGGCCCGCTCCCGCTGTTCCGCCTCCAGGTCGGAGCAGCGAGCGGTCGCTCGAAGGTTCTGCGGACCTTCCGACACTGCGCGTACGATGCGCCCAAGAACCCAACGGCCGGCACGACATCCGCAACTGGAGAACAAATGGCTTCGACTTCTGCTGATACCTATAGCCCGTCGCGCGACGATTTCGCCGCGATGCTCGACGAGTCCTTCGCAGGCGGCAACCTGCAGGAAAGCTCCGTCATCAAGGGCAAGGTTGTTGCAATCGAAAAGGACATGGCCGTCATCGACGTCGGCCTGAAGACCGAGGGCCGCGTTGCCCTGCGCGAATTTTCCGGCCCCGGCCGTGACAGCGAGCTCAAGGTCGGCGACGAGGTGGAAGTGTTCCTCGACCGGATCGAGAACGCCCTCGGCGAAGCCGTGCTGTCGCGCGACAAGGCGCGCCGCGAAGAGAGCTGGGGCAAGCTCGAGAAGGCTTTCCAGAACAACGAGAAGGTCAACGGCGTCATCTTCAACCAGGTCAAGGGCGGCTTCACCGTCGACCTCGACGGTGCCGTGGCCTTCCTGCCGCGCTCCCAGGTCGACATCCGTCCGATCCGCGACGTTGCGCCGCTGATGAACAACTCGCAGCCGTTCCAGATCCTTAAGATGGACCGTCGCCGCGGCAACATCGTGGTGTCGCGCCGCACGGTTCTCGAAGAGACCCGCGCCGAGCAGCGTCAGGAGCTGGTGCAGAACCTCGAAGAGGGTCAGGTCATCGACGGCGTGGTCAAGAACATCACCGATTACGGTGCGTTCGTTGATCTCGGCGGCATCGACGGTCTGCTGCACGTCACCGATATCGCGTGGCGCCGCGTCAACCATCCGACCGAGGTGCTCTCGATCGGCCAGACCGTGAAGGTCAAGATCATCAAGATCAACCACGAGACGCACCGCATCTCGCTGGGCATGAAGCAGCTGTTGGACGATCCGTGGCAGGGCATCGAAGCCAAGTACCCGCTGGGTGCCCGCTTCACCGGTCGCGTCACCAATATCACCGACTACGGCGCGTTCGTCGAGCTCGAGCCGGGCATCGAAGGCCTGATCCACGTCTCCGAGATGTCGTGGACCAAGAAGAACATGCACCCCGGCAAGATCGTTTCGACCTCGCAGGAAGTCGAAGTGCAGGTGCTGGAAGTCGATTCCGTCAAGCGCCGCATCTCGCTCGGCCTCAAGCAGACCATGCGCAACCCGTGGGAGGTCTTCGTCGAAGGTCACCCGACCGGTTCGACGGTCGAAGGCGAGGTCAAGAACAAGACCGAGTTTGGTCTGTTCCTGGGCCTCGAGGGCGACGTCGACGGCATGGTCCATCTCTCCGACCTCGACTGGAAGCAGCCGGGCGAGCAGGTGATCGACAACTACAAGAAGGGCGACATGGTCAAGGCCGTGGTGCTCGATGTGGACGTCGAGAAGGAGCGCATTTCTCTTGGAATCAAACAGCTTGAAGGCGACCCCTTCGCCGAGCCGGGCGATGTCAAGAAGGGCGCGGTCGTGACCTGCGAAGTGATCGAAGTGAAGGAGAGCGGCATCGAGGTGAAGATCACCGGTACCGACTTCACCACGTTCGTGAAGCGCTCGGAGCTCGCCCGTGACCGCAACGATCAGCGCGCCGAACGCTTCGCTGTCGGCGAGAAGGTCGATGCCCGCGTGATCCAGTTCGACAAGAAGGCCCGCAAGGTCCAGGTGTCGATCAAGGCGCTCGAAGTCGCCGAAGAGAAGGAAGCCATCGCGCAATACGGCTCCTCCGATTCGGGAGCGACGCTCGGCGACATCCTCGGCACCGCGCTCAAGAACCGCGACACCAAGTAAGCGAAACGCAGGTTTCACTGCATCAAAGCCCCGGCGCGAGCCGGGGCTTTTTTGTTGCTATCGTCGTCCCGGCCTTCGCCGGGACGACAATGAGGGTGTCGCTACGTCGTGGCCCATGCCGCTACCGGCCTTGTTTTCTTCTAATTGCGCCGCAATTGATGTATCCAGATAAGCCAATGGTGACGCTGCGACGGCGCAACGCGCCTGGCCTTTCATTTGGAGATATCTCGATGTCGCTCGATTCGGACATCATCGTCGATCGGCGCAGGATCCGCCGCAAGCTGACGTTCTGGCGCGTATTGACCGCGCTGATCGCGATCGCGGCGATCGCAGGCTTCGCGCTGGTCGCGACGCCGGGTGCGCGCGGCACGTTCGCGTCCGCCGGCTCGATCGCTCGGGTCCAGATTGACGGCCTGATCCGCAGCGATTCCGATCGCACGCAGGCGCTCGAGCGGCTGGAGAATTCGCAGGCTGCCGCCGTCATCGTCCACATCAATTCGCCGGGCGGCACCACCGCCGGCTCCGAGCAGCTCTATGATTCGCTTGTGAGTCTGAAGGCGAAGAAGCCTCTCGTCGTGGTCGTCGAAGGCCTCGCCGCCTCCGGCGGCTACATCACCGCGATCGCCAGCGATCATATCATCGCCCAGCAGAGCTCGCTGGTCGGCTCGATCGGCGTGCTGTTCCAGTTTCCGAACGTCTCGGAGCTGTTGAAGACCGTTGGCGTCAAGGTCGAGGAGGTAAAATCCACGCCGCTGAAGGCCGCGCCCAACGGTTTCGAGCCAACCAGCCCCGAGGCACGGGCCGCGCTCGATGCGCTGGTGAAGGATTCCTATGCCTGGTTCAAGGGATTGGTGAAGGAACGGCGTGGCATGGATGACACGCAGCTCGAGAAAGTGGTTGATGGCCGTGTCTTCACCGGACGCCAGGCGATCGATCTCAAGCTGATCGACCAGATCGGCGACGAGAAGACCGCCGTGACCTGGCTGGTCGAGCAGAAGGGCGTCAAGAAGGGGCTCTCCGTGCGCGATTACAAGCTGCAGCCGCGCTTCAGCGATCTGCCGTTCCTCAAGACGGCGGCCGCAGTCACGCTGGAAGCACTGGGTTTAGGCTCGATTGCGCATCAAATTGGACAAACCGGCGTCGTGCAGGCGGTCGATCGGCTCGGAATGGATGGAATGCTGGCTTTGTGGCAGCCGGCGGCATCGAACTGACCGGCGCCGGGCGAGCCTCAGAGGTTTTTCCCGTTCGGCGCGTACAGGGCCAGCCCGCTTTTTCGGCATTTGTCACGTATTTTCACGACGCTCAACCTTCATTTAGCGTCTTGACAGATCACGGTATTTTCACGGAAATGGTCGTCCGCACGC
This sequence comes from Bradyrhizobium sp. Ken51, assembly GCF_055807435.1. Classification (NCBI taxonomy): domain Bacteria; kingdom Pseudomonadati; phylum Pseudomonadota; class Alphaproteobacteria; order Hyphomicrobiales; family Nitrobacteraceae; genus Bradyrhizobium; species Bradyrhizobium sp. Ken51. The sequence goes on along the minus strand of NZ_JBVVPB010000018.1, from coordinate 176,516 downwards.
TCCCGGGTCCTATCTCTCGATGATCAAATCCGAACTTGTTCAGCGTATCGCCGAGCACAACCCGCATCTGTACCAGCGGGATGTCGAGAACATTGTGAATGCGATTCTCGAAGAGATCGTAGCGGCTCTCGCGCGCGGTGACCGCGTCGAGTTGCGCGGCTTCGGTGCCTTCTCGGTCAAGCATCGCCCTGCCCGCGCAGGGCGCAATCCGCGCACCGGCGCCCATGTACCTGTCGATCAGAAGAGCGTTCCGTTCTTCAAGACCGGCAAGGAAATGCGCGAACGGCTGAATCGCGACCACCCGGATCCAGGCGCGCCAGACTGAGGTCCACCTCAGGGTTTCCCGCGGCCGCGCGCGATGCGGCCGCAAGCTTGATTCAAGGCGAGCGAGCCGAGATGCGAAAATTCCTGACCGCGCTGGTCGTGATTCCGCTGGGTCTGATCCTGATGGTCTTTGCCGTCGCCAACCGGCAATTCGTCACGGTCTCGTTCGATCCCTTCGTGTCCAACGACCCGTCATTCTCGGTCACGCTGCCGCTGTTCCTGCTCCTGATCGTGGTGGCTGCGCTCGGGGTCCTCGCGGGCGGTTGTGCCGTTTGGTTCGGTCAGCGGCACTGGCGGCGCGCGGCGCGCCGGCATGACGCGGATGCCCGGGCCGCGCGAGGCGAGCTGGCTGATCTCCGGGCCCAGGCGGCCGCAGCCAAGCCTGAGTCCCAGCGCCTCCTTGTTCCCTCCGGGGTGGGGCTTTACGGGCCCGTCGGGCGAGACAAGCAGCGCGCGACGTTGTAGAAGCGGCCGCAACCGAAAAGCCCGTTTTCCGGCCGCGGGCCCGCGGCCTCCATTTGCTTTGAGCCCATATCCCGCGAGAACATGTCCCTGCTCGTCAAAATCTGCGGCCTGTCCACGCCCGAGACGCTCGAAACGGCGCTCGATGCGGGTGCCGACATGGTGGGCTTCGTGTTCTTCCCGCCGTCGCCGCGGCATTTGTCGCTGGAAGCCGGCCGGGAGCTCGGCCGTCAGGTGAAGCGGCGCGCGCTCAAGGTCGCGCTCACCGTCGACGCCGACGATGCCATGCTCGACAACATCATGGACGCGCTGTCGCCGGATATCTTCCAGCTTCACGGCACGGAGAGCGTGGCGCGGGTGCGCGACATCAGGCAGCGGTTCGGTCGCCCCGTGATGAAGGTCGTGCCGGTCGCAACGTCAGCCGATCTCGCCGTGCTGCCCGGTTACGCAGAGGTTGCCGAACGCATTCTGTTCGACGCACGCGCACCGAAGGACGCGACCCGGCCCGGCGGCCTCGGTGCACCGTTCGATTGGCATCTGCTCGGAAACCTCGAGCTCGCGCTGCCGTATATGGTCTCGGGCGGCCTCAGCGCCGACAACGTCGCCGAAGCCGTTCGCGTCACCCGAGCCGGTGGTGTCGACGTCTCCTCCGGTGTCGAGAGCGCCCCGGGCGTGAAGGACCCCGAGATGATCAAGGCCTTCATTCGCGCCGCGCGCGCAAGCCAAGATGCAAGTCAAGAGTTGAGCGTCCGATGAATGTTGTAAAACCCAATTCCTATCGCAGCGGCCCCGACGAGCGCGGCCATTTCGGCATTTTCGGCGGACGCTTCGTTGCCGAAACCCTGATGCCGCTGATCCTCGATCTGGAGAAAGCCTACACCGAGGCCAAGGCCGACCCGGCCTTCCAGGCCGAGATGAACGGCTATCTCAAGAATTATGTCGGCCGGCCCTCGCCGCTCTATTTCGCTGAGCGTCTGACCGAGCATCTCGGCGGCGCGAAAATCTATCTCAAGCGTGAAGAGCTCAACCATACCGGCTCGCACAAGGTGAACAACGTGCTCGGCCAGATCATGCTGGCGCGGCGCATGGGCAAGAAGCGCATCATCGCCGAGACCGGCGCCGGCCAGCACGGTGTCGCCAGCGCGACGCTCTGCGCGCGCTTCGGCCTCGAATGCATCGTCTACATGGGCGCCGTCGACGTCGAGCGGCAGCAGCCTAACGTCATCCGCATGGAGATGCTGGGCGCGACGGTGGTGCCGGTGCAGTCGGGCACGCGCACGCTGAAGGACGCCATGAACGAGGCGCTGCGTGACTGGGTCACCAACGTGCACAACACCTTCTACTGCATCGGCACGGTCGCGGGTCCGCATCCCTATCCGACGCTGGTGCGCGACTTCCAGTCGATCATCGGCAACGAGACCAAGGTGCAGATGCAGGAGATCGAAGGGCGCCTGCCGGATTCGCTGGTCGCCTGCATCGGCGGGGGCTCCAACGCGATGGGCCTGTTTCATCCGTTCCTCGACGATTCCACCGTCGAGATCTTCGGCGTCGAAGCTGCGGGCCACGGACTGACGCAACTGCATGCGGCATCGATCGCCGGCGGCCGGCCGGGCGTGCTGCACGGCAACCGCACCTATCTCCTGATGGACGCGGACGGCCAGATCCAGGACGCGCATTCGATCTCCGCCGGCCTCGACTATCCCGGCATCGGCCCCGAGCACTCCTGGCTGCACGAGATCGGCCGCGTGAACTATCTCTCCGCGACCGACGACGAGGCGCTCGCAGCGTTCCAGTTGCTGTCAAAGCTGGAAGGCATCATCCCCGCGCTCGAGCCGGCACATGCCATCGCCAAGGTGATGGAGCTCGCGCCGAAGCGGACGAAAGATCACCTGATGGTCGTCAACCTCTCCGGCCGCGGCGACAAGGACGTCCCGCAGGTCGGCGACATCCTGAGGGGCAAGAGCAAGTGACCACGCGTATCGACACCCGTTTCGCCGAGCTGAAGAAGGCCGGCCGCGCAGCCTTCGTCACCTTCGTGATGGCCGGCGATCCCGATCCGGCGACCTCGCTCGAGATCATCAAGGCGCTGCCGAAGGCGGGTGCCGACGTGATCGAGCTCGGCATGCCCTTCACCGACCCGATGGCCGACGGTCCGTCGATCCAGGCGGCAGGCCTGCGCGCGCTCAAGGCCGGCATGACGCTGAAGAAGACGCTCGATCTCGTGCGCGGCTTCCGCAAGGACGACAACGCCACGCCGATCGTGCTGATGGGCTATTACAACCCGATCTACATCTATGGCGTCGACAAATTTCTGGTCGATGCGAAAGCCGCCGGCATCGACGGCCTCATCATCGTCGACCTGCCGCCGGAAGAGGACGACGAGCTCTGCCTGCCCGCAATGAAGGCGGGCCTCAATTTCATCCGCCTGGCGACGCCGACCACCGACGACAAGCGCTTGCCGGCCGTGCTCGCCAACACCTCGGGCTTCGTCTACTACGTCGCGATTACCGGCATCACCGGCGCGGCGGCCGCGGATGCCTCCGCCGTCGGCGAGGCGGTTATCCGCATCAAGCGGCACACCAAGCTGCCGGTCTGCGTCGGCTTCGGCATCCGCACGCCGGAGAATGCCCGCGCGATTGCCTCGCATGCCAATGGCGCCGTGGTCGGCACCGCCCTGGTCGATGCCCTCAAGAACAGCCTCGATGCGGACGGGCGCGCCACCGACAAGACCGTCAACGCCGTCGCTGAGCTGACGGCGGCACTGGCCCAGGGCGTCAAAGGCGCGCAACAGGCGGCGGAATAGGCCTTAATTCCGCTGCCAAGTCCGACGAGCAAGTCCGACGAGCAAGGCGGACGATACGGCGGCTTGCCGGGCCGGGTCCCGGCCGCCATATATCCCTTCAGGCGGTCCCCAGGCGGGATCGCACATCGGAGCAAACCATGAACTGGCTTACCAATGTGGTCCGGCCGAAGATCCGCAACATGCTGCGGCGGGAGACGCCGGAGAATCTTTGGATCAAGTGCCCGGATTCCGGACAGCTCGTGTTCTACAAGGACGTCGAGGCCAACCAGTTCGTCATCCCCGGTTCGAACTACCATATGCGCATGAACGCGGTGGCGCGTCTGAAGTCGATTTTCGACAACGAGACCTGGTACGACGTCGCGCTGCCTGACGTCACGCCCGATCCGCTCAAGTTCCGTGACGAGAAGAAGTACGTCGATCGCATCAAGGATGCCCGCGCGCGAACTAACCTCAACGACGCGATCAAGGTCGGCTACGGCAAGCTCGAAGGCGCCGCCGTCGTCCTCGCCGTGCAGGATTTCGACTTCATGGGCGGCTCGCTCGGCATGGCCGCGGGCGAAGCCATCGTGCGCGGACTGGAACTCGCGCTCGAGAAAAAGTCGCCGTTCATCGTGTTTGCCGCCTCAGGTGGCGCGCGCATGCAGGAAGGCATCCTGTCGCTGATGCAGATGCCGCGCACCACGGTCGCGGTGCAGATGCTGCGTGAAGCAAAACAGCCCTACATCGTCGTGCTGACCAACCCGACCACCGGCGGCGTCACCGCGTCTTATGCGATGCTCGGCGACGTGCAGATCGCCGAACCCGGTGCGCTGATCGGTTTTGCCGGCGCGCGTGTGATCGAGCAGACCATTCGCGAAAAACTCCCCGAGGGCTTTCAGCGCGCCGAATACCTCAAGGAGCACGGCATGGTCGACATGGTCGTGCATCGCCACGAATTGCGCCCGACCCTGGCGCGGCTCTGCCGCCTGTTGACCAGGGCGCCGGCGCTGGAGAGCGCGTCGAAACCGGTGCAGCCGGTCGTGAGCCCGGCGCAGATCGTATCGGCTCCCGAAACGGCGCCGGCCGCGCCGCACGCGTGAACGCTTCCTCTGACCGCGCCATGCCGTCGCTTGACGAATTGATCGGGCGGCTGTCGGCCCTGCATCAGAAACGCATCGATCTCGGGTTGGAGCGGATGCACCGCCTGCTCGAGCGGCTCGGTCACCCCGAGCGCAAGCTGCCGCCGGTGATCCACATCGCCGGCACCAACGGCAAGGGCTCGACGCTCGCTTATCTGCGCGCGACGCTGGAAGCCGCCGGCCTGCGCGTCCACGCCTACACCTCGCCCTATCTCGTTCGCATCAACGAATGTTTCCGGCTCGGCCGGGTCGCTGGCGGCGTGCTGGTCGGTGACGACGAATTGCGCGCTGCTCTGGAAGAGGTCGAGCGTGTCAATGCCGGCGAGGCCGCCACCGTGTTCGAGCTCAAGACCGCGGCTGCATTTCATCTGTTCGCGCAGAATCCGGCCGATGTGGTTCTGCTGGAGGTCGGCCTTGGTGGCCGGCTCGATTCAACCAACGTGGTCGATGCACCGGTGGCCTGCGTGATCACGCCTGTCAGCATGGACCACATGGACTTTCTCGGCGATACGCTGACGTCCATCGCCGGTGAGAAGGCCGCGATTATCAAGCGTGGCGTGCCCGTGGTTTGCGCCGAGCAATCGGCTGAGGCGATGGCCGTGATCGAGGCGCAGGCCAAGCGCATGCGCGCGCCGTTGTTTGCCGCGGGCGAGAGCTGGCATGTCAATGTCGAGAACGGGCGGCTGGTTTATTCCGATGAGCGCGGCTTGATGGATCTCACGGCGCCGCGCCTGTTCGGCCGCCACCAGTTCGACAATGCCGGCCTCGCGATCGCGACGCTGCGGGCCACCAGCGCCTTCAAGATCAACCAGGCGGCGTTCGAGGCCGGGATCGTCGGTGCGGAATGGCCGGCACGGATGCAGCGCATCGCTTCGGGCGAGCTGCTCGGTCTCGGCCCGCAAGGATCGGAGATCTGGCTCGACGGCGGCCACAATGCGGAAGGCGGCCGCGTCGCGGCGGCCGCGCTCGGCGATCTTGAAGAGCGGGTGTCGCGGCCGCTGGTCGTGATCGCGGGCATGATGGCCAACAAGGACGCGCAAGGTTTTCTCGCCAATTTCGCCGGTCTGACCCGTCACATCATCGCGGTGCCGATTCCCGACACCGACAACGCGATGCCGGTCGACCGCCTCACGGATGCCGCCCGCAGCCTCGGCATGCGCGTCGAGCCCGCGCCCGGCATCGAGGCCGCACTGCGCGCCTTGGCGAAGCTCGCCTACGAAGTGCCGCCGCGCATCCTGATCACCGGCTCGCTCTATCTCGCCGGCCACGTGCTCGCCATCAACGGCACGCCTCCTGCATAGAGGTTGGGTAGCCCGGATGGAGCGAAGCGCAATCCGGGACTGTACCGCAAGTGACGAAGGCCCCGGATTACGCTTCGCTCCGTCCGGGCTACAGGAAGACCCATGCGTTTTGCAGCGATTGCCGACGTCCACGGAAATTACCTCGCGCTGGAAGCTGTGCTCGCCGACATCCGCGCGCAAGGCGTGGCCGACATCGTCAATCTCGGCGACATGCTGAGCGGTCCGCTCGATGCGCGCCGCACCATCGAGATCCTGATGAAGCTCGATGCAGTGCACGTGCTCGGCAATCACGACCGCTATCTGCTCGACCGTCCGCCGGAGAAGATGGGCTCGTGGGATCGCCCGGCCCATGCAGCGCTCAATGCCGCGCAACTCGACTGGCTGCGCGCGCAGCCGATGACGCGCGTGTTTCGCGAGCAGGTTTTCATGTGTCATGCGACGCCCGACAATGACGAAGTCTACTGGCTGGATACCGTGCATCCCGACGGCGCGGTGGCGCTGTCGCCGCTCGATCGCATCGAGCAATTTGCGCAAGGCATCGCGCAATCGCTGATCCTGTGCGCCCACACCCATCTCGCCCGTGCCGTGCGGCTTCGCGACGGAAGGTTGATCGTCAATCCCGGCAGCGTCGGCGGCCCGGGCTTCCGCGACAAGCATCCATTCCCGCATGTCGTCGAGGCCGGCACGCCGCACGCGCGCTATGCGATTCTCGAGCTGACCGATGATGCATGGCAGGTCACGTTCCGCCATGTCGTCTACGATCACGAGGCGATGGCCGCGCTCGCTCGCCGCAATGGCCAGCCGGAGTTGGCAAACGCGCTGGCGACGGGATGGATTGCCTAGCGCCGTCGCCTCGTAGCCTGGATGGAGCGAAGCGCAATCCAGGAATCGTACCACAAATGACGACGGCCCCGGATTACGCTGCGCTCCATCCGGGCTACCGGCTACAGCTGTTTCAGCAGCTTCATCGGATCGGCCACCTTCTGCTTCAGCTGCTCGAAGCTGCATTGCCGCGGGGCCTTGTCGGGGCGCCAGCGCAGGATCGAGGTGCCGTGGCGAAAGCGCTCGCCGCTGAAATGGTCGTAGCAGACCTCGATCACCAACTTCGGCTTGAGCGGACACCATTTTGCCGACCGCTCGGTGGACCAGCGGCTCGGCCCGCCCGGCGCGTTGCCGGTGAAGCCGGGCTCGCCGATCAGCGCCTCCAGCCGATCGGTCAGGTCAGGCTTTTCCGTCGCCTTGATTGCCGAGGTAAAACCGACGTGGTGCAGGAGACCTTCGTCATCATAGAGTCCGAGCAGCAGCGAGCCGACCACGCTCCGGCCGGCGATCTTGTTGGTGGCATAGCGGAAGCCGCCGACCACGCAATCGGCGCTGCGGAATTTCTTGATCTTCTGCATGCCGTCGCGATTTCCCGCCTGGTAGGGCAGGTCGATACGTTTGGCGATGACGCCGTCCGAGCCGCCGCCGGATTGCGCCAGCCATTTTTTCGCAATGGCATAGCTCGTCGTCACCGGTGAGAGGCGGAAGAGGCTGCCTTTCAGATTGGCTTTGGCAAACGCTTCCAGCGCCGGTCGCCGCTCACTCAGCGGCTGCTCGGCAAGTTGTTTCTCCCTGGCCGTCGCAAGCAGATCGAAGGCGAGATAGAGCGCCGGCGTTTCCTCCGAGAGCTTCTTCACGCGGCTCGCCGCCGGATGAATACGTTGCAGCAGCGCGTCGAAGGAAAACCCCTTGCCGTGCGGCACGACGATCTCGCCGTCGAGCGTGAAGCGATCCGCCTTCAGCTTCAGCGCTGCGGCGACGATCTCGGGGAAATAACGCGCGAGGTCCTCGCCGGATTTCGAGCGCAGATCAATGCTGCCGCCGTTGCGCGACAGCAGACACCGGAAGCCATCCCATTTCGGCTCGTATTGCCACTCCTTGCCGCGCGGGATCTCGTCGACCGAGCGCGCCTCCATCGCCACGAGGGGAGCCGACTTTCGCGCGCGTTTTGCGGGAGGGGGAGGCAACAGGCGGGACTCGTCATACGCTGGACATGTCCCATCAACGCAAACGGCCGGCTTTCGCCGGCCGTTTCCAAAAAATATTCTTGTGCGAGACGGATCAGACCGCGGAGGTGATCCACTGCTGCAGCTTCGCCTTCGGCGCCGCGCCGACCTGGCGGGAGGCCATCTCGCCGCCCTTGAAGATCATCAGGGTCGGGATCGACATCACGCCGTATTTCGATGCGGTCTTCGGGCTCTCGTCGACATTGAGCTTCACGATCTTGACCTTGTCGCCCATCGCGCCGGCGATCTCGTCGAGCGCGGGTGCGATCATGCGACAGGGGCCGCACCATTCGGCCCAGAAATCGACGACTACGGGGCCGTTTGCCTTGAGCACTTCGGCTTCGAAATCGGTGTCAGAAACCTTACCAACGGCCATGGGAGTACCTCGTACCTGAGAGAAGGGCGCGACGGGAATCGCGCCCGAGATCATGGCGTCAACCTATGAATGGCTCCTTGCCGGGTCAAGGACGCTCACACCGAGATGAAGAGATGCCAGCGCCGCGTCCAGCGCGGGAGCCGAAATCTCCATATATTCAAGGGCCTCGGTCCAGAGCAGGACGGCGCGGACCGGCTTTTGGGGATAAAGCCTCGATAGCACCGCCCGGTAGAGCGCCAGCTGCCGGACATAGGCGACGGGCGCCGCATCGGCGCTCCCGGGAGCCGCCTGATTGGTCTTGAAATCGACGATCAGGACCTCATCCGGCCGGACGACCAGCCGGTCGATCTGGCCGGATACCAGCGCCGGGGCGCGGCCCGGCCGCTCCAGCCTGCCGACGATCGCGACCTCCGCCCGGCTGCCGGCGGCAAACACGGGGGCAAACCGTGGTTCGGCGATCAAGGCGAGCACCTTGTCGGCCAGCGCGGCGCGGTCAGCCTCCGCCCAGTCCGCGGCATTGCGCGCCATGAAGCCGAGTGCCGCCTCGCGCCGGCGCTCGGTGGCGATGTCGGGGAGCGATTGCAGCAGCCGGTGTACCAGCGTGCCGCGTTGCAGCGCGAGCGCGCGGGACTGCACTGATTCGCCCGACAGCACCGCGCGGCCTTCCCCGGACGACTGGCCGGAGGGGCGCACCGGATCGTCGTCGATGGTCTCGCGCGGTACCGGCGTCCGCAGCCAGACCGGGAGCGCGGTGGTCTGGTCCAAAGAGGCCGCGGGCGGGCCCAGCGCCACGACATCCTCCGGTCGGGAGAAGCGCGTCACCTTTCCCAGCGGCGTCTCGATTGTCTCTTTCGCCAGGCCCGAGCCGGCGAGCCCAGTGTCGACCAGATCGTACCAGCTCAGCTTGCGGACCGTCTTCATGTTGCCGGGCATGCAGCCGCCGACGATGAGCCGGTCGGCGGCGCGCGTCATCGCGACGTAGAGCAGGCGGCGATATTCGTCCTCGGTCTCCTCAAGCATCGCCTTGCGCGCGTCGGCGACGGGTTTTGGGTCATCCGCCTTGCGTCCGGCCCAGACCACCACCTCGCCGCCATTGCCGCGCGGGACGTGGATCAGCCGCAACCGCTGCGAATCCGCAGGCGACGATGTGGTGTCGACCATGAACACGACCGAGGCCTCCAGGCCCTTGGCGCCGTGCACGGTCATGACCCGCACCTCGTCGCGCGAGATCTCCATGTCACGCTTGACCTCGGTATCGGCCGAGCGCAGCCAGGCCATGAAACCCTGCAGCGAGGCCGGCGCCTTGCGCTCGTAATTCAGCGCCAGCTCCAGGAACTCATCGAGCGCGTCGTTGGCCTCATGACCGAGCCGGCGCAGCATGCGTGCGCGTCCGCCGTCGCCTCCGAGCAGCCAGGCGTAAAAGGCGAACGGCGTCTCCTCGCGCGCTCGGGTTTCGCAGGCTTCGAGGCGTCGCAACGCAGCAGTGAATATCTCGCTTCTCGGGGCATGCTCGCCAAGCGCGCGGCGCAGCGATCCCCTGCGATCCCAGGCCAACTGGAACAGATCGTCGTCATCGAGCCCGAACAGCGGGCTCTTCAGCGCCACGGCGAGCGCGAGATCGTCCTGCGGCAGCAGCAGCGCATCGGCGAGGTTCATCAGGTCGATGATTCCGATGTGCTCGGTGAGCTTGAGCCGATCGGCGCCGGCGACCGGAACGTTGGCGTGCTTCAGGGCCTGGATCACCGCGTCGAACGCATTGCCGCGCCGGCGCACCAGGATCAGCATGTCGCCATAGCGCAGCGGACGCCGCTCGCCTTCGTGCCCGGTCAGCGTGCCGCTCTCGACCAGCCGCTTGATCTCGGTCTGGATCCGGCGCGCGAGCTTCACCTCGGGGCTGGTGGCGGCGACGCCGTCGAACGGCGCGCGCCAGCCCTCGATCTCCTGCCTGTCGTCGGCTTCCGCAAGGTCCCACAGCTCGATCACGCCGGGGCCTGCATCGCCGAGTGCATTGTGCAGGGGATGACCGGTCTCGACCGAATGGATGCTCTTGTAGATCGCGGGCTCGCGGAAGACGTGGTCGACCGAATGCAGGATCGCAGCGCCGGAGCGGAAGGAATAGGTGAAGGCGACCGGATCGAATTTCAGTCCGGCCGCCGTGAACTTGCGGTGCAGTTCGCGCCGGCGCGCGTCGAATTCTCGGGGCTGAGCCCCCTGGAACGAGAAAATCGACTGCTTCTCGTCGCCGACGGCGAAGACGGTGCGGTTCAGTCCCTCGCGCGCGCCTTCGCCGGCGGTGAACTCCGAGATGATGTGCGCGACGATGTCCCATTGCCGCGGACTGGTGTCCTGGGCTTCGTCGATCAGCACGTGATCGACGCCGCGGTCGAGCTTGTAATGCACCCAGCCGGAGGAAACGCGGTCGAGCATCGCCAGGGTCTTGTCGATGAGATCGTCATAGTCAAGCAGGCCGCGCTCCTGCTTCTCGCGGCGGTAGTTTGCGGCAGCCGCGGTCGCGATATGCAGCAGGGCCGCGGTGCGGTCGCGCATGGTCACAGCGCGGCGCGTCTCGACCAATCCGCTGACGCGCTGCGCCTCGTTCTCGAACAGGCGGGCGACGGACGGGTTGTGATCGCAGAACTTCTTGGTCAGCACCGCCTTCCGCGGCAGCTTTTCGTCGGTGAGGAAGACGCTGAGATAGGCATCGACCTGCGCGGAGCCGGAAAAGACCTTTGCCTCGCGAAGCCGGCAGGCCTGGTCGTTGTCGGACTTGCTGCCGTCCTCCAGCGCAAAAGCGATGTCGTCCCAGCGCGATCGCGGCAGGAACGGACCGTCGACAATCTCGGTCTCGACGTCCTCGATGCGGTCGCTGGCGTCAACGCCCAGCGCGGCCGCCATCTGCGCGGCAGCCAGCTCCGCGCTGCCGGCTTCATCGGTCCAGGCCATGAAATGATCACGGCTCAGGCAGGCCTCGCGCACCACCTCCTTGAAGGTGACATCGGCGGCGCTCGCCATCGCAGTCAGCAGCGCGCGACCGGTCACGCTGTCGGGGTCGCGGGCGGCCTCCAGCAGCACCTTCAGATTGGCGCGTTCCATCATGTCGGTCTGGTCGCGCTCGTCGATCACGGCAAAGCGCGCGGGGACATTGGCCTCGAACGGAAACTGCTGGAGGAGGCGGGTGCAGAGTGCGTGGATGGTCTGCACCTTCAAGCCGCCCGGTGTCTCCAGCGCGCAGGCGAACAGCTTTCGCGCGTCACGGCGCAATTTTGCAGTGGGGTGTGGGATGCCGACCGCGTGGATCGCTGCATCGAGCCCGGTATCATCGAGCGTTACCCAATGCCCGAGCGTGGTGAACACGCGCTCGGCCATGTTGGCGGCAGCCGCCTTGGTGAAGGTGATGCAGAGGATCTTCTCCGGCGGCACGCCCGCGAGCAGCAGCCGGATCACCCGCTGCACCAGCACATGCGTCTTGCCCGAGCCGGCATTGGCCGACACGAAAGCCGACGCGGTCGGGTCCGATGCGCGCGCCTGTCGCGCGCGCACTTCATCCGGGATGGGGCGCGGTGCCTTCACCATTCCTCGATACCCAATCCACCGGCCGCGGACCATTCCTTGATCCGGGCGAGATCGTCATAGGCGCCGTAGCGGTTGGTCCACATCGGCAGGTTCAGCGAGGTGTAGGGCTGGTTCTCGTCCTCAAAGGCGCGAATCAGCGCCTCCAGCTTGGCCCGTGCTTCGGCGGCGGCCGTATCAGGCGGCTGCGGCTCGTCGCCCTGCTTGAACTTGAGTTCGAGAACGCGTTCTTCGCCCGGCGGATTGTTGCCGCTCAGGCGAACATAGACGAGCTGGCTCACGGACGCGCCGGCGTCGATGTCGGGAAAACCGCCCTCGCGCAGGATCGCGGCCTCCAGCGTGAGCTGCGGCGAAAGGCCCATGCGGACCTGCTTGCCGGTCGGTGGCTGGCCGGTCTTGTAGTCGAGGATGGCGTAGCCGCCGCCCCGGCGCCGCTCGATGCGGTCGGCGCGGGCGGAAAGACGGAAGCTGCGCCCATGGTCGAGCGAGATCGAGATCTCGCCGCGGGTTTCCGCGGCGATCGCCTCGATCGCGCCGCGCCGCGCCGTCTCCCATTCGCCGAACCAGCGCGCGATGCGCTGGAAGCGCGGCCACCACAGCGCCCGCGCCTCGGGTCGCTCCATCAGCGGCGCAAAGTGTTTTTCGCCGATCGCGCGCAGCACGCGCGCGGGATCATCGGGCAGATTCGTGGCGTAGCGTTCCGTGAACTCCCCGAGCGCATCATGGATCGCCGAGCCGCGGTCGGCGGCCGACAGCGGCATGTCGACGGGATCGAGCGCGTCGAGCCGCAAAATGTGTTTTGCGTAGATCGTATAGGGATCGCGCAGCCAGTCCTCGATCCCAGTCACAGACATCCTGAGCGGCCTGGTCGCGCGTGGCGGTCGCGGCTCGGGCTGCTTGATGGGCCTCACCTGGTCGGGCTGGTCAAGCGCGGCTGCAAACTGCACGTATTTTTCCCCCGCGCGAATGGCGGCCTTCCAGTGCGCATCGCCCGCGACCGCCTCCAACCGGTGCAGGAAGCGCGAGGCGACCGCCGGCGCACCGCCAGCCTTGGCGGAGTGGGTGAGGATGACCTCCTCGCCGCCGAGCAATTGCGCAAAATCATGCGCGGAGAGGCCGATACGGCGTTCCGGCAGATCGAGGCCGAGCTGGTGCCGCATCGGTCGGCTCAGCCACGGATCGATGCGCGGCGCGGGCGGCCAGACGCCCTCGATCAACCCGCCGACGATGATGCGGTCGGCCTGCATCAGGCGTGATTCCAGCGGGCCGTAGATATGGAGCCGCGCGCCCGGCCTGTCCCGCCGCCGCACCGCGCGATCGCTGAATGCGGTCTGGAACACGTCCGCGTAGTCGGGCAGCGTGACCATCAATCCGCTGGTGGTGCCGCCGCGCAGGAGATCGTCGAAGGCGCTCGCGAGCGCGAGGCCTTCGCGCTCCTCGAACGCCAGGGGGATACCCTGCTCGTCGCGCGACAGCTCGATCATGATCTCGCGATGCCGATGCGCGAGTTCGGCGAAGTCAAACGGTTTTGATGACGCAAGACTCTCGATCGGCGCCAAGGCTTGTCGTAGGCCATCGATCAGCGCCTGAATGCGATCGAGGTCTTCCGCCTTGAGACGTGCGCGCGGCTCGGCCTTGTGTAGCGCGGAGACCTCGCTGCGCCACAGCTTTGCCAGGTCCTCGCGAAAGCGATTGAATTCGCGCAACAGCCCGGCGATGGCCGCAGGCGGGCGCGTGCCGCGCAACAAAGCGAGCTCCAGGCTTTCGATCGCCGCCTTCCATGCGCCAGGCGCCCGGCCGAGCCGGCACAGCGGGTGCTTCAGCATTGCGAGCAGCGTCGGCGGCTCCAATCCCCTGGTCGCAGCCTCCGCTGTCAGTCGCGCAAAGACGCCGGCGGACGTTTCCATCAGGACGTCGCCGCCGGAATCGTCGAAAGCGAGATCCCACCGTGTCAGCGCAGCCATCACCCGCCGCGCCAGCGCGCGATCGGGCGTGACCAGCGCCGCGGATTTGTCGAGGTGCCGCGCCTCGCGCATCGCGATTGCGATGGCGAGCGCTTCCATCTCGGGGTTGGGAGCTTCGACAATCGCGAGGTTCTTCATGCCGCCGGTGATCTTGGCGGCCACATCCGGCTGCTTCAGCCGGTCGTGCCAGATCTCGGTCTTGGCCGAGGGCCGCATCGATTCCGACGCCAGCAGATCGCGACCGCCTTCTGCCGGTGGCCGGAGACTATCGACGTCGCTGCGCTTGATGCCAAAGCGATCCAGCAGCGCGTGCATGGCATATTGCGGATGGTTCGAGACCGGGTGCTCCGCGAACTTGCCGAGCGAGTCGCGGACGCCGCCGATGCTGCGCCATGCATCGTCGTCGAGATCGGTGTCGAGGCCGGGCAGCACCACGGCGCCATGCGGCAGCGAGGCGACTGCGTGCAGAAATCTTGCCGTGGCCGGCATCGAGCCGGTCGAACCGGCCGCGATTACGGGGCCATGGCGATGCGCGGTCAGCCGCTTGGCTTCGGCATCGATCAGGAGGTCGCGGCGGGCAGCGGGCTCGATGCGTTTGATTTCGGCGAGATGACCGGGCCAGGCGATGCGCGCGATGCGCAGGAATTCAAGCGAGTGCTGCCAGTACCGGTCGAGCATATCAGGCACCAGGCCATCGAGCGCGCTCCAGTCGACGCCGCGCGTGACCATGTCGTCGATCAGGCGCGCGAGATCGGACGCCAGTGCCAGCGTCGAAGCGGGGCCGCCGACGACCAGCGGCGACAGCACCGGACCCTTGGCCCAGGCCGCGACGAGCTGCGCCAGTGTCAGCCGCCGTTCGAGCTCGCCGAGCCGCGGCGGAATGTCGAGCGGCGTTGCGCCGGAAAACTGTTCGCCCTCATCGGCGAAAGCGAGCTCATCCTCGTCGATGTCGCCGAGCGCGACGATGCGCGGCAGCACGACCGCATCCGCCTTCATCTCGTCGAGGAAGATCTCGCGGACGACGCGCATGGCGCGCCGTGTCGGCAGGTACAGCGTGGCATCGGCAAGCCGTGCCGGCTCCTTGCGCGCGTCAAAGCCCTCGACCAGCCGGCCGTCGAGCAAGCTTGAGACGACGGTGCGCAGGAGCGGAACTGAGATAGGAACGCTGAAAACGCGCATGAGCTGCCTGATTCGGGAATCAGGCGCCAATATAGGGAGGCGGACTCAAATGGATATGGGGCGGAGGGGGATAGTCCCCGCTCTCCCGCTGTCATTCCGGGGCAGTGCGCAGCACCGAGCCCGGAACCTCGAGATTCCGGGTTCGCGCTTACGCGCGCCCCGGAATGACGAGGCAACTCTTAAGCCACGCTCTCCAGAAACGCCTCTTCGGCCGCGTGGACGGCATCAGGCGTGCCGACATGCATCCAGACGCCGTCGAGGCGAAGGCCGAACAGCCGCTCCTGCTCGTTGGCACGGTCGAACATCTTGGTCAGCGAGAACTCGCCAGTCGGGGCATCGGCGAAGATCGACGGCGACAGAATCGCGGCGCCCGCATAGACGAACGGAACGACCTCTTTTTCCTTGCGCTTGCGCAGGGCGCCGTCGGCCAGCATGCCGTAATCGCCGCGGCCGCTATAGCCAATGCTGGTCGCCGTCGGCGCCATCAGGAGCAAGATGTCCATGCGCTCAGGGTCGAAGTTTTCGGCGAGCCGCGTCAGGTTCGAGCGCACGCCGTCGATCCACAGCGTGTCGGAATTGACGTGAAAGAACGGTGCGTCCCCGAGCAGCGGCAGTGCCTTGACCACGCCGCCGCCGGTGCCGAGCACCTGGTCGCGCTCGTCCGAGATGGTCACGCGCGGATGCTGGCGAGATGCGGTGTGATCGATGATCTGGTCCGGCAGGTAGTGCACGTTGACCACCGCCTCGCTCACGCCGGCCTGGGCAAGCTTGTCGAGCACGTGGTCGAGCAGCGGCTGGCCGGCCACCGGAACCATCGGTTTCGGCATCTTGTCCGTCAGCGGACGCATACGCAGGCCGAATCCTGCGGCGAGCACCATGGCTTTGGTCGGTTTGACGGGCATCCTTCGCTTTCTCAGACCCACTGATTTCGCGTTCGCAGCAATCCTAACACGAGGCTCAACTGACCGCACCGCGTCTTAACCGCCTTAACCACCTGCCGTGACGCTTGTACGACGGGTGTTGCCGTTACGCCCCGATGGATGTGGAACGCGCCTTTTTCTTCTTGTCGCCGAGCTTGAGAAAGTTGACGCCGATCTGGTCGCCATTGACCCAGGAAAGCTCGCAGCGCCGATACGCAAGTCCGGTGGACGACAGCAGCAGAAAAAATTCCTTCAGGTGCAGACCTTCGACCGAGCCGTCTATGGTCAGCTTGGCGCCGCTCTCGGAGACGTCCTCCATGGTGCAGTCGCGCCGCCAGGTACCGTCGATACCCATCATCTGGGCCGCGATCCCGCGCTCGAAAACAACCCGGCTGTTGCCGCGCTCGTCCGTCTTCACCGCCATCTGCCCTGCTCCAGCCCCGTAATCATCCGGCTGCCTCGCCGCCAGATTACCGGCGCCTTGGCTAACAGCCGGTAAATCGGGTTCCAAATCAGCCTTTTCAGCCTCTTTTGGCCGTTCAGCCTTGGGCCGGCCTTTGGGGCGGCGGGACGTTGGCGAGATACCAGTCGCGCAGATGGGCGAGCGCGGGATGCGCCAGGGAGCGCTGGAGATAGGTCCAGATCCGCGGCTGGTGACGCAGATAATGCGGCTTGCCGTCGCGGCGGTTGAGGCGGGCGAAGGTGCCGAGCAGACGCGTGTTCCGCTGCGCCGACATGATGGCGTAGAGCTCGGCGAAGCCGGCCGCGTCGAAGCTCGCGTCGCTCGTGCGGCGCGCCTTGATGTAGCGCGACAGCAGCGTCAGTTCGATCGCCTCAGGCACGTCGATGCGGGCGTCCTGGAGCAGCGACACCACGTCATAGGATTGCGGCCCCAGCACGGTGTCCTGGAAATCGATCACGCCGACGCGTTCAATGCCGGTGCGATTCCCGAGCCAGATCAGGTTCGGTGAGTGATAATCGCGGATGATCCACGTCTTCGGTGTCGCCAGCGGCTTCTTCAACAGCTCGCGCCACATCGCGAAGAATTCGGCGCGCTTCCCGTCGCCCAGCGGCGCGTTGCGATCGGGCAGGTACCATTCCGGCATCAAGCCGATTTCAATCAGCAGCGCCTCGGTATCGAAGACGGGAATGGTGTAGGTCTGGTCCCCGAGCGGCAGCGTCTCCGGCAGCGTCTTGCCGTGCAGCACGGCCAGCAAATCGGTTGCGGCTTCGTAGCGTTCGGCGATCGGGCGCGGCGGATCGCCCTCGATCACGCCTTCGCTGCCGAAGTCTTCGCTGATCAGGAATCCGTGGTCGAGGTCGGAATGATGGATCGCGGGCGCGGAGATTCCTTGCGCGCGCAGGCCCTCGTCGATGGCAACGAACGGTTTGATGTTTTCGGCGAGATGCACCGCGGCGCTGTAGGATTTTCCGCTGTACATGGCAGCGCCATCCGGGCGCTGCGGAGAATTCATGAGGATAACGATCTCGTCGTCGCGCAGCAGCCGCGCATAGGAGCGGGTCGAGGCGTCGCCCGCCATGCGCTTGCGCGTTGCCTCCATGTAGCCGGATGCATCGAGGAATTCGCGCAGCGCCTTCAACCGCGCGACGGTGGCGGCAGCCTTGCCGTGACCGGTGATGTCGGCAGCGCGTGCATTCGAGCCCAGCGCCGGCCGGTGCGTCAGCGCGATGTCGATGCGGTCTTGAGGCATCGCCGATGGTGCGCGCTCCGGCCATTCGATCAGGACGAGGGTTGCTTCCGGCAGCGGCGACAGCCCGATCTCTTCGAGCTCGCTCTCGTCCTCGACGCGGTAGAGGTCGGCATGCATCACCGGGAATGGTGGCAGCTCGTAGCCCTGCACCAGCGTGAAGGTCGGGCTCGGTACTTCCAGTGCGTCATCGCCGGCGAGGTAGCGGATCATGGCCCGCGCCGCCGCGGTCTTGCCGG
Source organism: Bradyrhizobium sp. Ken51 (assembly GCF_055807435.1). NCBI lineage: Bacteria > Pseudomonadati > Pseudomonadota > Alphaproteobacteria > Hyphomicrobiales > Nitrobacteraceae > Bradyrhizobium > Bradyrhizobium sp. Ken51. The sequence continues at coordinate 158,503 of NZ_JBVVPB010000018.1, read as the reverse complement.
CACCGAGATCGCCGGTGAGCGTGATGACATCGCCGGGGCCGACCAGCAGCGCGAGGTCGGCCATCAGTTGCGCAGTGGCCGTCTCGTTGTGGAGCGCGACGGAAAATGTGGTTGGCGCAGTCATTCGGCGGCGTCGCGATGCGCCGCCTGGTCGGTCGGGAAGTCACAGATCACGACCGTGCCCCTGCCCACGATCGAATCCACCCGGATATTGCCGCCATGCAGCTCGACGAAGGAGCGCACCAGCGACAGGCCAAGCCCGGCGCCGCGATGACGCGAGCCCTGCGAGCGGCTTTCGAACCAGTTGAACACCTTGTCCTTCATGTCGGCAGGTATTCCAGGCCCGGAATCTGTCACAGTGAAGACCACACTGCGTTCGGTGCGGCGGGCGCTGATGCCGACGGTGGAATCCGGTGGAGAAAACCCGACGGCGTTGGCAAGGAGGTTATAGAGCACCTGCACCACGCGCTTCTCGTCGCCGGTGAAGCTGCCGACATCGGGCGCGATCTCGACCTTGAGGCGGATGCGGTCGGTGGCGAGCCGGTCCTGGAGACCCTCGGCGGCGAGCTCGATGGTCTTGCTGACGTCGACCGGGCCGAGTTCCAGCTTCATGGCGCCCGCGTCGATGGTGGCGAGATCCAGGATGTTGTTGGTCAGCGCCAGCAGCGCATTGGTCGATTTGGTGACGTAGTCGAGATACTCGGCCTGTTTCGGCGTCAGCGGCCCGGTCGAGGGATCGCTGAGGAAATGCGCGAAGCCGATGATGGTGGTGAGCGGCGAGCGCAGCTCGTAGGAGACGTGGTGGACGAAATCCACCTTCATCTGGTCGGCCGCCTCCAGCGCCTCGTTGCGCTCGCGCAGCGCGCGCTCGACGTTCTCGGTGTCGGTGATGTCCTGGAATGTCAGCATCGTGGCGCCATCGTGCAGGGGCCGGATCATGCCGTCGAGCACGCTGCCGTCCTTGCGCTCCAGCTTCAGCGGAACGTCGGCGCGGCTCTCGATCGAGGTGACGGCCTCGCGGATCTGGCGCCAGACGATCGCGTCGTCGAACAGCTGATGGCACCAGCCCTCGACCGTCTGGATGTGCGGCTCGTCGCGCATGGCGTCAGCGGACAGCTTCCACATCCGGACGAAGGCCGGGTTGAACAGCTGCGCCTTGCCGTTGCTGCCGAACACCGCGACGCCCTCGGCGAGGCTGTCCAGCGTCTCGCGCTGGACGCGGATCATGCCGTCGAAGCGGCGGGCGAGTTCGAGGCTCTCGGTGACGTCGTCGAACAGATAAGTGACGCCGCCTTCCGGGTTCGGCGTGGTGACGACGGAGAGCGCGCGTCCATCGGGCAGGTACCAGGTGTCCTTGGCGGCCTCGACCGCGCGATAGGCTTCGTGCAGCTTGGCCTTCCAGGCGCGGAAGTCCGGCTGCTCCGGCAATTTGCGTGAGGAGCGGAGCTTGTCGAGCACGCTGGAATCATCAGGGTTGGCATCGAGAAAGGTGCGGTCGAGGTCCCACAGCTGGCGGTAGGAATCATTGTAGAAGGCCAGCCGGCGCTGGCCGTCGAACACGGCAACGCCGGAGGAGAGCTGGTCGAGCGTGCGGCGATGCGCTTCCGCCATGCGCACCAGCGCCGAGCTCAAGGCATCCGCCTCGCTGGCATCGATGGCAACGCCGACATTGCCGCCGCCCACATTGACGGCGCGCACGTCATAGATGCGCCGCTCGCCGCCGATCACGATCGGCAGCCGCGAGGTGAAATTGGCGGTTTCTTTCAGTCCGCGCTCCATCGCGGTCCGGTCGGCGCTGTCGAGCAGCTCGAGCTTGCGCTCCTGGGCGTCGGTGATGCTGGCTGCCTCGGTGGCACGGACATAGGCGGGGTTGGCGTAAGCCAGCGCGCCGTTCTCGCCCTTGGCCCAGATCGGCCAGGGTGCGGCGGTCGCGAAGCCGCGCAGCATCTCCGTCTCGTCGGAGAGTGCCTTGTAACGCAGATTGGTCTCGGCCAGATCGCGGCGGAGCCCCGAGAGTTCGCGAATCCTGACGATGGCCTGGCCACCGATGGCGCGGCCGATGGCCTCCAGCGTATGGCCATGCGCGGTAGTGAGGGTCAGCTGGAACCCGTCGCCACGGTCGCGCAACGCGTCGACGGCGTGATCCATCTGGAGCGCCGGTTCCGGCGGCAACCAGGTTCCAAACGCGAGCACGCGCTGTGGAGAAGAGTCCCGCGGCAACACCAGGGAGATGTCACCGGAGATCTGCGCGCGATTGTCACCGGCGGGCCAGGAAATCAGGATCTGCGGCTCGGCGAACAGCAGTGCGCCGAAGCGGTCGGCCTGGAGCTGGAGTTCTCCGATCCGGGCGCGCAGCCGCGCCTCGTTCCTTGCCGTGCGCACGCGCGTGCGCATCAGGAGGATCGCGGCGACCACCGAGAAGCCGAGCAGGGCAAGCGCGGTGGCCAGCACCGCGAGCTCCTGCCGGTTGAAATCCAGCAACGTTGAGAGTGTGTCGACGAGGTCGGCGGCCTCAGCCGGCGCAGCCGGCAGCAGCGCCGCGAGAGCGCTTCCCAACAAGCCGTTGCGCACGAGCGATGTGCACGACAGCAGCGTCCGACGCATCGACACGATCACGCCTGACATAGTTGCCCCAAGATCGCACGAATTTGCGCGCGGCGACCCCCGTCGCGCGCGAATCAAACGACAATACCCTCACCGTGACTCCACCGGTAAGAGTCCAGATCGTGAACGCAAAGACGGTCCCAAAAAAATGCGGGGCGCGGTGTTCCAGTTCACGTAGTTCCTCGGGTGATTCGGCGGGAATTGCAGCGCGCTAGCGGCCGGTGGAGCCGAAACCGCCGGCACCGCGGTCGGTCGCGGACAGGGTAGCGACGGGAACCAGCGCGGCCTGCACCATTGGCGCGATCACCATCTGCGCGATGCGCTCGCCGCGCTTGAGCACGAAGGCAGTCTGGCCGTGATTGATCAGGATCACCTTGATCTCGCCGCGATAGTCCGCGTCGATCGTGCCCGGTGAGTTCAGCACGGTGACGCCGTGCTTGGCCGCAAGCCCTGAGCGCGGCCGCACCTGCGCCTCGTGCCCGGGCGGCAGTGCGATAGCGAGGCCCGTCGGCACCAGCGCGTATTGGCCGGGCGCCAGCGTCAGCGGCTCGTTCTCGGCCACCGCCGCCATCAGGTCGAGACCGGCGGCATCGGCTGTCTGATAGGCCGGCAGCGGCAGCCCCTCCGCATGGGGCAGGCGTTGCAGTTCGACCGTGACTTTGGTGCTCAAGATGCGGGCTCCCGGGATTTGCCGGTCACGCTCTTTGCGATATGCGCGACCAGTTCAATGGCGACCTGTTCCTTGGTCATCGCCGGCCAGGAATCAACTGCAATCTCGCCATCCTTCTCATCGTGCTTCTCACCTTTCTTGCGGCTGATGAGGTGCACGGTGTTGCGGTCCCCGCCCATCACGCCGGTTGCGGGGGAGACGTCGTTGGCGACAATCCAGTCGCAGCCCTTGCGGGCAAGCTTCGACTTGGCGTTGTCGATGAGGTGCTCGGTCTCGGCGGCAAAGCCGATCACCAGCGGCGGACGCTTGTCGGTCAGCCTGGAGATCGTCGCGAGAATGTCGGGGTTCTCGACCAGCTCGAGCGGCGGCATGCCGGCCGAGGTCTTCTTCAGCTTCTGCTCGCCTTCATTGGCGACCCGCCAGTCGGCGACGGCGGCGGCGAAGATCGCGATGTCGGCGGGAAGTGCGGCCTGCACCTGCTCAAGCATCTGCCGTGCCGATTCCACATGCTTGACAGTCACGCCCTGGGGATCGCTGAGATCGACCGGGCCGCTGACCAGGATCACCTCGGCGCCCGCGGCTTGTGCGGCGGCGGCGATCGCAAAGCCCTGCTTGCCGGAGGATCGGTTGGCGATGTAGCGCACCGGATCGATCGGCTCGTGGGTCGGACCTGCGGTGATCAGCACGCGCTTGCCGGCGAGTGGGCGCGGCACCGGCGGCCGCAGCAGGCGCTCGGCTGCGGTCGCAATTTCGATCGCCTCGGACATGCGGCCGATGCCGGCCTCGCCGGCTTCGGCCATCTCGCCAGAATTCGGCCCGATCAGCATCACGCCGTCGCGTTGAAGCTGCGCGACATTGCGCCGCGTCGCCGCGTTGTTCCACATCAGCGGATTCATGGCCGGCGCGAGCAGGACCTTGCGGTTGGTCGCGAGCAGGATGGCGCTGGCGAGATCGTCGGCATGGCCGTTGGCCATCTTGGCCATCAAATCGGCTGTCGCAGGCGCCACAATGATCAGGTCGCACTCGCGCGCCAGCCGGATATGACCGGCGTCGAACTCGCTCTGGGGATCGAACAGGTCGGTGTAGACGCGCTCATGGGAGAGCGCGCTCACGGCCAGCGGCGTGACGAATTGCTGCGCCGCCTTGGTCAACACGCAATGCACCTCGATCCGCCGCTCCTTGAGCCTTCGGATCAGGTCGAGCGATTTGTAGGCCGCGATCCCGCCACCGATGATCAGGGTGACGCTGGCTTCTGGAGCGGCGCCGCTGCGCTGGGGCGTGGGGGCGGGAGACGTCGCGGGCGGCGCCGTGAACGGCGTCAGGGGCTCCTCGCGGCCCTCGATCAGCTCCCCGAGGATGACCCGGACCTCTTCCTCGACCGACCTGCGGTTCTTGGCCGAGCGCAGCCTGAGGTAAGTTTTGATGCCTTCGTCGAGCTTGCGAATGGTCAGGCTCGCCATGGCGCCCTCCAGCACAAATGATAGCGATGCTATCATTTGCATGATTGCAGTGCAATCACAGATTCCGGACGGCGATCAGGATGCCGATGAAGGTCGCGGCGATGATCCAGAGCGCCACGGTGCGCCAACGGTTCTTGCGACCCTCGCTGCGGCCCATCGCCGCGATGCTTTCCGGCGACAGCCGGATGCCATCCCGCGTCATGGTCTCGAGCTGTTCGAGCACCGCAACCGAGCGCTCGGCGATGTCAGGCAGACGCATCAGGATGCGCGCGAGATCGCCGCCGCCCGCAATTGCGCCCTGGACCCGGCCGATCGGTCCGAGATTGCGCTCGATCCATTCCCGCACCACGGGGTCGGCGACCTTCCAGATGTCGAGCTTCGGATCGAAGCCGCGCGCCACGCCCTCGACCACCACCATGGTCTTCTGCAGCAGGATCAGCTCGGGCCGCGTGGTCATGTCGAACAGGCCGGTGACCTCGAGCAGCAGCGTCAGCAGCCGCGCCATCGAGATCTCTTCCGCCGTGCGGTTGTGAATGGGCTCGCCGATGGCGCGGATCGCTTGCGCGAAGTTCTCGACCGAGTGATGCGCGGGCACGTAACCCGCCTCGAAATGCACTTCCGCGACACGACGATAGTCGCGGGTGATGAAGCCGAGCAGGATTTCGGCGAGGAAGCGCCGCTCCTTCATGCCGAGCCGGCCCATGATGCCGAAATCCACCGCGACGAGGCGGCCCGCGTCATCCAGGAACAGATTGCCCGGGTGCATGTCGGCGTGGAAAAAGCCGTCGCGCAGCGCGTGGCGCAGGAAGCTTTGAATCACCTTGCGGCCGAGATCGGGCAGGTCGACCTGCGACTCTGCGAGGCGCTTGTGATCGTTCAGCGCGATGCCGTCGATCCACTCCATGGTCAGCACGTTATGCGTGGTACGGTCCCAGTCGACGGTCGGCACGCGGAAATCAGGATCGTCGCGCGTGTTCTCCGCCATCTCCGACAGCGCCGCGGCCTCGAGGCGCAGGTCCATCTCCATCGCGACCGAACGCGACATGGTGTTGATGACCTCGATGAGGCGCAGGCGCCGCGCCTCGGACGAATAGGATTCGGCCTTGTGTGCGACAAAAAAGAAGTCGGAGAGGTCGCGGCGGAAGCGTGCGGCCACGTTGGGGCGCAGCACTTTCACGGCGACTGCCTTGCGGATGCCGTCGCGCAGGACTTCGCCGCGATGCACCTGTGCGATCGAGGCGGCTGCGACCGGCGCACTAAGGCTCGCGAACACATCGGTCAGCGGCCGTTCCAGCGACGTTGCGATCGCAACTTCCGCTTCGGCTTGCGAGAACGGTGGCAGGCGGTCCTGAAGGCTTTCAAGGTCGCGCGCCATGAGGACGCCGACGACGTCGGGGCGGGTCGCCAGAAATTGTCCGAGTTTGAGATAGGCCGGGCCCATCCGGGTCAGCGCGCGCGACAGCCGCGGGCCATGCTTCGGACCGCGCCGTTCGATCAGGCGCGCAAGTTTCAGCGCGAGCTGTCCGTGCGGCGGGACCAGGCTCGGATCGACGGCGCCGAACACGCCCTCGCGCGCGAATACGAACGCGGCGCGCATCAGGCGCGCACTATGGGTTATGGCAGAGATCACAAACGCCAGCCCGAATGCAGTGCGACGATGCCGCCGGACAATATCTGCCAGTTCACGCGGGCGAAGCCGGCGTCGCGGATCATGTCGGCGAAGGCGTTGGGTCTTGGGAATTTGCGGATCGACTCGACCAGATATTGGTAGGACTCGGCGTCACCCGTGATCATGCGGCCGAGCGGCGGGATCACCTTGAACGAGAACAGGTCATAAAGGCGGTCGAGCCCGGGCATCTCGACGGTGGAGAATTCCAGACAGAGGAAGCGGCTGCCTGGTTTGAGCACGCGATACGCCTCTTCCAGTGCGAGATCGATCCGCGGCACGTTGCGAATGCCGAAAGCTATCGTATATGCGTCGAAGCTGCGATCGGCGAAGGCGAGCGCTTCGGCATTACCCTCGACGAAATCGACCCGGGTCTCGAGATGCCGCTTTGCGGCACGCTCGCGGCCCACCGCCAGCATCTCGGTGTTGATGTCGCAGACGGTGGCATGGAAGCCCACTCCTGCGGCCTTGGCGGCGCGGAACGAGATGTCGCCGGTGCCGCCGGCAACGTCGAGCAGCGCGAACGGCCGGTCGCCTCGCGGCGGGTCGAGCGCGGTGATCATGATGTCCTTCCAGACCCGGTGCAGTCCGCCGGACATCAAATCGTTCATCAAATCATAGCGCGACGCCACGCTGTGAAACACATCGTTCACCAGCGTCTGCTTGTCGCCCAGGGGAACGTCCCTGAAGCCAAAATGCGTGGTTTCGCCCGGCCGATCCATTACTCTACTCCACGAGGCGGACCATAGCGCGCCCGCCGCAATGGCGCTATCACACCGCCCTGATAAGGTGAATGCCTGACCATGCCCGAATTGCCCGAAGTCGAGACCGTCCGCCGCGGCCTTCAGCCTGTCATGGAGGGTGCGAAAATCCTCGTCGCGGAGGCCCGCAGGCCGGATTTGCGCTTTCCCTTCCAGCCGGATTTCGTGGCCCGACTGAAGGGACAGGTCGTCACCGGGCTCGGGCGCCGTGCAAAATATCTCATGGCCGATCTCGCCTCCGGCGACGTGCTGTTGATGCATCTGGGCATGTCAGGCTCGTTTCGCGTCATCAAGCCGGACAACGAGGCGGCGCCCGGCGAGTTTCACTATCCGCGAGCCAAGGACTCCACGCATGACCACGTGCTGTTTCGGATGTCCTCCGGCGCCGACATCATCTTCAACGACCCGCGCCGCTTCGGTTACATGAAAGTGATCGCGCGCAGTGCGCTCGACGAGGAGCCGCTGCTGCGGGGGCTCGGCCCCGAGCCGCTCGGCAACGAATTCGACGCCGCGATGCTGGCGCGGTCCTGCGCCGGCAAGACCACGAGCCTGAAAGCCGCGCTGCTCGATCAGCGCGTGGTCGCCGGGCTCGGCAATATCTATGTCTGCGAAGCCCTGCATCGTTCGCATCTGTCGCCGCGCCGGATCGCCGCGACGCTGTCGACAAAAAAGGGCGAGACGACGGACCACGCAAAGCGATTGGTCGGCGCGATCCACACCGTGTTGAATGACGCGATCAAGGCCGGCGGATCATCATTGCGCGACCACCGTCAGACCTCCGGCGAGCTCGGCTATTTCCAGCACTCGTTCAAGGTCTATGACCGCGAGGGCGAGAAATGCAGCACGCCGCGATGCGGCGGCACAGTGAAGCGTTTTACGCAGAACGGCCGGTCGACCTTCTGGTGTCCGAAATGTCAGAAGTGAAAATCAGGCTCGTAACCCAGAGGCCGCGAGCTTCTGCGAGGATGACGAGCCCACCACGATCGTCATTGCGAGCGCAGCGAAGCAAGCCAGAATCTTTCCGACGAAACAATCTGGATTGCTTCGTCGCAAGGGCTCCTCGCAATGACGGCACGATAGAGCGTTCTCACAAGCGCGAAGCGAAGCAATCCGGCCGGGCTGGTGGCCGGATTGCTTCGTCGCTAAGGTCCTTCCGGATGGTGAAGGGCCGGCTGCCGTCTGAGCGATTGCCCGCTCAGGACGCCAGTGTCGTGGTCTCGTCGGCCGCAAGCTCGGCGGCGACGTGCAACATTCCGTCCGCGGCCGCGATAACCTGGTCGATCAAGACATTGGTGGTGGCGGCGAGCTCGAGCCGGGTCTCGATCCAATGCCAAAGGCCGCGGATCTCCTCGGTCGATTTGCCGTTCGGCGCAAACTCGCTGACCGCAAGGCCGCTTGCGAGCGAATCCTGGTGGTCGTTGCGCATCACGATCAGGGGACGCGCGAGCACCTCGGCGAGATCGAGGGCTGCTTCCTCGGCGAGGGTGTTGGCAGCGTTATCGATGCGCTGGCCGCGGATCGGCGTCTGGTTCAGCACGAAGCTGTAAGGCCGCTTCCAGGCGCGCGCGACGCTCAGCGTCGAAACCGTCGCCTCGATGTCGGCAACGCTCGGGCGGGCCGGGATCAGGCAGAGGTCGCAATGGCGGATCGCAGCGGTGGTCGCGGCGCTGAGGCCGGCGGCGGTATCGACGATCGCGAGCTGGAGGCCGCTGTCGGCCAGCATTTTCAGGCGCGGCTCGATGTCGGCGGCGTGATAGATCGGCTCGACGACGAGATCGTCGGCGGTGCGGCGGCGCTGCCAGTTGGACAGTGTGCCCTGCGGGTCGGTTTCGATCAGGCGGACGGTGAAGCCGGCCTGCTTGGCTGCCAGCGCGAGGCCGATGGCGAGCGTGCTCTTGCCGCTGCCACCCTTTTGGGTGGCCAGTACGATCGTGTGCATTGAAGATCAATCCTTTGGAGTGCTCGAGTCTCGGGAAACGCCACGCGAACGTGCATCGATCTCGATGCTGAGCTCTTCTCGCTCAGGACGTGCCGGCCCGATCCAAAGGGGATCGCGGAGGTCCGAATCAGCAGTAACGATCATGGCGGAATCGGAAATGCCAGCGAATCCGTACCATTACTGGACCCGTACTCGTACGTGTGCTGTGCTTGCTGCCGTGAATAAATAAGGACGAGCGGCATGGGCGGAAACTGGCGCGACCGGACGGCGACGAATTTTGAATGCCAGAAGATGCCCGCGGTATCGAGCCGCGGCATGGTGGTCAGCAACCATCCACTGGCCTCCAGCGCTGGCGCGGAGATGCTGGCCGCCGGCGGCAACGCCATCGACGCCGCGATCGCGACCCTGTTCACGCTGACCGTGGTCGAGCCGATGATGGTGGGCATCATCGGGGGTGGCATGGCGCACATCCGGCTCGCCGACGGCAGCCACCGTTTCATCGACGGGCAGAGCACCGTGCCCGCGGCGGTGCTTGACACCAGCTACACCCCCGCGCCGGGTTCCGCGCATGACGTGTTCGACACCGTCGGCAATGAAAATCTCAACGGCCCAAAGGCGGTCGCTACACCGGGTTCGCTGAAAGCCTGGTGCGAGACGCTGCGCCGCTTCGGCACCATGAGCCTCGCCGACGTCATGCAGCCCGCGATCAAGCACGCCGCGCGCGGCTATGCAGCGACACCCTATCTGCACGAATGCATCACCGAGAGCGCCGCCGAGATGCGCAAGGACAAGCCGATCGCGGCGATCTATCTGCCAGACGGCGAGCCGCTCAAGGTCGGCGAGCGCGTGGTGCAGGCCGAATATGCCGAGACCTTGCGGCATATCGCCGACCACGGTGAGCAGGCGCTCTATGAGGGGCCGCTTGGCGACATCCTCGTCGACTACATGAAAAAGGCCGGCGGATTCATCCGACGCAACGATCTCACCAGCTACAAGACCGTCGAACGGCAGCCGATCCGCGCCGATTACCGCGGCTGGACCATCTTTGGCCCGCCGCCGCCTGCGGCCTCCGGCGTGCATATCGCGCAGATGCTGAACATCCTGGAGGGTTACGACATCGGTAGCCTTGGCTTCGGCACGCCGGAAACGATCCACTATCTCGCCGAGGTCCTGAAGATCGCATTCGCCGATCGCGCCGCGGCCAGCGGCGATCCTGATTATGTCGGCGTCCCCGTGGAGCGGCTGACCTCAAAAGCTTATGCCGAGGAACGCCGCGCTGCGATCGATCCGGCGCGGGCGCGGAGCTGGGGCGCCGGCGTGTCGCAGCTTGAAGGCGCTCATACCACGCACATGACGGCGGCCGATGCGTTCGGCAACGTGGTTGCGACCACGCAGACCATCAACAATCTGTTCGGCGCCAAGATCATGATCCCGGGCCTCGGCGCCATCGCCAACAACTACATGAACCTGTTCGATCCGCGTCCAGGCCACGCCCTGTCGCTGGCGCCGGGCAAGCGGGTGACGACCTCGATGTCGCCGATGATGGCGCTGCGTGACGGCAAGCTGCGCTACGCGCTGGGCTTGCCCGGAGGAAAACGAATCTTCCCGAGCGCGATGCAGGCGCTGGTTAATCTGATCGACCACGGTATGAGCTTGCAGGAAGCAGTCGAGGCGCCGCGGGTCTGGACCGAGGGCAATGCACTCGAAGTCGAGCAGAAGGTGCCGGAGAGCGTGCGCGCGAAGCTCGAGCGCCTCGGCCACAATGTGCAGCCGGTGGCGACGGTCGCCGGCGGCATGAACGGCATCGCCTTCAACGACGACGGCACTATGAGTGGCGCCGCTTGCTGGCGTGCGGACGGCACGCCGGTCGGAATCTCGGGTGGTCTCGCGAAGGCCGGGATCAGGTTCCGGCTGAGCTAGCTCTCGTGCCCCGGACGCAGCGCAACGCTTCTTCAGCGGTGCGCTGCCAGAGACGGGGCCACGACTTGTTGCATGCGGTGTGGATGCACGGATCCCGGTTCAGCGGCGCGGCATTACATGCCGCACCGCGCCCGGGACAGGAGAGTTACTTCCGCACGCAGATCACACGCACGACGGCGGCTTTCGCATCCGTGGACGTGCTATTCGCGGTGATGGCGTTCGCCTTCAGAAAATCACGTACGCTTTCCGCGGAGACCATCACCGCCTGCGACGCCGGTACCGATGTCGCGGGACCCGCAACCATCGCCGGCTTCAACAGTGCGATGCCGGCGAACTTGCCGTCGCCGTCGATGGCGGGGCTGCCAGAGAAGCCAACAGCCGGTGGCGGTGAGAGCGGGGAATCGCCGCCACCGACGGATGCCAGCGCCGCCTTGAGGCTCGACGCACCGGCGGCTCCGCCCTGGCTCTGCGGATCCGCGATACCGATGATATCGACACCCGTCTTCGCCGCGCCGGCGGCGAGGCTGAGGGGCTTCAGGCCGCGGGCGCCGTAGATGTGCAGCAGCGCGAGGTCGTGTTCCCGGTCCTCGGCGAGCCGGTCGGCGCTGCCATAGCCGGCGATCGTGATCGCGAGACAGGAATCGGTGACGAGGCGGTCGGTGACGATCGCGCCATCGTCGCTGACGACGAGACCGCTGCCATATTCGACGGTCTTGCGCGGCGGCGGCCCGGGTTGCGGCCCTGACGGAAACGCGTTGAACGCGCTCGACATCGCGATCACGACCGGCTCGACGGTGTTCTCGGTCGCCTGATCGTAGAGGATCGTCATGATGCGGACTTCATCACCCCTGGAGGTGCCGCGCACGTAAAATTTCTTCAGGCCCTGCAAACCCGACAGCACGAAGAAATCGGGCTTCACCACGGTGTAGTCGACCTTGCGACCTGGCTCCTTCTTCTCCGCTTCGGCAAGCTTGGCGGTGGTCGGGTTCGTCTCCTTGCGGCGGCTGAGCAGCACCTGCACTGTGCCGGTCGGCGAGGTCCATTTCGAGCCGGTTGCGTCGGTCGCCTGCTGTGGCACCAGTTTTGAGGGAATGCCAAGCCGCGCGCCGCTGGTCATCTCCGTCACGATCTTCCAGCCGACGCTGTCCTGCTTTCGTCGCGCGGTCTCGGCGAGCGCGGCGCGTTCCTGCGGATTGAGCACGCCGGTCGGCTTGCCGCCCTTGGCCTTCTGATATTCCTTGATCGCCTCGACCATGCGCGCGCTGACGTCGCCGGTGATGGCGCCGTTATATTGGCCGACCCAGGCGAGGTCGGACTGCAGCGACAGCCGCTCCGCCTGCGCCATGGCATCGGCAGTCGCAGCCGGCGTCTGCAACGCAGGAGGCCGGATCGGAACGGTCTGGACCGGCTTCGGCTTGGTGCCGGGAATCTGCGGTGTCGTCATCTGGGCGTTCGCGCCTGTCGCAGCCGCCAACATCAGTGTTGCCGCAAGCATCGATCTCATGACAAATCCAGCCAGCCCATTGAACGCATTGCCATTGAAGCACATCTCGTTGGTCGCGAACAATGTTGCGGTGGTTCAGACCGGCAGGAGAGGCCTAGCCCCTCATCCTGAGGAGCCGCGTCAGCGGCGTCTCGACGGATGAAGGCCGTGCAGCCGCAGCGGGGCCTTCATGGTTCGAGACGGCGCTTCGCGCCTCCTCACCATGAGGGGAGGATCTGGAGGGATAACGATGCTGAGCCCGGACGAACTCGAACGTTATGCCCGCCATATCGTGCTGCGCGATGTCGGTGGTCCCGGCCAGGCTGCGCTGAAGCGGGCCTCCGTGCTGGTGATCGGCGCCGGCGGGCTCGGCGCGCCGGCCCTGATGTATCTGGCTGCGGCAGGGATCGGCACGCTCGGCGTGGTCGATGACGATGTGGTGTCGCTGTCCAACCTCCAGCGCCAGGTCATTCACACCACGCCCGATATCGGCCGGCACAAGGTCGAGAGCGCAGCCGAAAGGATAACGGCGCTCAATCCGCATGTCAGCTTCGTCGGCCACGCCACCTGGCTCAATGCCGACAACGCGCTGTCGCTGATCGGCGATTATGACCTCGTGCTCGACGGCTCCGACAATTTCTCGACCCGCTATTTGGCCTCGGACGCCTGCTTCTTCGCCAAAAGACCGCTGATCACGGCGGCACTCGGCACCTTCGATGGCTCGCTGACCACCATCCGCGCCCATGAGAAGAACGAGCAGGGCGAATTCAATCCGACCTATCGCTGCCTGTTCCCGGAGGCGCCGCCGCCCGGGACCGTGCCGGCGTGCGCCGAAGCCGGCGTCATGGGCGCGCTCGCGGGCGTGATGGGCTCGATGATGGCGCTGGAGGCAATCCGCGAGATCGTCGGCTTTGGCGACGGCCTGGTTGGTCGCCTCCTGATGATCGATGCGCGCGCGATGCGCTTCGAGACGCTGCGTTACGCGCGCGATCCAGCCAATCCGCTCAATGGCGATGGGCCTGTGATCACTGACCTCAGCGCCCATCGCACCTGATCGCAGCCGCTACGCCGTGGCCGGCTTCTCGCTGTCGAGGTGCGCCATTTGCTCGGCCGCGTAACGCGTACCGGCGGCGACATCGGGCGGGAAGGCCTTTGCCAGCACCGCGAGATGAGCTGGCGTCAGCGTGAGCTTGGCCGCACCAAGTGCCTCGCTGAGGCGGTTGCGGGTGCGGGCGCCGACCAGCGGCACGATCTCTTTCCCTTGCGCCGCCACCCAGGCGATCGCGACCTGCGCCGGCGTCGCACCAATCTCGGCGGCGATGGCGCGCAGCTGCTCCACCAACGCGAGATTGGCATCGAGATTCGATCCCTGGAAGCGCGGCGTCATCAGCCGGTAGTCCTTGCCTGTCTTGCCGGAATCCTTCGACCAGTGGCCGCTGATCAGGCCACGCGCCAGCACGCCGTAAGCCGTGATGCCGATGCCGAGCTCGCGGCAGGTCTTCAGAATGTCGCGTTCGATGCCACGCTCGATCAGCGAATATTCGATCTGGAGATCGGCGATCGGGTGCACGGCATGCGCGCGGCGGATGGTGTCGGAGCCGACCTCGGACAGGCCGATATGCCTGATGTAGCCGGCCTTCACGAGATCGGCGATGCCGCCGATGGTCTCCTCGATCGGAATGTTGGGATCGAGCCGCGCCGGACGGTAGATGTCGATGTAGTCGGTGCCGAGCCGCTGCAGCGAATAGGCGAGGAAGTTCCTCGTTGCGGCCGGCCTCGTGTCCATGCCGGTGAATTCGCCGGCAGGACCGCGCAGCGCACCGAACTTGACGCTGATCTGCACTTTTTCGCGCGGCACGTCCTGGAGCGCTTCGCGCACCAGCATTTCATTGTGGCCCATGGCGTAGAAATCGCCGGTGTCGACCAGGGTGATGCCGGCATCCAGCGCCGCGTGGATCGTGGCGATGCTCTCGCCGCGATCGGCGGGGCCGTAGACCTCGGACATGCCCATGCACCCGAGACCGAGAGCGGAGACGGTGGGGCCGGTTGAACCGAGTTTGCGCTGTTCCATGATGGCTCTCCTCGAAAAGGCGCTGACTGCGCCGCGTGACGAGGCCTGATATGCGCCTGATCGATTGCGCCGATAAGCTGGACAATCGAGAACGGCTTGTTCACATTGGCGAACAATGGCTGAACCCGACCTGCGTGATCTCGACGTCTTCGTGGCGGTTGCCCGCACCCGCAATTTCCGGCGCGCTGCGGTCGAAATTCGTGTGTCGGTGTCGAGCCTTAGCCAGCGGCTTCGGGATCTGGAGGAGCGCCTCGGCGTCCGCCTGATGAACCGCACCACCCGCAGCGTCGCCCTGACCGAGGCGGGCGAGCTGCTGCTTTCGCGCGTAGCGCCGGCGCTGCGCGATGTCGGCGACGCCCTCGATCAGGTCCGCGGCCTGCGCGAAGTGGCCTCGGGCCGGCTGCGCATCAACGCGCCGCCGCCCGCGGTCGATCTCGTGCTGGCGCCGATGATCGGGCCGTTCCTCAAGGCCTATCCGCAGGTCGACCTCGACGTCGTCTCCGAGAGCGGGTTCGTGGACATCGTCAGCGCGGGCTTCGATGCCGGCGTGCGTTATGGCGAGCATCTCGCGCAGGACATGGTCGCGATCTCGCTGAGCGGCCCGCAGAGCTATGTCGTGGTCGCTTCGCCCGATTACCTCGGACGCCGCGGCAAGCCTGAGCATCCGAAGGATCTGCTCGACCATGATTGCATCCGCGCCCGCTACTCCAGCGGTGTCATGCATGATCTGGAGTTCGAGAAGGCCGGTCAGCTGGTGAAGGTCGATCCGCCCGCAAAGCTGATCTCGACCAACATGGGACTTTCCATGCGCGCTGCGCTCGACGGTGCCGGTATCTGGGCAACGCTCGATGGTTATGTCGGCGAAGCCCTGAAGTCGGGCGCGCTGATCAGCCTGCTCCAGGACTGGTGCGAGCCGTTTCCGGGCCCGTTCCTATATTATCCAAGCCGGCGCCAAGCGCCGCCGGCACTGCGGGCCTTCATCGATTTCGTCGCCGACAGGCGCAAGCGCGAAACGCGCTGAGACACTGAACTCTCAGAGCATGCTCGGCAGCACGCGATCCGGTGGCTTGTGCGCGTCGAGGAAGGTGCGGATGTTGATGATCACCTTCTCGCCCATCTCGACGCGGCCCTCGATCGTGGCCGAGCCCATATGCGGCAGCAGCGTCACCTTGCCGGCCTTGGCGAGCCGCACCAGCTTCGGGTTCACCGCGGGCTCGTGCTCGTAGACATCGAGGCCGGCGCCGCCGATCTCGCCGCCTTCGATCAGCTTGATCAGCGTGTCCTCGTCGGTGACCCCGCCGCGCGCGGTGTTGACGATGTAGGCGTCCTTGCGGATCAGCTTCAGCCGGCGCGCCGACAGCAGATGGTAGGTCGCCGGCGTGTGCGGACAGTTCACGGAGATGATGTCCATCCGCGCCAGCATCTGGTCGAGGCTTTCCCAATAGGTCGCGCCCAGCTCTTCCGCGATCTTCGGCGCCACCGGCCGGCGGTTGTGATAGTGGATCTGCAAGCCGAAGGCGCGGGCGCGGCGTGCGACCGCCTGGCCGATGCGGCCCATGCCGATGATGCCGAGGCGCTTTCCGCCGATGCGATGGCCGAGCATCCAGGTCGGCGACCAGCCCGGCCAGGGTTTTCCTTCCGTCAGGATCGAGGCGCCTTCGATCATCCGCCTGGGCACGGCGAGGATCAGCGCCATGGTCATGTCGGCGGTGTCTTCGGTCAGAACTTTGGGCGTGTTGGTGACGGTGATGCCGCGGGCATGCGCGGCCTCGACATCGATGTTGTCGACGCCGTTGCCGAAATTCGCGATCAGTTTCAGCCTGCAGTCGGGCTGATTGATGATGTCGGCGGAGATGTGATCGGTCACGGTCGGAACCAGCACGTCCGCGGTGCGGGCGGCTTCCGCGATCTGCTCGGGCGACATCGGCGCGTCGTCGAGATTGATCCGCGCGTCGAATAGCTCGCGCATCCGGGTCTCAATCGAGTCCGGAAGCTTGCGCGTCACCACGACGAGGGGCTTTTTCTTCACCGACATGTCCTGCCCTCATGAGGCGTTGCGAGCCGCCTCTGTCACCAAAGGCCGGCCGTTGAGGCCTCATTAACCCGGTTGTTCGACACTGCCTTTGCCGTGTCGTCCCGGCGTTTCCTTCAAGCTCTCCCGACATTTCCGGCCGGAAAATCGGGACAAACCGGTTGTTCAGACGTCCGTCCTCTCTAGCAGAAGGCCGGGCCAAGACAAGAACCACGGGCAAAGAGCTCGGGAACACCCGCGTGGGGCGGGTCAGGGGCGACAGCGGCCTGGTTTTGGAATTTTGGGGTGAGGGCCCGGCTCGGCCGGACCTTCGACAGGAGACGGGTTGATGGCGTTGGGGCGTTTTTGTTCGGTGATGGCGCTCGTTTGCACGTGGTTGAGCGCTTCGGTCAGTCCCGGGCATTCGGCAAAGGACAATACCCCTCAGACGGCCTCGGGCCTCCCGGTGCCGCGCTACGTCAGCCTGAAATCGGATCACGTCAACGTCCGCGCCGGCCCAACCAAGGACAATGACGTTGCCTGGGTCTACACCCGCTCCGGCTTGCCGGTCGAAATCACCGCCGAGTTCGAGAACTGGCGCCGGGTCCGCGATTCCGAGGGCGCCGAGGGCTGGGTCTATCACTCGCTGCTGTCGGGCCGCCGTACCGCTGTCGTCACCATGAAGCACAAGGACGACCTCGCGCCGATCTACGATCGCGCCGATCCCGACAGCGCGGTTGCGGCCAGGCTCCAGGCCGGCGTCGTCACCCAGGTGAAGAAGTGCACCGCAAACTGGTGCCACGTCCTCGGCAACGGCTTTGACGGCTGGATCCAGCAGGAGCGCCTCTGGGGCGTCTACTCGGACGAGCAGGTGAACTGATCTGGTTGTCGTCCCGGCGAAGGCCGGGACCCATAACCACAGGCAGTAGTTTGAGGAAGACTGGTGGTTACACAGTCGTCCCGCGGTACAGATAGCTGTGTCTACCGATAAATCACGCGGTATGGGTCCCGGCCTTCGCCGGGACGACGCGAGATTCGAAGCTCAGCGCTTCTTGCGCAGCCGTACGACCATGTCGATGCGGGCGATCTCGTAACCCTCGGGCACCTCCGGCATCTTGGACAGCGCCAGATGCGGATCCTCGATGTCGACCAGCTCGTGGCTGTTCTCGAGATAGTAGTGATGGTGGGTCGTGACGTTGGTATCGAAATAGGTCTTGGTGCCGTCGACGCTGACCTGACGGAGCAAGCCGGCATCGGTGAGCTGGTTCAGCGTGTTGTAGACGGTCGCCAGCGAGACCGGCACCTTGGCCAGCGTCGCTTCTTCGTAGAGCATTTCAGCCGTGAGGTGACGTGCACCCTTGCCGAACAGGAGCCAGCCGAGCGCCATGCGCTGGCGCGTCGGGCGAAGCCCCGCGGACTGGAGCATTTCGTTGACGTCGTGCCACGGGCAACCGGTCAAAGCCGGCTGGCGGCCGGACATAAGAGCCGCCGCGTGGGCCTCTTCATCGCGATGGGGCGCGTTATTTTCGTTCATTTCCAGCTTCGGGCACGCGTGAACACTGTCGTTCTCAAACATATATGGAGAGATAGATGCAGATGCAAGTTTCTCGCAACTAGAGTGGTTCTAATTAGCAGGGGAACCGCGCCCGGCCCCCGTCATTTTACCTTCATGAGAGCGCTTTGCTACCCGAAATAGCCTGTGTTAGAGAGCCCGCGGTTCCGCTTAACCGATTTGGCGCGGCCCGGCATTGAAGGCCGCTCGCTATCCATCCGGGTCCTTCGGTATTCTCGTCTGACAATGGCAACAGATGTTGCTTTTCGAACAGGATGGGGCCCATTTTCGCCGGAAACGCCGCTCAATCGGGGTTTGAACACAAAGGCTTCCGCATGCTGAACAGGCGCAACGGTTACGAATATGAAGATCTGCTGGCATGTGCCCGCGGCGAGATGTTCGGCCCTGGCAATGCGCAATTGCCGCTGCCGCCGATGCTGATGTTCGACCGCATTACGGACATCAGCGAGACCGGCGGTGAATTCGGCAAGGGGGTGGTGCGCGCCGAGCTCGACGTGAAGCCCGACCTCTGGTTTTTCGGCTGCCACTTCAAGAACGATCCGGTGATGCCCGGCTGCCTCGGGCTCGATGCGCTGTGGCAAATGGTCGGCTTTTATCTGGGCTGGAGCGGAGGTGAAGGTCGCGGTCGCGCGCTTGGCCTCAACGAGCTGAAGTTCAGCGGCCAGGTGCTGCCGGAGGCCCGCAAGGTTGTGTACAACATCGATATCAAGCGCGTGATGCGTTCAAAGCTGGTGCTCGGTATCGCCGACGGATGGCTTTCGGTCGATGACCAGATTATCTATCGCGCGAAGGATTTGAAGGTCGGCCTGTTCAAGCAGGGCACGAGCCTGGGCTGAGCGCATCACCACGAAGACAACGATTGAGGCGAGGCTGTCATGAGGCGGGTTGTGGTCACCGGGATGGGCATTGTCTCCTCCATCGGAAACAACACCCAGGAAGTGCTTGCGAGCCTTCACGAGGCGAAGTCGGGCATTTCGCGGGCTGAGAAATATGCCGAGCTCGGCTTCCGTTCGCAGGTGCAAGGTGCGCCGACGCTCGATCCTTCGGCGATGGTCGACCGCCGCGCAATGCGTTTCCTCGGTCAGGGCGCGGCGTGGAATCACGTCGCGATGGAACAGGCGATCCAGGATTCCGGTCTTTCGCCTGACGAAATTTCCAACATTCGCACCGGCATCATCATGGGCTCCGGCGGTCCCTCCGCGCGCACCATCGTCGAGGCCGCCGACATCACTCGCACCAAGGGACCGAAGCGCGTCGGACCGTTTGCAGTGCCGAAGGCGATGTCCTCCACGGCCTCCGCAACGCTTGCGACCTGGTTCAAGATCAAGGGCGTGAACTATTCGATCTCGTCGGCCTGCGCCACGTCGAACCATTGCGTCGGCAACGCTTATGAGACGATCCAGATCGGCAAGCAGGACGTCATCTTCGCCGGCGGCTGCGAGGAGCTGGACTGGTCGCTGTCGGTGCTGTTCGATGCCATGGGCGCGATGTCCTCGAAGTACAACGACACGCCCGCCACGGCCTCGCGTCCCTACGACGTCAACCGCGACGGCTTCGTGATTGCCGGCGGCGCCGGCGTGCTGGTGCTGGAAGAGCTCGAGCATGCCAAGGCGCGCGGCGCGCGCATTTACGGCGAGATCGTCGGCTACGGCGCGACGTCCGACGGCTACGACATGGTCGCACCATCAGGCGAGGGCGCCGAGCGCTGCATGCGCATGGCGATGTCGACCGTGAAGACCAAGGTGGACTACATCAATCCGCACGCGACATCGACGCCGGCCGGCGATCCGCCGGAGATCGACGCGCTCCGCAGGGTGTTCGGAAGCGGCGAGAAGTGCCCGCCGATCTCGGCGACCAAGGCGCTGACCGGTCACTCCCTGGGTGCAACCGGCGTGCAGGAAGCGATCTATTCGCTGCTGATGATGAACAATGGTTTCATCTGCGAGAGCGCCCACATTCAGGAGCTCGACCCCGTGTTCGCCGACATGCCGATCGTGCGCAAGCGCATCGACAACGTCAAAATCGGCACCGTGCTGTCGAACTCCTTCGGCTTCGGCGGCACCAACGCCACGCTGGTGTTCAGCCGGCTGGACGTGTGAGGTTACCGTCATCGACGGATAGTTAGTTCGTCATGGCCGGGCTTGTCCCGGCCATCCACGTCTTTGCTACTGGTTCGGAAGAACGTGGATGCCCGGGACAAGCCCGGCCATGACGGAGAGCGGAGGGTAATTGCGAGATGGAAGGTTTTATGAAAGGCAAGCGCGGTCTGATCATGGGCATCGCCAATGATCATTCGATCGCCTGGGGCATGGCGAAGACGCTGCATGCCCACGGCGCCGAGCTCGCCTTCACCTTCCAGGGCGAGGCGCTGGGCAAGCGCGTCAAGCCGCTGGCCGAGCAGCTTGGCGTCGACATGGTACTGCCCTGCGACGTCGAGGACATCGCCAGCGTCGACGCCACATTCGCGGCCTTGCGCGAAAAATGGGGCCGGCTGGATTTCGTGATCCATGCGATCGGCTTCGCCGACAAGAACGAGCTCAAGGGCCGTTACGCCGACACCAGCCGCGAGAATTTTTCGCGCACCATGGTGATCTCCTGCTTCTCCTTCACGGAAGTGGCAAAACGCGCCGCTGACCTGATGACGGAGGGCGGCAGCATGATCACGCTGACCTTCGGCGCCTCGGAACGCGCGATGCCGAACTACAACGTGATGGGGGTGGCCAAGGCGGCGCTGGAAGCCTCGGTGCGCTATCTTGCGTCCGATTTCGGGCCGCGCGGCATCCGCGTCAACGCGATCTCCGCAGGCCCGATCCGCACGCTCGCGGGTTCCGGCATCGGCGAGGCGCGCGCGATGTTCGCCTTCATGCAGAAGCATTCCCCGCTCCGCCGCGGCGTCACGCTGGACGAGCTCGGTGGCTCGGCGCTGTATCTGCTGTCGGATCTTTCCGGCGGCGTGACCGGCGAGATCCATTATGTCGATTCCGGCTACAACATCGTCCTGATGCCTAGGCCGGACGATTTGAAAGCGGAAGATTAGCCCGCCGCGATCTTCTCCGCGCGCTGGAACGCCGGTCGCGCCATGCAGCGCGCGAGATAGGCATCAAAGGCCGGGCGCGACGGCACCATCTTGAACAGGCGCACCGCGAAGTTCAGACCCGATCCGATCGTGATGTCGGCGGCCGAAAACTCCTCGCCGAGAATCCACGGTCCGTTCGCGAGCGCGGCTTCCAGCACGTCGAAGACCTGCGTCGCGCTGCCCCAGGCCGCGGTCGAGGTCGGGATCTCGATCTTGGTGAAGATCTGGATGATGGCGGGTTCGATGCAGCCCGGCGAGAAGAACAGCCATTGCAGGTAACGCGCACGGCGCGGGTCGGTCACGGCTGGCGCCAGCCTGGTCTCGGGATAGCGGTCGGCAATGTAGGCGCAGATGGCGGCGGCTTCGCCGAGCGCGGCATCGCCGTCGGTCAGCGCCGGAACCTTGCCCATCGGATTGACCTTCAGATAGTCCGGCGCTTTCTGCGCACCGGTCGAAATGTCGGTCAGCACGCGCTCATAGGGCAGACCGCTTTCTTCCATCAGCCAGAGCGTCGTGAACGAGCGCGAGCGAGGCGACCAATAGAGTTTGATCATGGGAAGCGGACCTTTCATCGCTGGGAGCCGAACGGCGCGCAATTCATGCCGCGTTTGCCGGGCATTCGCAACGCACACCGCTCAGGTCCAGAATGCTCCGGCTCAGTCCTCCTTGAGATAGCCGGGGAGACCTCGGTCGAGCCTGTCTGCGACGAGTGTTCGTGTCCTCTCGCGCAACGCCGCGTTGGCCGAAGCTGCCGCGGGCGGGTCGGGGAACATTGAGTTGTCGAGTTTGGTCAGCGGGTCTTCGGTCAGTCGCATACTTGCGGCGAAGTTCGCGCCGAAATTCACAAAGGGGCGCTTGATTTCCTCATAGCTTCTGCCGTCGATCAGGTTGATCGAGATGTTGGCGAACAAATGCGAATGCCGGATCAGATTTCCGAGCCCCTGATTGAACGTGCCGATGCCGTTTAACATCAGGCGGGTGCCCGGCAGTTCTCCCTTGTACGTGGTCGCAACCAGATAGCGATCGCAGCTCCCGTTCGGAGTGATGCCGCGCACGATCGCTGGCAGGCGTTCGTTAGGATCGGGAATGAATCGCGATTTCGGATTGTAAAAGGGCTCGAAGGTTCCCTTGGGGTAGGCGATCCTGCGAACACCGGGATCGCCACCCGTTGCGGCTTTAACCCGCGCAAACACGAGATCGTCGAGACCCCAGTCGATGGGAACTTCGGTCTCCTCGTTCTCGAAAATGGTCAGCCCGAATTTTTGGACGGAATAGCGCTCGCCGATCACCGAGATCACGCCAAGCCGGCACGGGCCGCTCTCGACCGCGACCGGCTGCTTCGCCACCGGTTTGGCTTTCGCGGGCTTCTTGGCAGCTGGTTTTGCCGGTGCGGCCGCTGCGGGAGATGCGGTGGTTGCGGAAGGAGTTTGCGCTGCTGCCGGAGCCAGAAAGGACAGCAGGACGAGCACTGAGGCAGCAAATCGAAACATGGATTCCAGAGGATTAGCGGCAGGAGGTCATCGGTCACGCCACACTAGGTTGGGATCATGACAACCGCAAGCTGCATCCCGAACTCGCTGTCTATCCAGCTGGTCCCTGCCGCCACCGATAATACTTCATCACAAACCCGTTCGACGGCTCGATCTCTTGCTTCTCGAACACAAAGCCTTCGCGCTCGTACCAGCGCCAGGCCTTTTCATTCTCGCGGACGCAGCGCAGATACATCTCGTCGGGCATTTGTGTGCGCGTGAAGGCGAGCAATTGGCGGCCGAGCGATTGGCCCTGATAGCCGGGCGCGACGAACAGCATGTCGAGATAGAGTTTTGGCAAATGCAGCGCCAGCATCGCGGCGATCGTGCCGTTGTCGTCGGCGACGAACAGGCTCCAGCCGTCCTCGATCTCGCGCCGGATTCGTGCACGCAGGTTGGCCAGCAGGAATTCGCTCGCCTCGCCGAGCCCGGTCGAGACCCAGCTCTCCATCCAGACACGGCCGATCTCGTCGTATTCGTCCGCGCCGGCCGGGCGGATGGTGGGATGCGACATCGAGGCCTCAGGTCGGCTTGCTGCGCACGGATGGGCGTGCGCGCACCTTGCCCGCCGACAGGCACACCACCTCGGAGATCTGAAGGAGTTGCCGCGCGAGCGGGCTGGTCTTGCGCCAGACCATGCCGATGGTGCGTGACGGCTGCGGGTCGCGGAAGCGCGCGAGCGAGACCGAGGCCGATCGCGTCTCCACCGACACCGCCATTTCCGGGATCAAGGTGACGCCGATGCCGGCGCTGACCATCTGGACCAGCGTCGACAGCGAATTGGCGTCCAGCATCTCGCGCGGCGGCGCCGATTGCATGTTGCAGAATGACAGCGCCTGATCGCGGAAGCAGTGCCCCTCTTCAAGCAGCAGCAGCCGCATCTCCCGCATCATCTCCCGCGATGGGGCCGGCGTGCCCTCATCCGCGCTCGGCCGCACCAGCAGGAATTTTTCCTCGAACAGGGCGACCTCGGTGAGCGAGGGCTCGGACACCGGCAACGCAACGATGGCGGTATCGAGCCGGCCTTCCACCAGTTCCTGGATCAGCCGCGGCGTCATCGTCTCGCGCACGCGGATGTCGAGCTCCGGATGCATGCGCGTCAGGTTCTTGGTGATCGTCGGCAGCAGATAGGGCGCGATCGTCGGAATCATGCCGATGCGCAGCCGTCCGGAGAATCGGTCCTGCGAGGCGCGGGCGAAATCGCCAAGCTCGTCGACCGAGCGCAAAATGTCGCGGACGCGCTGCGCGAGCTCCTCGCCAAATCGGGTCAACGCCACCTGCCGGGCGCTGCGCTCAAGCAGCAGGCCGCCGAGCGCCTCCTCCAGCTCCTTGATCTGCATCGACAGGGCAGGCTGCGAGATCGAACAGGACTCAGCCGCGCGCCCGAAATGATTGTGACGCGCCAGGGCGTCGAAGTACCGGAGCTGGCGCAGGGTGAGGTTTAGCATCAGAAAATCTTATCGCTGCGATCATTAAAGTCAACTTCCCCTGATCGAACGCGAAGCTTAGAGTGCTTCTACCTGGTCAAAGGCGCGAGTTCGACGCCACCAGAGGAGGTATTCATGGACGACTCTTCAAAGTGCCCGTTTTCGGGTGGAAAACGTGTGCCGGCGAACCGCGATTGGTGGCCGACCCAGCTCAGCATCGAGATGCTGCACAAGAATTCGGCCAAGTCCGACCCGATGGACAAGGACTTCGACTACGCCAAGGAATTCAAGTCGCTCGACCTGAACGCGGTCATCAAGGACCTGACCGCTTTGATGACCGAATCGCAGGAATGGTGGCCCGCCGACTTCGGTCACTACGGCGGCCTCATGATCCGCATGGCCTGGCACAGCGCGGGCACCTATCGCACCACCGACGGCCGCGGTGGCGCCGGTGCCGGGCAGCAGCGTTTCGCGCCGCTGAACAGCTGGCCCGATAACGCCAATCTCGACAAGGCACGCCGTCTGCTCTGGCCGATCAAGCAGAAATACGGCCGCAAGATCTCCTGGGCCGATCTGATGGTGCTGGCCGGCAACGTCGCGCTGGAGTCGATGGGCTTCAAGACCTTTGGCTTTGCCGGCGGCCGCGTCGACGTCTGGGAGCCGGAAGAGCTGTATTGGGGTCCGGAAGGCACGTGGCTGGGCGATGAGCGCTACAGCGGCGAACGCCAGCTCGCCGAGCCGCTCGGCGCGGTGCAGATGGGCCTGATCTACGTCAATCCGGAAGGCCCGAACGGCAAGCCGGATCCGGTCGCCGCGGCCAAGGACATCCGCGAGACCTTCTCCCGCATGGCGATGAACGATGAAGAGACCGTCGCGCTGATCGCCGGCGGCCACAGCTTCGGCAAGACCCATGGTGCCGGCGATCCGTCGCTGGTCGGACCGGAGCCGGAAGCAGGCGCGCTCGAGGATCAGGGCCTCGGCTGGAAGAGCAAGCACGCGTCGGGCCACTCGGGCGATTCCATCACCAGCGGTCTCGAGGTGACCTGGACGACGACACCGACCAAGTGGAGCAACAACTTTTTCGAGAACCTGTTCAATTTCGAATGGGAGCTGACGAAGAGCCCGGCCGGTGCGCAGCAGTGGACGGCCAAGAACGCCGACGCGATCATTCCCGACGCCTTCGACAAGTCGAAGAAGCACCGGCCGACGATGCTGACGACCGACCTCTCGCTGCGTATGGATCCGGCCTATGAGAAGATCTCGCGCCGCTTCCTGGAGAATCCCGATCAATTCGCGGACGCCTTCGCCCGCGCCTGGTTCAAGCTCACCCATCGCGACATGGGCCCGATCCAGCGCTATCTCGGCCCGCTGGTGCCGAAGGAAACGCTGATCTGGCAGGACCCGATCCCGGCCGTGAATCACGAGCTGGCCAGCGAGCAGGATATCGCCTCGCTGAAGACCAAGATCCTGGCTTCGGGTCTGTCGGTCTCGGAGCTGGTCTCGACCGCCTGGGCGTCGGCCTCGACGTTCCGCGGCTCGGACAAGCGTGGCGGCGCCAACGGCGCGCGCATCCGCCTCGCCCCGCAGAAGGATTGGGAGGTGAACGAGCCGGCTCAGCTCTCGAAGGTCCTGGGCAAGCTCGAAGCGATCCAGAAGGACTTCAACGCGTCATCCGGTGCGAAGAAGGTCTCGCTGGCGGACCTCATCGTGCTCGGCGGCACCGCCGCGGTCGAGAAGGCCGCGAAGGATGCCGGCGTCGACGTCAAGGTCGGCTTCACGCCGGGCCGCATGGATGCCTCGCAGGAGCAGACCGACGCCGCCTCGTTTGCTCCGCTGGAGCCGCGGGCCGATGGCTTCCGCAACTTCATCGGCAAGCGGCAGCAGTTCATGATGCCCGAGGAGGCTCTGGTCGATCGTGCGCAGCTGCTCCGGCTTACCGGCCCGGAGATGACGGCCCTCGTCGGCGGTCTGCGCGTGCTCGGTGCCAATGCGAACGGTTCGAAGAACGGCGTCCTCACCTCGAAGGTGGGAACGCTGAGCAACGACTTCTTCGTCAACCTGCTCGACATGAGCACGCAGTGGACGCCGGCCGGCACCGACGGCACCTATGAGGCCCGCGACCGCAAGACCAATGCGGTCAAGTGGACCGGCACGCGCGTCGACCTGATCTTCGGCGCGCACTCGCAGCTTCGCGCCTACGCCGAGGTCTATGCCACGTCGGATTCCAAGGAGCAGTTCGTCAAGGACTTCGCCAAGGCCTGGACCAAGTTGATGAACCTCGACCGGTACGACATCGCGGCTTGATCGCTGAGTTCAGCAAGCGGCAATGAAAAGGGCGGCTGAGAAGCCGCCCTTTTTTGCTCGAAATTTGCGGCGTCTACACCCCGAGCGTGCCGCCCTTCGCCGCAGCGTAACGCTCGCTGATCTTGCTCCAGCTCACCGTGTTCCACCAGGCCTTGAGGTAGTCGGCACGGCGGTTCTGATAATTCAGATAATAGGCGTGCTCCCAGACGTCGTTGCCGAGCAAAGCGCGCTTGCCGTCAATGATGGGATTGTCCTGGTTCGGCCGCGTCTCGATCGCCAGCTTTCCATCCTTGTCGACGATGACGAACACCCAGCCCGAGCCGAACACCCGTCCGCCGGCAGCGTTGAAGTCGGTCTGGAATTTCTCCATGCCGCCAAGATCGCGGTCGATCGCGGCCAGCACTTCGCCTTCCGGCTTGCCCCCGTTCGGTCCCATGATCTGCCAGAACATCGTGTGGTTGGCATGGCCGCCCATGTTGTTGCGCACGCCGGTGCGGATCGCTTCGGGCACCGCGGCAAGATTGCCGAGAACGTCGCCGATGGGTTTGTCGGCAATCCCTGGGTTCTCCTTGGCGAAATTGTTGAGGTTGGTGATAAAGGCCTGGTGATGTCGGTCGTGATGGATCTCCATGGTCTTCGCGTCGATATGCGGTTCGAGCGCCGCGGTCGGATAGGTCAACGGCGGCAGCATGAAGGGACCTGCTGCGGCGGCCGGTGACGCGGCTTGAGCGAACACACGCGGGGCGGCGGCGACCGCCGCAATGCCGGTGGCAGCCAGCATGAGATGGCGCCTGGAGATCGATGACATTTGAACTTCCTTCGCTTCATGGGTGAAGACGCCGGTGAGATGCGGCGCGGGCAGTGTGCTCAGTTACGGGTCAAGCCGCATTGCCGGTTTCAGCCAAAGGCATTCTGACGCTGCGGCGGAATCGCACATCGCCGAGGCGCGCAAACAATAAAAGCGCACAAACAAAAAGGGCGGCCGCGAGGCCGCCCTTCGTGTTTCTGGCAGGTAGCGAGATTTACTCGCCGGCCGCTTCGCGCGCGGGCTGCTGGCTCTCGCCCTTGCCCTCGAGATCTTCGCCGGTCTCCTGATCGACCACCTTCATCGATAGGCGGGTCTTGCCGCGGTCGTCGAAGCCGAGCAGCTTGACCTTGACCTTGTCGCCTTCCTTGACGACGTCGGAGGTCTTCTGCACGCGCGCCGAGGCGAGCTGGCTGATGTGGACGAGACCGTCCTTGGAGCCGAAGAAGTTCACGAAAGCGCCGAACTCCATCACCTTGACGACGGTGCCGTCATAGATCTGGCCGACTTCCGGATCGGAGGCGATCGACTTGATCCACTTGATCGCGGCCTTCATGGCCTCGCCGTCGCTGGAGGCGACCTTCACGGTGCCGTCGTCCTCGATGTTGACCTTGGCGCCGGTCTTCTCGACGATCTCGCGGATCACCTTGCCGCCGGTGCCGATCACTTCGCGGATCTTGTCGGTGGCGATCTTGAACGTCTCGATGCGCGGCGCGTATTCGCCGAGCTCGGCACGGGCGTTGGTGAGCGCCTTCGACATCTCGCCGAGGATGTAGATACGCCCATCCTTGGCCTGGCCGAGCGCGACCTTCATGATCTCCTCGGTGATGCCCTCGATCTTGATGTCCATCTGGAGCGAGGTGATGCCCTGCTCGGTACCGGCGACCTTGAAGTCCATGTCGCCGAGATGGTCCTCGTCACCGAGAATGTCCGAGAGAACCGCGAAGCGCTTGTCTTCGAGGATCAGGCCCATCGCGATGCCCGCGGTCGGCCGCTTCAACGGCACGCCGGCGTCCATCAGCGCGAGCGAGGCGCCGCAGACCGAAGCCATCGACGAAGAGCCGTTGGATTCGGTGATCTCCGACACCACGCGCGTGGTGTAGGGGAATTCGTGGTGCGGCGGCAGCACCGGGTGGATCGCGCGCCAGGCGAGCTTGCCGTGGCCGATCTCGCGGCGCTTGGTGCCGCCGAGGCGGCCGGTCTCACCGACCGAGTAGGGAGGGAAATTGTAGTGCAGCAGGAACGTCTCTTTGTACGTTCCCGACAGCGCGTCGATGTACTGCTCGTCCTCACCGGTGCCGAGCGTGGTCACGACCAGCGCCTGGGTCTCGCCGCGGGTGAACAGCGCCGAGCCGTGGGCGCGGGGCAGCACGCCGACTTCGGCGACGATGTTGCGCACGGTCTTGGAATCGCGACCGTCGATACGCTTGCCGGTGTCGAGAATGTTCCAGCGAACGATCTTGGCTTCGAGCTCCTTGAACACGCCGCCGATGCGCAGCTTGTCGTATTTCGGCTCCTGCCCTTCGGGGAAGTAGTGGGCGATCACCTTTTCCTTGACCTTGCCGACCGCGGCGTAGCGATCCTGCTTGACCGGAATGGCGTAAGCGGCGCGCAGCTCCTGCTCGACCATGCCGAGCATTTCCTTTTCGAGCGCCGAATTGTCGATCGTGGTGACCTCGCGCGGCTCCTTCGCGGCCTTTTCAGCCAGCTCGATGATCGCGTTGATCACCGGCTGGAAGTGGCGGTGACCGAACATCACGGCGCCGAGCATGATCTCTTCGTTCAGCTCCTTGGCTTCCGATTCCACCATCAGCACGGCGTCCGCGGTGCCGGCTACGACGAGATCGAGCTGGGTGTCGACCATCTCGTCGAGCGTCGGGTTGAGGATGAACTCGTCATTGGCGAAGCCGACGCGCGCGGCGCCGATCGGGCCCTTGAAGGGGGCGCCCGACAGGGTCAGCGCAGCCGACGATGCCACCAGCGCGACGATATCGGGATCGTTCTCCATGTCGTGCGAGAGCACGGTGACGATCACCTGGGTCTCGTTGCGCCAGCCGTCGACGAACAGCGGACGGATCGGACGGTCGATCAGGCGGGAGACCAGCGTTTCCTTCTCGGTCGGACGACCCTCGCGCTTGAAATAGCCGCCGGGAATGCGGCCGGCTGCGTAGGTCTTCTCCTGGTAGTCGACGGTCAGCGGCAGGAAGTCGACGCCCTCGCGGGGCGACTTCGCGGCAACGACGGTGGCGAGCACCACGGTCTCGCCGTAGGTCGCGACGACGGCGCCGTCGGCCTGGCGGGCGATCTTGCCGGTTTCGAGCTTGAGAGGGCGTCCACCCCAGTCGATCTCGACTGAATGCTTATTGAACATAGAGGTCTTCTTTCATGGGTTCTCGAAAGAAGGACGGGTCGAAAAACAAAAACCATGCGCAAGATTGCGGGACGTTGATCGAAGCGGGCGATCAGCGTCCTGCGATCCTGCCATGGTTTTTGGATTTCGGATGGCGTCCATCCCTTCGGGTCATACGGGCGCCTTGCCCGTTGTGCCCAGCCGCCGGATTGCTGCTGGACTGTCAGTCGGCACGAACGCGAACACCGAAGCGCGGTGTTCGCCCATCATGCCCCGGATGCTCGCCGTCAACGGCTCGCATCCGATGCGCACGCAGCCTCGACGAAAAACCTTTAAACAAACGCTTTCGTTCGAAATCACGCGCGAAAACGCGCGCCGGTTGGCGCGCGCAAGAACTCTTAACGACGAATGTTGTGCTTCTCGAGCAGCGCCTTGTAGCGCGCCTCGTCCTTCTTCTTCACATAGTCGAGGAGCGAGCGGCGGGTCGAGACCAGCTTCAAGAGGCCGCGACGCGAATGGTTGTCCTTCACGTGGGTCTTGAAATGGTTGGTGAGGTTGGCGATGCGTTCCGACAGGATCGCGACCTGAACCTCTGGCGAGCCGGTATCGCCGGCCTTGTTGGCATTCGTCTTGATGACTTCCGCTTTGCGTTCTGCGGCAATCGACATCGGTCAATTTCTCTCGTTGCGATCGGCGCTGGCAGTCAGGCCGGTCAGGTTGAACACACGCTTGGGGATGATTTCGCCATTGCCGACTTCGGCAAGCGCGAGAAGCCGGCCTGCCACCGTGACATAGACTGTGCCGCTACAAGTGGGCGCATCCCGTCCGCGCAACAAAACGGCTTGGCCCCGATGGAGCCTTGCCGCATCAGCCCGAGTGACGGCCAGTGCCGGGATGTCGTCCAGCGCGGTCTCAACGGGCATAAGCGCGTCGGCGAGGCTACCCTCGCCGGACGCGGCTCTATCGCACAAAGCCTCCAACTGATCCAGCGGAATCATGTCGTTCTCGCCAAATGGGCCGACCAGGGTCCGCCGTAGCGCGCAGATATGGCCGTAAGTGCCGAGAATCCGGCCCATATCGCGGGCCAGCGCGCGGACATAGGTGCCCTTGCCGCACTCGGCCTCGAACACGGCATGGCCGCTATCCGGTTGATCTACAAGGCTTAAACGGTGAATCTCGACCGGACGGGGGGCAAGCTCCACGATCTCGCCGTCGCGGGCGAGGTCGTAGGCGCGCTCGCCCTGGACCTTGATCGCGGAGTAGCGCGGCGGGATCTGCTGGATCACCCCGGTGAAACGGGGCAGCAGGGCCTCGATGGCCTCCCGGGTCGGGCGATGGTCCGAGGTTGCGGTCGCCCGGCCCTCGATGTCGTCGGTGTCGCGCTCCTCGCCCCAGCATACCGTGAACCGGTAGCGCTTGCGGCCGTCCATGACGAAGGGGACGGTCTTGGTGGCCTCGCCAAGCGCGATCGGCAGGCCGCCGGAAGCCAGCGGATCGAGCGTGCCGGCATGGCCGGCGCGCTTGGCGTTGAACAGGCGCTTCAGCACGGCAACGGCCTGCGTCGAGGTCATGCCGATCGGCTTGTCGAGCACGACCCAGCCGTGGACGTCGCGGCGGTCGCGGCGCGGCTGATTGCCCTTCTGCTTGTTGGCGCGCGGATCGTTATTGACGCGGCGCGGCTCCTGATGCGGCTGAGAATTGCCGCTCATGTCCGCAAAATTATTTTTCTGCACGTCGAGCTGATCGGTCTCTTCGCCGCCGATCGTGCCGTGAGCCGGGTCCATCGTCATCGTTCTTCTTCCCGATCCGAATCCGGATCCTGTTCCAGGTCCTTCTGCACCGCGGGTGTTCGCAAAAGCTTCTCGATCCGTTCCGCTTCGTCGAATCGTTCGTCGACGCGGAAGCGAAGGTCAGGTGCAAATTTCAGGTTAACGCGCCGCGCGACCTCGCCGCGCAGGAATTTCTTGTTGCGCTCAAGCGCAACGAGGACGATCTCGGTGTCGCGGCCACCAAGCGGCATCACATAGACTGTTGCGAGCTTCAGGTCGGGCGACATCCGCACCTCCGGCACGGTGATGATGTGGCCTTCAAGGTCAGCATCATGCACGCTGCCTTGCGCCAGAATCTCGGCTATCGCATGGCGAACCTGCTCGCCGACCCGCAACTGACGTTGCGAGCCGCCGGACGCGGAACTCTTTTTCTGATGATGGCGGGGCATGGTCTGAAAATCACCTCGTCGTGCCCGCTTTTGGGACACGGGCATTGTCATTTGTCTTGCTGAAACGAAGAGGGGTGGATGGCCGGAAAAAATCCGGCCATCGCACTCCCGCAATTCAGTTCAAAAAAGATCCAGGCGCTTCGGTAAGATTTGGACTTACAGGGAGCGCTGGATCGTCTCCACGCGGTAACACTCGATGACGTCACCGGCGCGCATGTCGTGATAGTTCTCGAAGGCCATGCCGCATTCCTGACCGGACTGGACTTCCTTCACTTCGTCCTTGAAGCGCTTCAGCGTCGACAGCTTGCCTTCGTGCACGACGACGTTGTCGCGGATCAGGCGCACGTTGGCGCCGCGTTCCACGGTGCCGTCGGTGACGCGGCAGCCCGCGACCTTGCCGACCTTGGAGATGTTGAAGATCTCCAGGATAGCGGCATTGCCGAGCATGGTTTCCCGCAGGGTCGGCGCGAGCAGGCCGCTCATGGCCTTCTTCACGTCGTCCACGAGGTCGTAGATGATGTTGTAGTAACGGATCTCGATGCCGTTGCGCTTGGCGGCCGCAGCGGCCTCCTTGTTCGCACGAACCGAGAAGCCGATGATCGCGGCGTTGAAGCCTTCCGCGAGCGTCACGTCCGATTCCGAGATGCCGCCGACACCCGCATGCAGGATACGCGCGGCGACTTCGTCGGTGCCGAGCTTCTCCAGCGATCCGAGGATCGCTTCCAGCGAGCCCTGCACGTCGGCCTTGATGATCAGCGGGAATTCCTTGCGGCCCGCCGTCTTCAGTTGCGACATCATCTGCTCGAGCGAGCCGCGCATGCCGGAGATCGAGGCAGCCGCGTTCTCGCGCTTCTGGTGCGCGCGGTAGCTGGTGACCTGGCGGGCGCGGGCTTCGTTCTCGACCACGGCGAGACGATCGCCGGCTTCCGGCGGACCGTTGAAGCCGAGCACCTCGACCGGCACTGACGGACCTGCCTCCTGCACCGTTTCGCCCTGATCCGAGATCAGTGCGCGGACGCGGCCCATTTCGGCGCCGGCGACGATGATGTCACCGACACGGAGCGTGCCGCGCTGGACCAGAACGGTCGCGACCGGACCGCGGCCGCGATCGAGCTTGGCTTCGATCACGGTGCCTTCGGCCGGGCGATCCGAATTGGTCTTGAGGTCGAGGATGTCGGCCTGGAGCGCGATCATCTCGAGCAGCTTGTCGAGATTGGTCTTGTTCTTGGCCGATACTTCGACGTCGACGACTTCGCCGCCGAAGGATTCCACCTGCACCTCGTGCTGGAGCAGCTCGGTGCGCACGCGCTCAGGCTTGGCGTCCGGCTTGTCGATCTTGTTGATGGCAACAATGATCGGCACCCGCGCCGCCTTGGCGTGGTTGATGGCTTCGATCGTCTGCGGCATCACGCCGTCGTCGGCCGCAACCACCAGCACGACGATGTCGGTCACCTTGGCGCCGCGGGCGCGCATCGCGGTGAACGCGGCGTGGCCGGGCGTGTCGATGAAGGTGATCTTCTTGCCGCTTTCGGGCGACAGCACCTGATAGGCGCCGATATGCTGGGTGATGCCGCCGGCTTCGCCGGAGACGACGTTGGCATGGCGGAGCGCGTCGAGCAGCGAGGTCTTGCCGTGGTCGACGTGACCCATCACGGTCACCACCGGCGAGCGCGGCTCGGTATCGGTGGAATCGTCGATGGCGTCGAACAGGCCTTCTTCAACGTCGGACGCGGCAACGCGCTTGACGGTGTGACCGAGCTCTTCGGCGATCAGCTGCGCAGTGTCGGCATCGATCACGTCGGTGATCTTGTGAATCGCGCCCTGCTTCATCAGCATGCGGATGATTTCCACCGCGCGCTCCGACATGCGGTTGGCGAGCTCCTGGATGGTGATCGCTTCCGGAATGACCACCTCGCGGATGAGCTTTTCCTTCGGCTCGTTCGCGGCATGGCCCTTCAGGCGCTGGGTGCGGCGGCGGAACGAGGCGATCGAGCGCTCGCGGACGTCGTCGGCATTGAAGGCGGTGACGACCGTCAGGCGGCCGCGCTCCTTCTGCGGGCCGGGCTTGTGGGTGGGCTTGGGAGCGACCACAGGCCGCGCAGCGCCGCCGGGGCCGCGTCGGATCTGGCGCGGACCCTCGTCCTCGTCCGGTCCGGCCGCGACAGCGGGGGCGCGGCCCACCGGGCCTCCCGGCCGCTGCGTGGTTGTTCCCGGCCGCACGGTCGTTGTTCCCGGGCGTGCCGTGGTGGTTGTGCCGGGGCGCGCCATCGGCGCTCCGGGCCGCGCTGCAGGAGCGGCCGAGGTCGCGGTGGCAGGGCGCGCCGCGGATTGCGGCTGCTCGCCTTCGCCAAAACGCTTCTTGGCCTCGGTTTCGGCCTTCCGCTTGGCTTCCTCTTCGTGGCGGTGACGCTCCTCCTCGGCCTTGCGGCGGGCTTCGGCGGCCTCGCGATCGGCACGCTCTGCGCTTTCGCGGACGGCGCGGCGCTGGGCCTCTTCCTCGGCATGGCGGCGCTCTTCGACTTCGCGCACCTTGGCATCGGCCAGCGCGCTGGCGCGGGCGGAACGTTCGTCTTCGGTCAGTGTACGCAGCACCACACCGGAGCCGGCGTTGCGCGGCGGCGCGGGGCGGGCCGGAGCAGGCTTGGGCGCGGCGGCGGCCGGCGCGGGCTTCGCCACCTCGGCCACCTGCGGCTCGGGGCTGCCGTCGACACGGCGCTTGCCACGCTTCTCGACCACGACCTGCTTGCTACGGCCATGACTGAAGCTCTGGCGCACGGTGCCCGTTTCGACGCGCGGCTTGAGCGATAGCGTCTTGCTCGGAACGCTCAGCTTCTTGTCGCCAGGGGTCTTGGTATCAACCATTAAGCAGTCCTAATCCTGATCTTGTTGTCTTGTGCGTTGCCGCACCGTGCTATCGGGTGGTCGTTGTCTCTCAGAAATCCTGGCCGGGCTTTTCGGCAGTCCTGTCAGCGTCCGCCATCCGGTATCGGACCAGCATCTGGCTACGTGACAGGAATGACTTGCTCGCCGGGCCCGCGAGCAGGGCAGCATGTATCACATTTGACCGGGTAAGTGCCAAATCCAATTCTGTCGATTTTAGTGCGGTGACGACGGGAATCTGCGGCTTGGCGCCGCGATTTCCCTCATTTTGACGCGCCAGCATGTCCAATTTGCGGATTCCGTCCGCGGCCCCGTCGCTGGCATGGATCAGGACCTCGACCGTACCTTCCCGAAGCGCGCTTTCGACCTTGCCGAAACCCGCGACGATCTGGCGCGCCTTGGCAGCAATCCCAAGGGCTTCGACCACGCTCCGGACCAGGAGCGCCTCGAGGTCGGCGGGAAGCGTCTGAGGGATGCGCAGCTCGCGCTTGAAGGCTTTCGTAAAATGGTGACGCCGAACGGCTTCCGCAACCACCTCACGCGAGGCGGTGACCCACATGCCGCGTCCGGGCAGCTTGCGCTTGAGATCGGGAACTATGTGCCCTTGCGGCGAGACGACGAAGCGGATCAGCTCGTCGATCGGCCGGACCTCGCGGCTGACCGCACACATCCGCATGGTCGCGGACCTTTCGGTCCGCGGTCCATGGTCGAGTTCGGGGTCAGTATCGGCGAGCATCCGGGTGACATCCTCCTTCGCCCTAAGCCGGCTGATCTTCAGTCGCCTCGGCCTCTTCGGCGGGCTTGGCGAGATCGGCCTCGGTGATCCAGCCGGCCTTGACGCGGGCCTGCATGATCATCGCTTCAGCATCGTCACGGGAGATATCGAGGCCATCGAGCGCGCCCGGATATTTAGTCTGCTCGCCGCCTTCCTTGCGCTCGGTCCAGCCGACCAGATCGTCCGTGGCGCAGCCGGCGAGGTCGTCGACCGTCTTGATGTCGTTCTCGCCGAACTTCACCAGCATCTTCGAGGTGACGCCGGGCACGTCCTTTACGGCGTCCTCGACGCCGAGCTCCTTGCGCCTGGCCTCGAGCTCGGCTTCGAGCTGTTCGAGATATTCACGGGCGCGGTTCTGGAGTTCCTGCGCGGTCTCCTCGTCGAAACCTTCGATGCCGGCGAGTTCCTTGACATCCACCATCGCG
Source organism: Bradyrhizobium sp. Ken51 (assembly GCF_055807435.1). Lineage (NCBI taxonomy): Bacteria > Pseudomonadati > Pseudomonadota > Alphaproteobacteria > Hyphomicrobiales > Nitrobacteraceae > Bradyrhizobium > Bradyrhizobium sp. Ken51. Next base: position 122,556 of record NZ_JBVVPB010000018.1, on the reverse strand, counting down.
AGTTCCTCGACGGAGGTGAAGCCTTCGGACGCCAGCAATTGGCCGACCACTTCGTCGACGTTGAGCGATTCCATGAAGACGCGGGTGGAGTTCTCGAAATCGGCCTGGCGGCGCTCCGATTCCTCCTGCTCGGTCAGGATGTCGATGTCCCAGCCGGTGAGCTGCGAGGCCAGACGCACATTCTGGCCACGGCGGCCGATCGCCAGCGAGAGCTGGTTGTTGGTGTCGGGCACGACGACCTCGATGCGCTCGCGGTCTTCGTCGATGACGACCTTGGAGACCTCGGCCGGCGCCAGCGCGTTGACCACGAAGGTCGCGATGTCGGGCGACCACGGGATGATGTCGATCTTCTCGCCCTGCAATTCGTTCACCACCGCCTGCACGCGCGAACCGCGCATACCGACGCAGGCGCCGACCGGATCGACCGAGGAATCGCGGGAAATCACGCCGATTTTTGCGCGCGAGCCGGGATCGCGGGCGACCGCCTTGATCTCGACGATGCCGTCATAGATCTCGGGCACTTCCTGCGCGAACAGCTTGGCCATGAACTGCGGATGGGTGCGGGAGAGGAATATCTGCGGGCCGCGGGTCTCGCGGCGGACGTCGAAGATGTAGGCCCGGACGCGGTCGCCGTTGCGGAACACTTCGCGCGGCAGCATCTCGTCGCGGCGGATGATGGCCTCGCCGCGGCCAAGATCGACGATCACGCTGCCGTATTCGACGCGCTTGACGACGCCGTTGACGATGTCGCCGATGCGGTCCTTGAATTCCATATATTGCCGGTCGCGCTCGGCTTCGCGCACCTTTTGCACGATCACCTGCTTGGCCGACTGCGCGGCGATGCGGCCATATTCCAGCGGCGGCAGGGTGTCGGCGATGGTGTCGCCGACCTGGGCACCGGGATTGGCGCGCTGCGCATCCACCAGCGAGATCTGGTTGGAATGGTTTTCGACCGTTTCGACCACCAGCATGTGGCGCGACAACCGCAGCTCGCCCTTCTTCGGGTCGATCTCGGCATGAACGTCGGTCTCGCTGCCGTAACGGGCCCGCGCCGCCTTGGCGATGGCATCCTCCATCGCCGCGATGACGATGCCGCGGTCGATCGATTTCTCGCGCGCAACGGCGTCGGCGATCTGAAGCAATTCAAGTCGATTGGCGCTGACTGCCATGGCTAGTCTCCTTCGTCAGGATCGATCTCGCCTCGTCGCGCGCGTTCGGCGGCCAGGCGATGTTTCTTGGTATTGGTCGGAGCCGGCTTCTTCGTAGGGGCCGGCGCCGGCTTCTTAGTCGGCTTGGTGTTCTTGGTCGTCTTTTCGCTGATGCTGGCGTGCGGTGCCGCCGGCGGCTCAAGGCCGAGATTGCGGCGCATCTCGCGTGCCTGGGCCTTGCCGCGGCGCATGGATTCCGCGATCAGCTCGTCGGTCAGCACCAGCCGAGCCTCGGCGATGTCTTCCATCGTCAGGAGAACGTCGGCAGCCTCGGTCCCCTTGACGTCGTCGCGATGCAGATGCAACCGGTCGCCTTCGACGGGGCCGATCGTGCCGCGGAACCGCTTCCGCCCCTCGTGGGCGACCGCCATCTCGATCTTCACCAGATGGCCGGCATAACGTTCGAAATCGGAGCGGCGCACCAGCGGGCGGTCGATCCCCGGCGAGGAGATTTCCAGCCGGTAGGCGCGATCGACGGGATCGGCGACGTCGAGCACGGGCGACAGCGCCCGCGAGATCGCCTCGCAATCCTCGATCTGCATGGAGCCGTCCGGCCGCTCGGCCATGACCTGCACGGTGCAGCCGGATTCCCCGGAAATGCGGATCCGCACCAGGCGGTAGCCCATGCCTTCGAGCACCGGCCCGGCGACCGCGGACACCCGTGCCGCCACGCCCGGCTCGACCACGAGCCTCGGCTCGGCCAGCAATTCGGCATCCGTGGAACCAGGGTTCGGTTCGGTCATGTCAGAGGTCAAGGCGCTCGATATGGTTAAGGCTTGGTTTAAGATCTCAAAGCTCGCTTCGGAACTCTCCCGACAGATCGCCGGGCCGCATATCTTCCACCAAGCCGCCTTCAGGTAATAAAAAAGAGCGGGTCCTTTCGGGCCCACTCTCACTACGCGGATCGTATGAGAAGATGAATCGGCGCTGATATAGCCCTTTCCGTCTTCCCGGACAAGGCCCATGCAGGGCAGGCTAGGCTTTTTGCGCCCGGCCCGCGGCCCCGCGCAACGCTTCCTTCACCTCCGAGGCCTAAATTCCCTGATTGTGGGGCGGCTTGGACCGAGGGCGCACCCGCGGCGTGCCCCGTACGAGTTTGCGTTTCATGACCGTTGCCACGTCGCTCATTCCCGGACTGGACGATATCGTCAAACGCGGCGACCCGCGGCGTCGCGGCGAGATCGCGCACGCCATCTCCCAATTGTTCTTTCAGGACGCCGAGAACCTTCGTCCCGATGTCATCGATCTCTTCGACAACCTGCTGATCGATCTCGTCCCGCATGCCGAGCTCGCCTCGCGCGTCGATCTCGCCGAACGCTTCTCGCGCCTGAACAACGCGCCGCGGCACCTCGTGAGCCAGCTCGCGCGCGAAAACGAAATCGCGGTGGCGGGCCCCGTGCTGCGCCATTCGCCCGTGCTCGACGACGCTGCTCTCGTCGAGATCGCGCGACTGAAGGGCCAGGGCCATCTGCTGGCGATGAGCGAACGCCCCACGCTGTCGGCCGTCATCACCGACGTGCTGGTCGAGCGCGGCGATCGCGACGTGGTGCGCCGCGCCGCGGGCAATTCCGGCGCGGCGTTCTCGCCCGGCAGCTATTCCGAGCTGATCAAGCGTGCCGCGCAGGATGGCGTGCTGACTCTCAGGATCGGCCAGCGTAGCGATCTTTCGGGTGAGAACCTGAAACAACTTCTCGACGGCACGCTCGACGTCATCCGCCGTCGCCTCTCGAGCGTGGTCAATCCCGTGCGCCAGGTCGAGATCAAGCGCGCCATGGCGGCCATCGAGGAAGCCACGCTGCCGCCGGGCCCGCGTCGCGATTTCTCGGGGGCGCAGCGCACGGTGCTGGCCTTGCATCGCGAGGGTCATCTTGGCGAGAGCGCGCTGCTTGGATTCGCGAAGGCCCACAAATACGAGGAGGCGATCGCCTCGCTTTCGGCAATGTCCGGCGTCCGCCTCACGATCCTCGACCGCCTGATCACGGGTGACCGCTACGATCCAATTCTGGTTCTCGCGCGCGTGCTGAATGTCAGCTGGCCGACGGTGCGGGCGCTGATCCTGATGTGGTACGGCCCGAATCGCACGCCAGCCGACGCCGATCTTGAGCAGGCGCGCGCGAACTTCACGCGGCTGATGCCGACGACCGCCGAGCGCGTCGTGAATTTCTGGCGCAACCGGCAGACGATCTAGACCCGCCTGAATCGCAGATACGCGGCCTTGCGGCCTTCGCGCGCGGCTTTCCTTCCGTAACGCGTCATGGTGTAGCCAGCCCAGGGTTGCCGGAAATCATCAGCGCGCTCCGCAAGCCAGACGAAATCCGTCGAGCGCGACAGATGCGATAACGTCCAGGCGCAGTAATCGTCGATGTCGCAGACGAAACGAAATTCGCCGCCTGCTTTCAGCACGCGCGCCATCGCGGCGATGGTCCGGTCCTGGACGAAGCGCCGCTTCCAGTGTCGCCGCTTCGGCCAGGGATCGGGATGGATCAGGTCGATCCGCGACAGCGAAGCCTTCGGCAGCCAGGCCAGGAGCTCGGCGGCATCGCCTGCGAACAGGCGGATGTTGCCGATGTCGGCGGCCTCGATCTGCGCGAGGATCTTCGCCATGCCGTTGACGTAAGGCTCGCAGCCGATGAAGCCGGTGGTGGCGAAGTTTTGCGCTTCCGCAGCAAGATGCTCGCCGCCGCCGAAGCCGATCTCGAGCCGCAAATCGTCGGCTGCGGGCACGAAGATCTCGCGGGCATCCGCCGGTGCTTCGCGATCGATGGCGAGCGCAAGACGCGGCAGCAAATGATCGATCAGCTCGGCCTGGTGCTGCCTGAGCTTGTGGCCCTTGCGGCGTCCGAAGAAGGCGCGCTCGCTGTCCTCGCGATCGGGATCTGATTTGCGCTCACTCATCGTAGCGTCTGGTACAGGCGATGAAGCAGCCGCGCGCGCGGTTCGAGCGACGAGACATAGAGCTGCTCATAATGAGTGTGCGCGCCCTTACCGTCGACGCCGAGCCCGTCGAGCGTCGCGGTGTGGGCGGCGGTGAAATTACCGTCCGAGCCGCCGCCGGTGTGAACGTCGACCAGCTCGAAGCCGATCTCCGTGGCAACCGTCTTCGCATGTTCGTACAGCGAGGCGCCGGCATTGCTCTTCTCGTAAGGCGGACGATTGAGCCCGCCCGTGACCTTGACGGTGACGCCATCCGTCTTCGATGTCAGGGCGAGGATCTTGCCGACGAATTCATCCGCGTCCTTCAGGCTCAGCACGCGCAGATCGATTTCGGCATAGGCTTCTTCCGGCGTCACGTTGGGCCGCGTGCCGCCGCGCACCACGCCGACATTGACGGTGACGCCGCGCGCCAGATCGTTCATCGCTTCCAGCGCCAGGATGACGTTGGCGAGCTCGCGGATCGCGCTGCGGCCATCCTGGGGCCGCGTGCCGGCATGCGCGGGCACGCCCTTGATGAACACTTCGAATCGCCCGACGCCCTTGCGGCCGGTGACGATCTTGCCGCCGTCGCGGGCCGGCTCCGTCACCAGCACGTACTTCGCTTTGCGCCCTTCGGTCTCGATGAGTGCGCGAGAGGTGGGGCTGCCGATCTCCTCGTCGGAGGTGAACAGATGGGTGATGCCGAGCGGCGAGCGATCGGCTGTGGCACAAAGCGCGCGAAAGGCGTGATGGGCGATGTAGGCGCCGCCCTTCATGTCGTAGATGCCGGGACCGAATGCGCTGTCGCCTTCGACCTTGAACGGCAGGCGCTCGATGAATCCCATGGGGTGAACGGTATCGAGGTGGCTCAGCACCAGGATGCCGGGCCGGTCCTGACCCCAGGTCGAGCGCGCCACGAGATGATCGCCGCAGCCATCGACGCCGGCGATGCGCTCGAGCGTAACAGGGAGGTCGCGGTATTGCTCCGCGACCATCGAGACCAGCTTGTTGACCTGTTCAGGCGCGTCCGTTGGCGTCTCGACCTCCACCCAGCGGCGGATGCCATCGAGAATAGTTTGAGAATCGAACCAATTGGAGCTGACCATGAGCGCATCTGTGCCTTTGAATCGCATCATCGAGGAAGACGCGCATCAAAGCGCGGCCACAAATGACGACATAGGCCAGATTTGACGCAGCCTCAAATCGGATTGAGATACCGCCTCAGCGCTTATCGGGGCCTTCGCGGGCCGCGATCTGCTCGACGAGATCGACGATCGAGCGGCGCATCTTGGAATCGGTGATTCGGGTGAACGCCTTGGTCAGGGCGAGTCCTTCGGAAGTCGCGAGGAAATCCGAGACGTAAGACGGCGATGCGCCTTCTGCGAAGCCGTCCGGCCCCGCCACGCCGCTCGGACCGCCCTCGAACAGGAACGACACCGGCACCTGGAGAATTTCGGCAATTTGCTGGATGCGGCTCGCGCCGACCCGGTTTGTGCCCTTTTCGTATTTCTGAACTTGTTGGAAGGTCAGGCCCAAAGCTTCACCCAGCTTTTCCTGGCTCATGCCCAACATGATGCGGCGCATCCGCACGCGACTGCCGACATATTTGTCAACAGGGTTGGGCGCTTTCGACATTTCCTCAGCCCTCCAAACATCACCTTCGGCGCAATCAGGAATGCCTCAGGTGTAAGCAACGTCAAAATCAGACCCTGTTATTGGGAAACATTGCGGAGAAATTTAGCAATACCCACTGTCTTTTGCAGCCGGTGCAGAATGAGGAGGCCGCGTGCAGTCTGTCAACCGTGGGACTACGGTTGTCAAAAGTTATCGGCCGCGGCTGCGCGATCAGAGGTGCCGTTTGGCAACACGTCGGCGGACCGCCACAAACACGGCGAGCGCGACGAGCATGGCCGCGGGGACGTCGCCCACGCGCGCATAGATGGTCGGCGGGATCGCGGCGGGCAGATCTGCATCCAAAATGCCTTCGATCCCGAGACCGAGACTGGCGACGATGCGTCCCACCGGATCGATTACCGCGGAAACGCCGGTATTGGCGGAGCGAACCAGCGGCAATCCGAGCTCGATCGCGCGCATCCGCGCCTGTTCGAGGTGCTGATAGGGGCCCGTCGAGATTCCGAACCAGCCGTCATTGGTGAGATTCACGATCCAGCCCGGACGTTCATTGCGTCCAGCCACCTCGCCGGGAAAAATTGCTTCGTAGCAGATCAGCGGCAGCGCGGACGGCGCACCGGGGACCGGCAGCGCATGCCGCACGGTGCCGGGAATGAAGCCGCCGCGCACACGCGTGAGTTGCTCGAAACCGAGCTTCTCCATCAAGCCCTGATACGGAAGAAATTCGCCGAACGGCACCAAATGCAGCTTGTCGTACATAGAGAGCACGCTGCCGTCGTGGTCGATCACATAAATCGAATTATAGGCGCGGGTGATCGGCGTGCCCCGCGGCAGGTCGGGCGCGCGGACCGAGCCCGTGATCAGCACGGTGCCCTTGGGCAGAAGCTCCGCAATTTGCGCCATCGCATCGGCTTCGCGAGTCAGGAAGAACGGAAAGGCGGATTCCGGCCAGATCAGGATGGTGGCATCGCGCACGCCGGTCGATTGCGGCCCGGAGGCGCGGTCCGACAAGGCCAGATATTTCTTCATCACCTCCGCCTTGGCGGCGTAGTTGAACTTCGCGTCCTGCTGGAGATCCGGCTGCATCAGGCGCAACTTGGTGCCCGCGACCATCGTGGTCGGATGCAGCGACAGGCGGATCGCGCCGAAGATGCTCATGACAAGCAGGAGCGCCACGGCTGCGGCCGGCGCGCGCCACGCCAGGCGGCGATCGGGCGTGCGGTCGATCAGCGCCGCCGGGCTCGCGAAGATCGCAACCGTCAGGAAAGTCATACCCCACAGGCCGATCAGCGACGCCGTTTGTGCCAGCGGCAGCGGCTCGGAGAGCGCATAGCCGAACGCGTTCCAGGGAAAGCCGGTCAGCGCATGACCGCGCAGCCATTCGGTGATGGTGAGGCTTGCCGCGAGCGCAAGCACGCGCGTCGCATTCTTGGTCCAGAGCAGGCGGGCGAGCGCAAAGCCCATTGCCGTGAATATGGAAAGATAGGCCGGCAGGCCCAGCACAGCGAACGGTGTCAGCCAGGCGAATACATCGGCATCGACGAAGAAGGCGTAGCCGATCCAGTAGAGGCCGGGCACGAAATAGCCGAGCCCGAACCAGTAGCCGGTCAGCGCCGCGGCGGGGACGCCGCGATATCGTCCGGCGCCGGCGCCGTCGATCAGCCAGACCAGCACGGGGAAGGTGATGAACAGCACCGGGAAGGCGTTGAACGGCGCCAGCGCCAGCACCGAGAGCGCACCGGCAGCCATCGCGACGAGCGCGCGCTTCCATCCCCAGGTCAGGATGATGGCAAGCGCGATCTGGCGAAATCGCTGGAAAGGGCTCACTGCGGACCGGTCCCGTCGCTTGGCGGCGGGGTGGGCGTGTCGCTGGCTGTCGGCGGGCTGCCATCCGGCGCAGCCTCGCGGCGCCGGCTCTCGCGCTGGGTGCGCGGCGCGGGACGCTCCTTTCGCGTCGAGATCCGCAGTCGCTTGACCCGGCGCGGATCGGCATCGAGCACCTCGATCTCGTAATGGCCGGGGCCCGAGATCACCTCGCCACGCACCGGCAGGCGCCCGACGAAGCTGACGAGATAACCGCCCAGCGTCTCCACTTCCTCGCCGGCCTCCCCGGTGACGAAATCCTCGCCGATCACGGTGCGGACGTCGTCGAGGCTGGCGCGGGCGTCGGCGATGAAGGCGTTGTCGGGCAGCCGCACGATCGAGGGCGGCTCGTCGCTGTCATGCTCGTCGTCGATCTCGCCGACGATCTGCTCGACGATGTCCTCGAGCGAGACCAGGCCGTCGCTGCCGCCATATTCGTCGACCACCAGTGCCAGATGGATGCGGGTGGCCTGCATCTGCGCGAGCAGGTCGATCGCCCGCATCGACGGCGGCACGTAGAGCAACTTGCGGATGATGCGCGCTTCTTCGAGCGGCAGCGCGAGATCGACCGTACGCAGATCGAGCCCGGCCGGCAGCGGCTTCTTGCGCTTGGTTTTCGTGACCCCCGACACGCGCGCACGCGCGGTCATGAAGGCGAGCAGATCGCGGATATGGACGATGCCGACGGGATCGTCGAGCGTCTCGTTGTAGACCACAAGGCGCGAATGGCCGGCGCTCTCGAAGCGGTCCATCAACTCGCCGAGCGGGATGTCGCGCTTCACCGCGATGATGTCGGCGCGATGCACCATGACATCGGCGATGCGACGCTCGTGCAGGCCGAGGATGTTGCGCAGCATGGTGCGCTCGACCGTCGAGAAGCCGGTGTCGTCCGGCGTCGTGGCGTCGAGCACGACCTGGAGGTCGTCGCGCACCGAACCCGCCTTCCAGCCGAACAGGCTGCGAATGGCACGCAGCAGCCAGCCTTCCGCGGTCGGGCGCATCACCTCGCCGGGCGTTACCACGACCGGCAAATTGGCCGTAGTGCGCGGATTGTCTTGAATCGGGTCGGAATCCGGCATCTCAATGCGTCCCTGGGCGGTCGGCATAGGGGTCGGGAATGCCGAGATGAGCCAGGATCTCTCGTTCGAGCGCTTCCATTTCCTCGGCGTCGTCTTCATTTTCGTGGTCGTAGCCGACCAGATGTAGGAAACCGTGCACGGCGAGATGGCTCAAATGATGATCGAACGGCTTTTGTTCCTCGTCCGCCTCACGCCGCATGGTCTCGTAGGCGATCGCGATGTCGCCGAGCATGCGCGGGGCATCGCCCGGTTTCCAGTCGCCTTCCGGCTGCAGCGCGGGAAACGACAGCACGTTGGTCGGCTTGTCGATGCCGCGCCAGTTGCTGTTCAGCGTGCGGATGCCGGCATCATCGGTCAGCATCACCGCCACTTCCGCCTCCGCAACGTCTTCGTCGACATTCTCGGCGGCGGCCGCCACGGCGCGCTGGATCACGGCTTCGGATTCGGGCTCCCGCTGCCAGCAATCGGCGACGACGAGGACCTCGGTGATGGGAAGGTTGGAGTGTGACATTGTCCTTGTTCGGAACGAAGGGGCGGCTAGTCCACGCCCATATGGTCCGGTTGCTGTCTCGTCAGGATTTACCGGCGGCCGGCCGCTGCGGTGCCCCTTCGTAGGCGGAGACGATCCGCGCCACGAGTTCGTGGCGGATCACGTCTTCGGCCTTGAAATGAACTTGCGCAATGCCTTCGACGCCGCTCAGCAGGCGCGTCGCCTCGGCGAGGCCCGAGGTCTGGCCATTCGGCAAGTCGATCTGCGAGGGATCGCCGGTGACGATCATGCGGCTGTTCTCGCCGAGACGGGTCAAAAACATCTTCATCTGCATCGACGTGGTGTTCTGCGCCTCGTCCAGGATGATGGCCGCGTTGGTCAGCGTGCGACCGCGCATAAAGGCAAGCGGCGCGATCTCGATCTCGCCGGTCTGCAGCGCGCGCTCGACAATGCGCGCGTCCATCAGGTCATAGAGCGCGTCGTAGATCGGGCGAAGATAAGGATCGACCTTTTCGCGGAGATCGCCGGGCAGAAAGCCGAGCCGCTCGCCGGCTTCCACCGCCGGGCGGGACAGGATGATCTTGTCGACTTCCTTGCGCTCGAACAGTTGCGCGGCATGGGCGACCGCGAGCCAGGTCTTGCCGGTGCCGGCGGGGCCGATGCCGAACACCAACTCGTGGCGCTTCAGCGCGCGGATGTAGGAATCCTGCGCCGCCGTGCGCGCGCGCACCGGGCGCTTGCGCAAATTGATACTGTCGAAGGTGGATTTGGCCGACTTGGCGTCGAACTCGAATAGCGAGCCCTGCGCGATCACGGCACGGATCGCGCCCTCGACCTCGCCCTGGTCGAGATCCTGCCCCTTCACGGCCTGGGCATAGAGTGTCTCCAGCACGCGGCGCGCGGCATCGCAGCCGTCGCGCGAGCCGCCGATGGTGATGTGGTTGCCCTTGGAATCGACGACGACGCCGAGCCGCCGTTCGATCTGTGCCAGATGCTGGCCGTAAGGGCCGACCAGCGCGGATGCGGCGCGGTTGTCGTCGAAGTCGATGACGACCTGGGTCTCGGGTGGAACCTGCATGTCGCGGTCAAATTTGCGGCTAGGAGCGATGGAAGAAGACGAATCCGATGCGCTTTTGGGCAAGGGTTCAGGCTCCAGTGGCGATGGGCGATAAAGCGGGCTCGTGCGCCATGGCGAGCTCACCGAGGAAGCTGTAGCGTTCGAGGCTGTCGATCCGGACCGGCAGGATTTGTCCGATGATGTCGGGCGAGGCCATCACATGCGCGGGCTGGAGGAAGGCGGTGCGGCCGACGATCTGGCCGTCCTTGCGGGCCGGACGCTCGAACAGCACATCGACCGTTGAGCCAATCGCAGCCTTGTTGAAGGCCGATTGCTGGCTGTCGATCAGTTCCTGGAGCCGCTCCAATCGCTGGTCCATCTCGGAGGGGGACACCGTCTCCTGCATGTCCGCGGCCGGCGTTCCCGGCCGGGCGGAGTATTTGAACGAATACGCCGCAGCGTAGCCGATTTGCGTGACAAGCGCGAGGGTGGCGAGAAAATCTTGCTCGCTCTCGTCCGGGAAGCCGACGATAAAATCTGATGAGAAAGCAATGTCTTGGCGTGCGGACCGGAAACGGTCGACGACACGCCGATAATCATCGGCGGTATGTTTCCGGTTCATGGCGGCCAGAATCCGGTCCGAGCCCGACTGCACCGGCAGGTGCACGAACGGCATCAAGGCATCGAGATCGCGATGGGCTGCAATCAAACTGTCGTCGACATCGCGCGGATGGCTGGTCGAATAGCGCAGCCGCGCGACGCCCGGAAGCGCCGCGAGGTGCTCCAGCAGCCTGCCGAGCGGCCAGCTTTTTCCGTCCGGCCCCTCGCCGTGATAGGCGTTGACGTTCTGTCCGATCAACGTGAGCTCGCGCACGCCGTTCTCAGTGAGCCGCTTCACATCGTCGACGATCTTTGCCACCGGCCGCGAGACTTCCGAGCCACGCGTGTAAGGCACGACGCAGAAGGTGCAGAACTTGTCGCAGCCTTCCTGCACTGTGACGAAAGCGGAAATGCCGCGGGCGCGGATCGCGCCGGGCTTGGGCTGGGCGAGGAAGCCGAACTTGTCCTGGGCAGGGAATTCGGTCTCGATGGCGCGGCCCTCATGGCCGGCGCGCTTCAACAGCTGCGGCAAATGATGATAGCTCTGCGGTCCCACCACGACGTCGACCGCGGGTGCACGGCGCACGATCTCCTCGCCCTCGGCCTGTGCCACGCAGCCTGCGACCGCGATCTGCATGGTGCGCCCGTCGCGCGCGGCGGCGTCCTTGGCGACGCGCAGGCGGCCGAGCTCCGAATAGACCTTTTCCGAGGCCTTCTCGCGGATATGGCAGGTGTTGAGGATGACGAGGTCGGCGTCATCAGCGCTGGCCGTCTCCACGAATCCTTCCGGGGCCAGCGTGTCCACCATGCGCTGGGCATCGTAGACGTTCATCTGGCAGCCATATGATTTGATGTGCAGCTTGCGCGGCGGCGTCATGGAATCCGGAATTGAGGTGGGAGGACTGCCCTCAGATATAGGCTGGAGCCGCGAAAATCCAGCGATTGGGGGTCTTTTCGGTCGTCATTCCGGGGCGCGACGCAGTCGCGAACCCGGAATCCAGAGGTTTTGGCACGAGATTCCGGGTTCGATGCTGGCGCATCGCCCGGAATGACGCCGAGAGGCGGGATTCAGCCCGCCAGGGTATCCGCCGCGACCCGCCGGACCAGTTCCGGCAATTGCCGCATATCGTCGAACGTCAATCCGGCCCCGGCGGCCCGTAGTCTTTCAGCGTGGCCCGGCGGGCAATGGCTGCCACCGTGAAAGCCCAGCACGGTCATCCCGGCGGCATGCGCGCCGGTCACCCCGGGGACGCTGTCCTCGATCACGAGGCACCGCTCCGGCGCGACATTCATCTGCGCGGCGGCGAAGAGAAAGAGATCGGGCGCGGGCTTGCCGCGCGCGACCTGGCTCGCGGAAAAGATGTTGGGAGCAAGCAAATCGTAGAGACCGGCGCAGGTCAGGCCGTGGTGGATCTTCTCCGGCGTGCCGCTCGACGCAACGCATTTGGGCAAATCGATTGCGCCAATCGCTGCGGCCACATGGGTGATCGGCTGCAAATCGCTGGCATAGAATTGCAGCGTCGCCGCATTCACTTGGCTCTCGAGATCATCGGGAAGATTGCGGCCAATCTCCTGCTCGACCATTCGCCGTGCATCTTTCTCGGATACGCCGAGAAAGCGGACCAGCACCTGTTCCGATGTGATCGGATAGCCGTGCCTGGACAGCACATCCGCATGCGCGCGACAGGAGATCACCTCGCTGTCCACGAGCACGCCGTCGCAATCGAAGATGACGAGATCGACGGGCACTTAATTCGTGGGTTTGTCGTCGTCGAGCGGGACGCAATAGAGTTCGAGCCGATGATCGACCAGCTTGTAACCGAGCTTGCGGGCGATCTCTGCCTGGAGCTTCTCGATCTCCTCGGAGGTGAACTCGATCACCTTGCCGTCGCGCAGGTTGATGAGGTGGTCGTGATGGCTGTCGCGCATCTGCTCATAGCGCGCGCGCCCTTCGCGGAAATCATGGCGCTCGATGATGCCTGCATCCTCGAACAGTTTGACGGTACGATACACGGTCGAGATCGAGATCTTGTCGTCGACGGCGACACAGCGGCGGTACAGTTCCTCGACATCGGGATGATCGACCGCCTCCGCGAGCACGCGGGCGATGACACGGCGCTGCTCGGTCATGCGCATGCCGGTGGCGGCACAGCGCGCCTCGATGCCGGACGCCTTGGAAGCGGGGGAAGGTTTAAGACCAGTCATGTGATGTCCGCCTGACGGGGCGCTTTCTGCCATCAATGTTACGACAAGTCACGTCGCATCAGAAGTGCGTTCAATTGTTCCCCGTTCGGCTGCTTATAGTAGCGTTCGCGGCGTCCGACCACCATGAATCCGGCTCGATCGTAGAGCCGCCGCGCCGGCTGGTTATTTTCCTCGACCTCGAGAAATATTGTGCGCACGCCGCGCCCTGCCAGGTGGCCGAGATGGGTCATCAGCAGCGTGCGAGAGAGGCCGCGGCCGCGATGGGCCTGGTCGACCGCAATCGAGAGGATCTCCGCTTCGTCCGCGCCGATCCGCGACACCGCGAAGCCCACGGTGTTGCGGCCGACGCGCAACCGGTGCACCAGCGTGTTGCGCTCGCTGAGCATGCTCTCGAACTCGCCTTCGCCCCAACCGCGTGCGAAGGAGGCGCCGTGGAGCTGCGCGAGCCGTGCGACGTCACGTGCGAGAGCCGGCTCGACGACGGCCGTGCCGCCGCGCCACCATTCCGAGAACCATCTCATCATGAGCTTGCGGCTTGTGCTGCAAGCGGCAGTTGTGCGGACGGCTTTGCGTCGGGCGCCCGCAGATAGAACGGCCGCGCCGGATTTGTCGCGGGATCGGCCGCGGCGCCAAGCCATGCGACCCAGCCGATGTCGGGCGCGGGCTGCGCGTCGACCGCGATCGGCTGCGGCATATCTTTCGGCCAGCGCTCGGCGAGGATCTTCGCGGCATTGCCGACCAGATGCGGCGCGCCGAATTGCGAAGCCGCGATCGCCTCGTCGATGGGAGCGACGCCCGGCCGTACCAGCTGGCTGCCGTCACCGGCCACGATCTGGAAATAGACGTGGTCGTGCCGCGCGTCGATCGCCGAGATCACCGGCGCCGCCCCGCTTTGGCCGACGACGGCGGCGGCATAGGCCGACAAGGTGGTCAGGCCGACGGCGGGCCGCTTCGCGGCAAGCGCAAGGCCGCGGGCCGCCGAAATGCCGACGCGCAGGCCGGTGAAACTTCCGGGGCCCATGGTGACCGCGATGCGATCAAGCGCGGTGAAGGCGAGATTGGCTGATAGCATCACGCGCGCGATCATCGGCATCAGCGCTTCGGCGTGGCCGCGCTTCATCAGAAGCTGCTCCTGCGCGAGGAGCTGGCCGGAATCGGTGTCGAGAACGGCAACCGCGCACGCTTCCAGCGCGGTATCGATGGCGAGGATCAGCATGGAACGATCATAGCATCATCCCGGTGGTCATGGCCGGGCTTGACCCGGCCATCCACGACTTTGCGCCCCAAGAACGTGGATGCCCGGGACAAGCCCGGGCATGACGGAGTCCAATTGATGGGTCGCGCGTGCAATTTACATCGGCCGCACTTCGACCACGTCGGGGACGAAGTGCTTGAGCAGGTTCTGGATGCCGTGCTGGAGCGTTGCGGTCGATGACGGGCAGCCGGCACAGGAGCCCTTCATGTTGAGATAGACGATGCCGTCCTTGAAGCCGCGGAAAGTGATGTCGCCGCCGTCATTGGCGACCGCCGGCCGCACGCGGGTCTCGATCAGATCCTTGATCATGTCGACCGTCTCGGCATCGGCCTCGTCGAAGAATTCGTCCTCGTCATCGAGATCGACATCGCTCGCGGCCGCACCGTCGGCGAGCAGCGGCGCGCCGGACATGTAGTGCTCCATGATGGCGCCGAGGATCGCGGGCTTGAGCTGTTGCCATTCACCGTCCGCCTTGGTCACGGTGATGAAGTCCGATCCGTAGAACACGCCGGTGACGCCGGGGACTTCGAACAGCTTTTCGGCGAGCGGCGAGCGCGCGGCCGATTCGCGGTTGGCAAATTCCATCGGTCCGCCGTCGACCACGACGCGGCCGGGAATGAACTTCAGCGTGGCGGGATTGGGAGTGGCTTCGGTTTGAATGAACATGGTTTTCTCCAGACGTCGCCGGTTCAAGGCCGGCGCGTGCTCTATCCACTAGCAGATGGCGACGGCGAACGCACGGTCAAGGGGTAAGCTGGCCGTTCACCTGTTATATCAGCGGGTTAGGGTGCCCGCTTCTCCCTCTGCCGGCCAACGAGGCGAGACGAACGAGCAACCGTCTAGGACAGCGAATCCACGCTTTGGTCGCTTAGTGCGCCGGAAATGACCGTCACCGGCACCGGGAACGTGCCCAGCGCGTGCGCGAGCAGGTTGACCAACGGCCCCGGGCCCTCCGCGCCGGGGTTCGCGGCGAGCACCAGCATGGCGATGTCGGGGTCCTCGTCGATCACCGCCAGCAGCTGTTCCATGGCGCCGCCTTCGCGGATCACCCGTTCCGGCGTGATCGCGGCGATGCCGTTGGCGCGGCCGGCGGCACGGTCGAGCGCGGCTTCTGCCGCCTCTTGCGCTTCAGCGCGCATGATGTCGGCGACCCCCAGCCATTCCTGGCTCTGCTGTTCGGGCTCGATGATGCGGAGCATCACCACGCCGCCGCCGGCGCGGATCGCCCAGCGGCTGGCATAGTAGACCGCGCGATCCCATTCGGCGGTGTCGTCGACGATGACGAGGCATTTGGGCTTGTGACCCGGCTCGAAGCAAAGTCGCTTGCTGGTCATGCATGTCCCGGAATGTGCACGGCTGACATGCTGCCACACTCCGTCGTGCTTGGGGAGAGCAGAAGCGGCCGGCGCGGTGGCGTCGGCCGCGTTTGCGCGAACGCGCCTTAGCGCGGGCGAATGAAGCCGACGATGTCCTTCGAGAGCTTCATGGTCTCGTCGGCGATCGCGCGGGCCCGGTCGGCGCCGTCGTTCAGGATCGCGTCGATATGGCCGGGGTCGGCGACGAGGCGCTTCATCTCGCCGGCGATCGGCGCGAGTTTGGTGACGCACAGCTCCACCAGCGCATTCTTGAAGCTGGAGAACTGGCCGCCGCCGAAATCCCTGAGCACGTCGGCCTTGGAGCGGCCCGAGAGGGCTGCGTAGATGCCGACGAGATTGTCGGCCTCGGGGCGCGCTTCCAGACCCTTCTCCTCGGTCGGCAGCGGCTCGGGGTCCGTCTTGGCCTTGCGCACCTTCTGCGCGATGGTGTCGGCGTCGTCGGTCAAATTGATGCGCGAATTATCGGACGCGTCCGACTTC
Organism: Bradyrhizobium sp. Ken51; assembly: GCF_055807435.1. Classification (NCBI taxonomy): domain Bacteria; kingdom Pseudomonadati; phylum Pseudomonadota; class Alphaproteobacteria; order Hyphomicrobiales; family Nitrobacteraceae; genus Bradyrhizobium; species Bradyrhizobium sp. Ken51. Next base: position 106,398 of record NZ_JBVVPB010000018.1, on the reverse strand, counting down.
GACATCTTCTTGGTGCCGTCGCGCAAGCTCATCACGCGCGTCGCCGGGCCCGTGATCAGGGGCTCCGGCAGCGGGAAGAACAGACCGTCATTGGCGCCGAGGTTGCGGATCGAGTCGCCGAAGTCGTTGTTGAACTTCTGCGCGATGTCGCGCGAGAGCTCGAGATGCTGCTTCTGGTCCTCGCCGACCGGCACGTGGGTGGCGCGGTAGAGCAGAATGTCGGCCGCCATCAGCACGGGATAGTCGAACAGCCCGACGGATGCGTTCTCGCGGTCCTTGCCGGCCTTCTCCTTGAACTGGGTCATGCGACCCAGCCAGCCCATGCGCGCGACGCAGTTGAAGATCCAGGCGAGCTCGGCATGGCCCGAGACCTGGCTCTGGTTGAACACGATGTGCTTCTTGGGATCGATGCCGCTGGCGATGAACGCCGCGGTCACCTCGCGGGTGTTGCGCGCGAGCTCGACCGGTCCGCCCCAGACGTCCACGCCCTGCGTGATCGCGTGCATGTCGACGACGCAATAGATGCAGTTGTGGGTTTCCTGCATCTTCACGAAGTTGACGATCGCGCCTAGATAATTGCCGAGGTGCAGATTGCCCGTCGGCTGGACGCCCGAAAAAACCCGTTCAACGAATGGCATGGTTAGCTGTCCTAGCAAGCTTTCCTGGAGACAATCGGGCGTCGTTTCCAACAGCGGCGCTGCCTCGTCAAGGGTATTTCGCTAACCTCAGGCGCCGGGATCGGGCCGGGCGGGGCGCTTCAAGGCACCGGCCGCCTCGCGCCAGGACGCGACGCCGAGGATTTGCAGGAGCAAGCCATAGACGACGATTCCGGCGCCGATCTGTGAGCCCAGCGCAATGAAGCGGATGAGCCCATGGGCCTCCGAAGGCAAGAGGCCCGCGGTCAGCCAGAGCAGGGCGCCCATGGCGAGCGCGGCGAGCACGATTCGCGGCAGCCGTTTGCGGGCGGCGGCATCGACCGAGAAGCCGAATTCACTGCTGCCTTTCCGGAGCAGCGAGATCGCACTGCTCCAGGCGCCGGCGGCAATGCTGGCGGCGATCCCGCTTGCGCCGAGGAAGTGACTGAGCAGGATCGCGAGCGCGACCGCGACTTCGAACCCCTTCGCTGTCGCCAGCAGCGGCGTCATGGTGTCGCTACGGGCAAAATAGGCCGGGGACAGCGCCTTGATCAGCACGTGAGCCGGCAGTCCCAGCGCCAGCCACATCAGGGCGTGCGCCGTGGCCGCGCTGTCCTCCGCGCCAAAGGCACCGTGTTCGAACAGCAGCCGCACGATCGGCTCGGCGAGTACGATCAGGCCGAACGTCGCCGGCAGCGCCAGCCCGGTCGCGAGTTCCAGTGCGCGCGATTCCGCATGCGCAACCGCATTACGATCGCCGCTCCTCACCGCGCGCGTCAGCTCCGGCACCAGCACCGTACCCATGGCGACCCCGACAATGCCAAGCGGCAGCTCGATCAGACGGTTGGCGAAATAGAGCCAGGAGACCGCGGCGGGCGTGGCGGAGGCGATGATCGCGCCGGCCACCATCAGCCATTGCGGGCCGGAGCTTGCGATCATGCCCGGGATCGCCTTGGCGAAGAAGCCGCGCATGTCCTTGTCGAAGCTCACGCGCAGCGGTGTCGCCAGACGCGCGCTTCGCTGCGACAGCAGCATCAGGAGCTGCAACAGGCCGGCGATGCCGACTGTAGCCGCCAGCATCCACGCAGCGACGGTTGCATCGGCGTGCCACAGCAGGAGTGCTGCGATGGCGGCGATCAGGGCGATGTTGAACAGCAGCGGCGAGAACGCGGTGAGTGCAAAGCGACCCTGCGCGTTGAGCAGGCCCATCAGCACCGTGACGGGTCCCGCGAAGGCGAGATAAGGCAGCATCAGCCGCGCATTCTGGACGGCGAGCTCGAGCGATGCGCTGCCGACGAAGCCCGGCGCGATGATCATGATGATCAGCGGCATCAAAAGTGCAATCACGATCGAGATTGCGATCAGGCCCGCGCTGACCGTACCGAGCACGCGTCCCGCGAACGCCGCCGCAGCCGCCTCGCCATTGCTGTCACGAACGCGCAGCCAGGCCGGGATCAACGCCGCATTCAGCGCCCCCTCGCTGAGCAGGCGCCGCACCACATTGACGAGCTGAAATGCCGCCAGAAACGCGTCCGCCACGGCGCCGGTGCCGAGCAGCGCCGCGATCAGGGAATCGCGTGCAAAGCCCAGCAGCCGTGAAGCCAGTGTCCCCGTCGAGACGGTCAGGAAGGAGCGGATCATCGGAACTGCATAATACCGTTGCTTGCCCGCGAAGGGCCGGTCGTGATAGGCCGCGAGCCAGATTTCAGACCGACAGGAAGCGGATTTCCGCGGGTATCGCAATCCGCCAAACAGGATCAAGGTGAATGGCTGACGTGAAATATGACGTTCTCGGCATCGGCAACGCGCTGTTCGACGTGCTGGTCAAGACCGATGAAGCCTTCTTGGGCAAGCACGGCATGACCAAGGGCAGCATGTCCCTGATCGACGAGGCGCGGGCCGCCGCCATCTACAAGGACATGGGCCCGGCGACGGAAGTTTCCGGCGGTTCGGCTGCAAACACCATCGTCGGCATCGGCAGCCTCGGGGCGCGCGCCGCCTATGTCGGCAAGGTCAAGGACGACCAGATCGGGAAGCTCTACGTCCACGACATCCGCGCGGCCGGCGTGGCCTTCAACACGCCCGCGGCGAAGGACGGCCCTGCGACCGGCTGCTCCTACATCCTGGTGACGGATGACGGCGAGCGCACCATGAACACCTATCTCGGTGCCGCGCAGGATTTGTCGCCCACCGACATCGACCCGGCCGAGATCGCCGCGGCCGGCATCGTCTACCTCGAGGGCTATCTCTGGGACCCCAAGAACGCCAAGGACGCCTTCGTCAAGGCGGCCAAGATCGCCCATGATGCCAAGCGCAAGGTGGCGCTGACATTGTCGGATTCCTTCTGCGTCGATCGTTACCGCGACGAGTTCCTGGGACTGATGCGCAACGGCACCGTCGATATCGTGTTCGCCAACGAGTCCGAGCTGCATTCGCTCTACCAGACCTCGGATTTCGACACCGCGCTCAAGCAGCTGCGCAATGACGTCAATCTCGGCGTGGTCACCCGCAGCGAGAAGGGTTGCGTGGTGGTGACGCCAACTGACGCAGTCGCAGCGCCGGCGTCTCCGATCGCGAAACTCGTGGACACCACCGGCGCCGGCGACCTCTTTGCTGCCGGCTTCCTGTACGGTCTGGCGCGCAACCTGCCTTACAAGCAATGTGGCGAACTCGGCGCGCTCGCAGCCGCCGAAGTGATCCAGCACATCGGCGCGCGTCCGCAGGTGTCGCTGAAGGAGCTCGCCGGGCAGCGCGGCCTGACCGTGTAACGCGGACTCTCTCCCCCATCATTGCGAGGAGCGCAGCGACGAAGCAATCCAGACTGCCTCTGCGGAAAGATTCTGGATTGCTTCGCTGCGCTCGCAATGACGATTGGGTTGGCAACCTACGCAGTCTTTGCGGCTTTCAGCCCAAGCCGTTGCTCCACGTCATCGCGCATCAGGAATTTCTGGATCTTTCCGGTCACGGTCATCGGAAACTCGTCGACGAATTCCACGTAACGCGGGATCTTGTTGTGGGCGATCTGGCCATCGCAGAAGGCGCGCACCTCTTCCAGCGTCAGCGTTTCGCCGGACCTGACCCGGATCCAGGCGCAGAGCTCCTCGCCGTAGCGGGTATCCGCAACGCCAAAGATCTGCACGTCCTGAATCTTGGGATGGCGGTAGAGAAATTCCTCGATCTCGCGTGGATAGAGGTTCTCGCCGCCGCGGATCACCATGTCCTTGATGCGGCCGACGATGTTGCAATAACCCTGGTCGTCGATGATGGCGATGTCGCCGGTATGCATCCAGCCGTTGGCGTCGAGCACGTCCGCGGTCTTCTCGGTCTCCTCCCAGTAGCCCAGCATCACGCTGTAGCCGCGGGTGCAGAGCTCGCCCCGTTCGCCGCGCTTGACGATCTTGCCGTCGAGATCGACGACCTTGACCTCGACATGCGGATGGATTCGCCCGACCGTCGAGACGCGGCGATCGAGCGGATCGTCGACGGCGCTCTGGAAGCTGACCGGGCTCGTCTCGGTCATGCCATAGGCGATCGTGACCTCGCCCATGTTCATCTCGCTATTGACGCGCTTCATCACCTCGATCGGGCAGGGTGCACCGGCCATGATGCCGGTGCGCAGCGATGTCAGATCGAAGCTTGAGAATTCGCCGTGATCGAGTTCGGCAATGAACATCGTCGGCACACCGTACAGCGCGGTGCATTTTTCCTGCTCGATCGTCCGCAGTGTCGCGAGCGGATCAAACCCCTCGCCGGGATAGACCATGGTTGCGCCGAGCGTGACGGAGGCGAGATTGCCCATCACCATGCCGAAGCAATGATAGAGTGGCACCGGAATGCAGATGCGGTCCGCTTCGGTCAGGCGCATGGCGCGGCCGACGAAATAGCCGTTGTTGAGAATGTTGTGGTGGGTCAGCGTCACGCCCTTGGGCGATCCCGTCGTTCCGCTGGTGAACTGGATGTTGACGGCATCGTCGAATTGCAGGGCGGCACTGAGCGCGGCGAGCTGCTCGCGGTGCAGGGTTCCACCCATGCCGGCGACCTCGTCGAACGGGATCGTGCCCGGGCAGGCGGGGCCGCCGATCTGGATCACGATGCGCAGGGCCGGCAACCGCGCCGCCTGCAATTGCCCAGGCTTTGCGCTCGCAAGCTCAGGCAACAGCGTGTTGAGCATGTCCATGTAGTTGCTGGTCTTGAACGCCGTCGCGGTGACGATGGCACTACATCCGACCTTGTGCAGCGCGAATTCCAGCTCGCTTAGCCGGTAGGCCGGATTGATCGTCACCAGGATGAGACCCGCCTTGGCGGCGGCGAACTGGGTCAACGCCCATTCCGGCCGGTTCAGCGACCAGATGCCGATCCGTTCGCCGCGTTCGAGGCCGAGTGCGACAAATCCGGCGGCGAGCGCGTCGACCCGCTCGGCGAACTCCTTCCATGTCCATCTCACGCCGTGGCTGGGCGAGACCAGCGCCTCGCGATCGCCCCAGCGTCGCGCGGCCCGATCGAGGCTGCGCCCGATCGTGTCGCCGAGCAGCGGCGTGTCGGAGATGCCGCAAACGTAACTGTCGGCTTTGTCTGCCAAGATCATGTCCTCCAGCCAGAGGCGTGGACGGCCGGGACAACAAGCCCGGCCGTGACGCGTCGTGAGAGTTTGGCCGCCTTACGCCGCCTTCTGCCCGCTGCCGGCATCAAGCCCGGCATAGACGCCGCGCTCGAAGCCGGCAAAAGCCTCGAGACACTTTGCGTCGGCGAATGGCAGCAGCTGCATCAGGATCACGCCGGTGACGTCGCGCGCCGGGTCGATCCAGTAATAGGTGTTGGCGAGGCCCGCCCAGGCGAGGCTGCCCGCGCTGCGGCCCTCGGCGGTCTTGGCGGTGTTGATCATGAAGCTGAGGCCCCACTTCTTCACCTGTTCCGGGTAGAGATCGACGTCATTGGTGTACATCGGCGCTGCCGTGGTCATCTTGCCCATGGCGAGGTCGCCGATGTGGTTCTGCCCCATCGTCGCGACGGTCTCGGCCTTCAGCACCTGATTGCCGTTGCCGCGGCCCTTGTTCAGGATCATCTGGGTGAACCTGATGTAGTCGGCTGCGGTCGAATAGAGGCCGCCGCCACCCATGTGGAATTCGGGCTCCTGCTCGAGCTCGAACGGGATCGCGGCGAGTTGGCCATCCTCGCCGCGCGCATGCATGCCGACCAGGCGCTTGCGCATGTCGTCGGTGATCTTGAAAGCGGTATCGCTCATGCCGAGCGGTGCGAACAGATTGTCGCGCAGATAGGCATCGAGGCGCTTGCCGCTGACGGCTTCCACCGCCTTGCCGACGAAATCGATATTAGTGCCGTATTCCCAGCGCGTGCCGGGGTCGGTCATGATCGGCGTCTTCAACGCCGCGTTCTGGCAGGTGGTGATGGCGGGGATGCCGTTCTTGTCCAGATAGACCGCGAGATCGCCGTTCCACATGTTGTAGCAGAAGCCTGCCGTGTGGGTCATGAGTTGGCGCAGCGTGATCGGCCCCTTGGCCGGCCGCAGCTTGGCCTCGCCCTTGGCATCGAAACCTTCGAGCACCTGCGGCTTGGCGAGATCGGGCAACACGTCGCCGATCGGCGCATCCAGCGACAGCTTGCCTCGCTCGACGAGCTGCATCGCGCCCGCCGATGTCACCGCCTTCGTCATCGATGCGATCCAGAACACGCTGTCGGCGGTCATCGCATCCGGCTTGGACAGGTCGCGCTTGCCGAACGCGCCCTGATACAGCACGTCGGTACCGCTGGCAGCAATGGCAACGACGCCCGGAATCTCCCTGGCTTCGCTCTTCTGGCGCAGAATCTGGTCGATCTCAGCTTTGCCTTGCATACGCGTTTCCTCCGGTTTGATTATTGTTGGAAGCGATCGATTGTCCTCCCGCGTGCGCCGCGCGGCAAGCACATCCACATACCTGCCGCGGTCGCGATGTCGTGACTTGACGGTCCGTCACCCACGCAGGACGACAATAGACCGAACCGCAACACGCAGTCACAATCTTCGGTGGATGGCCGCAACGAGCCGTGACCTTGGATGGGCCTGGGCGAAATGTTTCGAAAGTTTTCGAGCACTTGAAACATTTTGTGAGTTGTGGCGTTCAGCACCGGGCCCAATCGCGGGCCAACGTTAAGACTTGATGCAAATTTGGCGGCCGCCCACCGGCCGCGAGGGGGACCTCAGATGATTTCGACCTGGAGTGAATGGAAGCGCTATCCCCGTCCCGGACGGGGCGAGAACCTGGAAGCGCCGATCGCGCCCGGTATCTACGAGGTCCGCATCGCCGGCACCGGCGCGCTCTATTCGTTCGGCGCGGTCGACAATCTGGCGCAGGCGCTTGCATTGCTGCCGGTCGGTTCAAAGTCCTGGTTCGGCCGCCGCAACGCCTCCGACGTCCCCGATCTCGAATACCGGACCTGCGCGACCTCTTCGAAGGCGGACGCCAAGGCCGCCGCCGAGCGCATGATCGGGCGGCGCGAGACCTATCTGAGCGGCGCGGCGTAAGGACGCGCCGCTCCCAGCCTGGCTCCCAGCAGATGTGCGTTGCGGGACGGTGCATTGCGCGCCGCTTTTCCCTATATTCCGGCCGAACCGGAACAGCCCGCAAAAGCCTTTGGGAGTAACGCCATGACCCCGACCGCCACCGCTCGTGCCCAGCACGCCACGTCCAATCTGCGCGACCGATTGAAGGACCCGTCGCTTCTGAAGGAGGCCTGCTACATCGACGGCGCCTGGGTCGGCTCGCCGGTCTTCGCCGTCAACAATCCCGCGACCGGCGTCGAGCTTGCAAAGGTTCCGCAGCTCTCCGTAGATGATGCCACTAGGGCGGTCGAAGCGGCCGAACGCGCGTTCCCGGCCTGGGCCAAGCACACCGCCAAGCAGCGCTCCAATATTTTGCGCAAATGGTTCGAGCTGATCATCGCCAATCGCGAGGACCTCGCGCTGATCCTCACCTCCGAGCAGGGCAAGCCGCTCGCCGAAGCGCTCGGCGAGGTCGACATCGGCGCCGCCTATATCGAGTTTTTCGCCGAGCAAGCCCGCCGCGTCTATGGCGAGACCATCCCGACCCAGCGGCCCGATGCGCGCCTGCTTGCGATCAAGCAGCCGATCGGTGTCTGCGGCGCCATCACACCGTGGAATTTCCCGAACTCGATGATCACCCGAAAGGTCTCGCCGGCGCTGGCCGCGGGCTGCACCGTGGTGCTGAAGCCCGCCAACGAGACGCCACTCTCGGCTTTGGCGCTGGCCGTGCTCGCCGAGAAGGCCGGCATCCCCAAGGGCGTGCTCAACATCATCACCGGCGATGCAGCGCCGATCGGCAAGGTGCTGTGCGAGCATCCGGCCGTGCGTTTCGTCGGCTTTACCGGCTCGACCGCGGTCGGCAAAATTCTCTACCGGCAGGCCTCTGTTGGTGTGAAGCGGCTCGGCCTCGAGCTCGGCGGCAACGCGCCGTTCGTGGTGTTCGACGACGCCGATATCGATGCGGCGGTCGAAGGCGCAATTGTCTCGAAATACCGCAACATGGGCCAGACCTGTGTCTGCGCCAACCGCCTCTACGCCCAGGACAAGATCTACGACGAGTTCGTGCAGAAGCTGTCGAAGAAGGTCGCGGCGATGAAGATCGGCGATGGCACGGAAACCGGCGTCACGCAGGGTCCGCTGATCAATTTGAAAGCGGTCGACAAGGTCGAGCGCCACATCGCCGATGCCGTCAAGCGCGGCGCCAAGGTCGTCACCGGCGGCAAGCGCAGCGAACTCGGGCGCTCGTTCTTCGAGCCGACGGTGCTCTCCGACGTCAAGCCGGACTCGCTGGTGGCGCAGGAGGAAACCTTCGGCCCGCTCGCACCGGTGATCCGCTTCAAGGACGAGGCCGACGTCATCGCGATGTGCAACGCCTCGCCGTTCGGTCTCGCCTCCTACTTCTACTCCCGCGATCTCGGCCGCGTCTGGCGAGTCGCCGAAGCGCTGGAATCCGGCATGGTCGGCGTCAACACCGGCCTGATCACCACCGAAGTCGCCCCCTTCGGCGGCGTCAAGGAGAGCGGCCTCGGCCGCGAAGGCTCGCATCACGGCATGGAAGAATATGTCGAGATCAAATACGTGATGATGGCGGGGGTGTAGGGCTCGCCATCATTCGCGGATGTGATGAACGCAATGCCCCCTCCAGGGTCGTCCTGGCGAAAGCCAGGACCCGTTACCCCAGCGAGGCGTTTGGCGAAGATTGGTGGTCCGGTACTTCCACCGCCTGCGAGAGATAGATTCCGCGGTATGGGTCCTGGCTTTCGCCAGGACGACATCCAATGTGTGGTGCGCTAATTACTCAACGGCGTTCGCTACCGCCTCAACACCGCAATCGTGCGATTCGCAAAGGTCAGCCGCTCCGCCATCACGGACACGAAATAGGTCAGCAGCTTGTGGCTGAGCGCGGGATCCTCGGTCTTGATGGCGTCGAACTGGTGCGTATTCAGCACGTAGAGCACGCTGTCGACTTCGGCCTGGATGGTGGCGCTACGCGGTGTCCGTGACACCAGCCCCATCTCGCCGATCGTGGTGTAACGGCCGAGGCTGCGCACGCGCGTGGTGCGGTCGTCGTCGGCCGGAATCATGATGCCGACGCGCCCGTCGAGAATGAAATGCATGGAATCGGCGGGATCGCCGGCCTGCACGATGACCTCGCCGGCTTCGACCTCGATGCGCTGGCAGCGGCGGATCAGCTCGTCGGCGCCATCCTCGCTGCCGAGCATTCGCGTGAACCAGTCGCGCAGGCTGGCTTCTTCCTGCGCCAGCTCCTGATGCTGCGAGATGAGCTCGTTTTCGCACCATTCCAGCGCGTGATCGAGCTCGGGAATGATGGTGACGCCCTCGCCGACGAAGTCGCTGGAGCGCAGCACCTTCTCGGCCGCAGCCGACAGATGCACCAGGATCAGCTCGACGCCCAGTTCGCCAGCGCTGCGCTTGATCTGGGCAAAGCTATACGCGGCCGATGAATCGACGCCGGTGACGAGCTTGAAGTCGAACAGCAGATAGCGGCATTCGGGGCGTTCCTGCAGCAGCCGCTTGACGTGCTGATAGAGCCGGTTGGCCGAGCCGAAGAACAGATAGCTCTGGAGATTGAGGCCTTGGATCTTGCCGCCATGGGCCAGCAGCACGTCCTGGTCGTCGCGCGAGCGGTCGAGCGAGGAGCGGTACTCCGAGCCGTCGAAACTGTATTTGATCGACTCGACCCGCGCGGCGCTGAACGCAAACGTCGCGCAGCCGATGATGACGCCGATCAGGATGCCCGGAACGAAACCCCAGGCGACGATGATCGCGATGATGGCGATCAGCGACAGATATTCCAGCTTCGACAGCCGCTTGCGCGACTCGATGATCCATTTGTGCAACTGGTCGGCGCCGAGATAGAGCAACAAGCCGCCGAGCACGAATTTGGGGATGAAGCCGAGCAGCTCGGGCGCGACAGCGAGCATCAGAAGTGACAGCGCCGCGACGGTGAGGCCGGACAGACGCCCGCGGCCGCCGCTGGAAAAATTCAGCATCGAGCGGCTGGTGGAGCTGCAGCCTGGGTAGCCGCCCAGCATGCCGGTCAGGATGTTGGCGGCGCCGGTGACGTTCAGCTCACACTCCAGATTGGCTTCGCGATGCGTGGCCACCTCGATGCCGGTGGTGTTGAACAGCGTGCTCGAGGCCGTGACGAAGATGACGGCGACGACATTGCCAAGCAGGTCCGGGATGGCAAACCAGGGATACCGTGCGAGATCGTCGGTATGCCAGGGCAGCATGAAGGCCGCTTGCGGCGGGGGCTGAAAGGTCCAGCCCAATGTGCGCGCGTCATCGAAGGAAACGCCGGTGACCCAGAACGCCAGATGCGCGGTGAGCATGCCCGCGACCAGGATGATCGGCAGTCCGAACGGGCTGCGCGAGCGGTGCCAGGTGAGATACAGCACCAGCGCCATCACGCAGGCGGCACCGAGCTCCAGCAAGATGGTGCGGTTGGCGAAGTGCGACAGTGTCGCGAATTGCAGCGGATGGTCGGTGATCACCCGGACCGCACCCATGACGATGAGAAGTCCGGTTGCGCCGAGGAAGCCGCCGACCACGGGATAAGGCACGTAGCGGATGGCGCGGCCAAGCCGCGTCAGGCCTAGTCCACACAGCACCAATCCTGTCAGCATGGTCGACAGGCCGAGCGTGATCAGGATCGGCGACAGCAACGGTGCCGACAGGTTCGCCGTCTCGATGCGTTCGACCACCGAGGCGGCCAGGATACCCGTCACCGCGGCGGTCGAGCTGTCGGGGGCTGCAATCGCGAAGGGCAGGGAGCTGCCGAGCCCGATGACGGCCGCAAGCACCGCGGAGCTGACGAAAGTTGCCGTGATGCCGTAGGACAGATAGGGCGACAGCGGCCCCGCGAAGATCAGCAGCGAGTAGGACAGTCCGAACGTGACGGTCAAGACGCTGGCGGCGCTCCCGCCCAATATATCGTTCAGCGCGCGCTTGAGGGCCGGATTAAGTCCGGTCGACGGAGTGAAGCCAATTGCTGGATCTGTCACGCCGTGACACTCGCTCGTGAATATTCCCCTCCGAGAGGTAGACGACTCGGACGGTAGCGCAACAAGTTTCTTTCAAATGTGGAGTACCCGACAGTTTCGGGAGCATTCGGTGAGGATGCGGTCCACGGCGTGCGAACGGCTAATCATGCGCAGCAGGCGGATGGAGAGTCACCGAGCAGGCACACATACTCGGTGTCGTCCCGGCGAAGGCCGGGACCCATACCCCCAGGGAGATGTGTGGCGAAGATCGATTGTTCGGGATTAGAACCGTCAGCGATCGATAGACCTCGCGGTATGGGTCCCGGCCTTCGCCGGGACGACGATAGCGCCTGCGCTAGATCTTCAGCTCGCTTCCCGTCACGCGGCGATACGCTTCCAGATACCGCTTGCTGGTTGCGTCCACCACGCTTGCCGGCAAAGGCGGCGGCGGGGCGTCGCCGTTCCAGCGGCCCGCGCGGCGTTCGACGTCGAGATAGTCCCGCAAGGGCTGCTTGTCGAAGCTCGCCTGCGGCTGGCCCGGCTTGTAGGCGTCGACGGCCCAGAAGCGCGAGGAGTCCGGCGTCATGACTTCGTCGATCAGGATGATGCGGCCGTCCTTGTCACGGCCGAATTCGAACTTGGTGTCGGCGATGATGATGCCCTGCTCGCGGGCGAGTTCCTCGCCGAGCGTGTAGATCGCGCGGGTCATGCTCTCGAGCGTGTAGGCCGTCTCGTCGCCGACGACCTCGCGCATCTTCGCGATGGTGATGTTCTCGTCATGGCCGGTCTCGGCCTTGGTCGCCGGGCTGAAGATCGAAGGCTCCAGCTTCTCGCTCTCGACGAGGCCCGCCTTCAGCTTTTCGCCGGCCAGCGTGCCGCTTGCTGCATATTCCTTCCAGGCCGAGCCCGAGAGATAGCCGCGGATCACGCATTCGATCGGAAACACCGTGGTCCGGCGGCAGAGCATGGCGCGGCCGAGAATTTCGGCGCGATGCGGTTTCAAGGCCGGCACGGCGGCGATGATCTCGTCGGTGTCGGCGCTGATCATGTGATGCGGCACCACGCCTTCGAGCTCGTTGAACCAGAACGCGCTGATTTGCGTCAGCACCGCGCCCTTCATCGGGATGGTCTCGCCCATCACGACGTCGAAGGCGCTGATGCGGTCGGTGGTGACGAGCAGCAGGCGGTCGTCATCGACGGCGTAGATATCGCGCACCTTGCCGCGCCCGATCTTGGGCAGCGGCAGGTCGCTGGAGAGCATGGCGGTCATCGGCAGAACTTTCGGAGCAAGGCCTTGCGACAGGAAAATCCGGCCGCACCTGATCGCGCGACCGGAAACCGGGATAGCCTATTCCGGCAGCGGAATGAACTCATGTTCCTGCGGAACTGCCGCGAAGCGGCCGGTTTTCCAGTCCTGCTTGGCCTGCTCGATCCGCTCCTTGCTGGAGGACACGAAATTCCACCAGATGTGGCGCGGGCCCTCCAGGGCGTCGCCGCCCAGAAACATCATCCGCGTGGCTTTGAGCGCGTTCACCGTGATGCGGTCGCCCGGACGGAAGATCAGCAGCCGCGGCCCCTCGTAGCGCTCGTTCGCGATCTCGACCTCGCCGTCGACGACGTAGATGGCGCGCTCCTCATGATCAGGATCGAGCGGCACGGTCGCGCCCGCGACCGCCGTGACCTCGGTATAGAACCATGGCGAAACCATCGACACAGGCGAGGTGATGCCGAAAGCCGAGCCCGCGATCACCTTCGCGGTGAAGTCGCGTTCGGAGACCATCGGCAGGTCCCCCGCGCCGTAGTGCTGGAACGACGGGGCGATCTCTTCCGATCCGGCCGGCAGCGCGATCCAGCTTTGCAGGCCCAGCATTTTCTGCCCCGAGGCGCGTTGTACATCCGGCGTGCGCTCGGAATGTGCGATGCCGCGGCCGGCTGTCATCAAGTTCATCGCGCCGGGCTGGATTTCCTGGATGTTGCCCTCACTGTCGCGATGCATGATCGCGCCGTCAAAGAGATAGGTGACCGTGGCAAGCCCGATATGTGGATGCGGCCGGACGTCCATGCCCTTGCCGGAGACGAATTGCACAGGCCCGAAATGGTCGAAGAAGATGAAGGGACCGACCATCTGCCGCTTGCCGTGCGGCAATGCGCGCCGCACCGCGAAGCCATCGCCGAGATCGCGCGTGCGCGGCACGATGACGAGATCGAGCGCATCGCAGGACATGGGATCGCCGAGCACGGGATCGTTCGAGGGTTGCCAACTCATGATGGACTCCTTTTGGCTTTCTTGGTCCCGACGCTAGCAGAAATTTACACCGCCGTCGCGACAAAGCCGGGTTCAGACGTTGTGACGGCAGCAGTGCCGCATGCACGACTGTCATCGTCCGCGAAAGCGGGCGATCCAGTACGCAGCGGCCCATCAGCTCGATTGCAACCCTCTCGGAGTACTGGATCGTCCGGTCAAGCCGGACGATGACAGCTGTGGTGCGGATGGTGCTTGAAAAAATCAACCCGACGGACGATGTTCGGCTCGCCCATACCGATGGCCACAGCATCTGATGACATCAGCCGCCCTTGAACTCGCATTCCGCGCCGCTTCTGTGGCGTTGCTATTAGTGCTGGCGGCATCGCTTGTCAGCGATTTCCGCAATGTGCTGGCAGCCCGGCTCGGTGCGGCCTTGGCACTCGGCTCGGCCGCGCATGCCGCGAGCTATTCCGTCGGCATATCGCCGCTGGTCCCGACATGGCATGCGCCGCTGATCGCGGTGTCGACCGGCAATATCGTGGTGTTCTGGCTGTTCACGCGCGCTCTGTTCGACGACGAGTTTTGCCTGCGCAGGTGGCACGGATTGACCTGGGGGTTGGTGACAGCGTTCAGCTTCGTCAGCTGTCTCTGGATCGCGCCCGGCGGACATGTCCGGCTCGCCGTCACCGCGGTGAACCTGATCGTGCTCGGCTTCATTGCGCTCGCGATCATGCAGACGATCGGCTCATGGTCGGCCGATCTGGTCGAGCGCCGCCGCCGTGTTCGCATCTTCATCGTCTGTGCTGCCGCGCTCTATGGCGGACTGAACGCGCTGCTCCAGATCCTCGTGGTCGGCAGCGACGTCGGCGATGTCGCCAACACCGTCAATACCGGCGTGCTCGCCAGCATCGTCGCGGCCATCGCCTATGCGATCATGCGCGTGGACGGCGCCGACCTGTTTCCAGCCGCCACGGACGCTGCGCCGGCGATCGCGGCGAGCCAGCCTGTTGGCGAGGACGCCGCCGACCAAAAGCTCATCGACGCCCTGATGCGGCTGATGGCGGACGAGCGGATCTATCGCCAGGAGAACATCAGCATCGGCGTGCTGGCGGGCCGGCTGAAAATTCCCGAATACCGGCTGCGGCGGCTGATCAACCAGAGGCTCGGCTACCGCAATTTCAATGTGTTCCTGAACAACCACCGGATCGAGGAGGCCAAGGCCGCGCTGGCCGATCCCGCCCAAGCCGAGGTCCCCGTCATCACCATCGCGATGGATTCCGGCTTCCAGTCGCTCGGCCCCTTCAACCGCGCCTTCAAGGCCGTGACCGGCGTGACGCCGACGGAATATCGGCGGCTCAAGGTGAATGCTGTCTAATCTTTAGTGTACTGAAATATCTAGGTTATTTTGGAATCGGCGAGCGTCTCGCGGTTTTCAGCTATGCCGTTTTCCAGCTCCGGCGAGCGGGCATCGCGTGAATGCCGTCTCGTCTCCGGCACACGCCTCAAGCCGGAGCAAGCCCGTGACCCGCCGCCGCAAGATTGTCCTTCTCACCACCACCGTCGCCTTTGCCGGCCTCGCGCTCGGCGCGGTTCGCGCCCATGACGTGCCCAAGGTCGCCACCGGCTTCATCGCCGACGTGCTCTGCTCGGAGACGTTTGTCTCCGGCCTCGATGTCAGGCGTAATTTGACCGAGACCATTGATGCGATGCCGGGTGCCGGTTTGCTCACCTGGGCGATGGGCTATCAGGTCGATCGCGCGCGCAAGGACGTTACGGTGACGCTGTTCGGCATTGGCCGCAGCCATGCCGTCTATCGCGAGGGCCTCGGCTGCACGCTCGAGCACGGCACTGGTATCGCCGACGTCAGGCTGCCGCCTGATGACCGGCAGCCGGTGTTGCTGCCCGAGATTGCCGGCCCCGCGGTCGTGCCGCCGCAAAGCCCGGAGTTGTCAGCCGCGCTCGATCGTGCCTTCGCCGAGCCGACGTCGCCGCCATTCCGCCGCACCCGCGCGATCGTCGTCATGAAATCGGGCCGCATCATCGCGGAGCGCTATGCGGACGGCATCGGACCGGAGACGCCGCTGCTCGGCTTCTCCATGACGAAGTCCGTGATCTCGGCTCTCACCGGCATCCTCGTGCGCCAGGGCAGACTGAAGCTCGACGGGCCCGCACCGGTCGCCGCCTGGACAAATCGGGACGATCCGCGTCACGCCATCACCGTCGATCAATTGCTACGCCACACCGCGGGCCTGGCGCTCGGCAGCTCGCTTCAGGCCTCGCTCGGCTCCGCCTTCGAGCCGGTCAATCGCATGAAATTCATCGAAGGCGACATGGTCACCTATGCCGCGAGCATGCCGCTTGCGACCGCGCCGGGCACCGTGTGGAATTATCACGACGGCAACACCATCATGCTCGCGCATCTGATTTGCAACGCTGCCGGCGGCAATCCCGAAGGAGCGCTTGCCTTCGCGCGCCGCGAATTGTTCGCGCCGCTCGGCATGCGCCACGTCACGCTCCAGCTCGACGGCGCCGGCACGATCAAGGGGTCGAGCGAGATGCTCGCATCCGCGCGCGACTGGGCGCGCTTCGGGCAGCTTTATCTCAACGACGGCGTCGCCGGCGGCAGGCGCATCCTGCCCGAGGGCTGGGTGAATTACTCGGCGTCGGCGACGCCCAATGCCTGGGTCGGTATCGGCGCCGGCTTCTGGACCAACCAGGGCGACAGTTTTGGCGCGACCTTCCGCGTCAAGCACGGCTGGCCGCGCGATGCCTTCTTCGCCAAGGGCACGATCGGGCAATACACGATCGTGATTCCGTCGGAGCGTCTGGTGATCGTGCGTTTAGGCCGTTCCCCGAACGCACCGCCGGAAGCGGACGGTGTGTTCGATCTGGTGCGCGACGTGGTTGCGGCTACGCGCGAAAGGGAAAGTTGGCGCGGGTGAATTGAGGTGCTCTCTTCCCTTCTCCCCTTGTGGGAGAAGGTGGCGCGAAGCGCCGGATGAGGGGTATGCTTCTGCGAATGCAATTGTGAGAGGTGTGCTCGCGGAGAGAACCCCTCACCCGTCTCGCCGCTGCGCGGCGAGCCACCCTCTCCCACAAGGGGCGAGGGTGCACCGCTCGTGTAGCGCAATTCTACTAACGCCCCAGCTCCGTCGCCTTCGCCACGCGATCGAACCGCTCCAGCGTCATGATCGCGTCCGCGAATTTCTCCGCGCGCGCATTCAACACCGGGCGGGCGAGCGTCAAGAACTTCTGCTGCATCGCCTGCGCATCCGGGAACGAGGTTGGCTCTCCCGATGGATCGGCGTAGAGGCGCTCATGCACGCCGTCGTCGGTGGTGATACTCACGCGCGCGCCAAAGGGATGGCTGCGGCCGATTTCGAGCCGATCGTCCTGCACCACGTCGAACTTGTCAGCGAGCGCGTCGATGGCGGCGTCACCCAGGCGGTTGTAGTCGTCCCAGCCAAATGAGCCCTGGTCGAGCGCGAGCGCGCCGGTGAAGAACATCGAGAACTGACCGCCGACGATCGAGGTCGGGTGGCGCTTGGTCGCGGCGTCGCCGGTCAAGGTGATGCCGTTGCGATGCAGTCCGATCTCGACGCGCTTGACCTGATCGGGCGTCAGATTGTGCTCGCGCCGCATCGCGATCAGCGCGTCGATCGCGGCGTGGGTATAGCGGCAGCTCGGATACGGTTTCACGCCGATCTTCATGGTTTCGTAAGTCTTGCCGAGCTCGGCGACCGCCTTGTCGGGATGCGCATCGTCGGTGTAGCCGGTGAGCAGGCCGTGCTTGCCCTCGACCGATTCCGTCGCGCCGACGAAATCGTTGCGCGCCAGCGTCGCGGCGATCACGCCATTCATCGCGGCGGCGCCGACCTGGTAGCGCTTGTTCCAGGCGCCGTTGACCAGGAATTGCAGCGAGCCCGCGGCTTGGCTGCCGGCGACGCCGAAGGCGGCGATGAGCTGTTGCTCGGACAGGCCAAACAGTTTGCCGGCGGCCGCTGCTGCGCCATAGGTGCCGGCGGTGGCGGTGGGGTGAAAGCCGCGGGCATAATGCGAGGTCGGGTCGAGCGCGTTGCCGAGCCGGCAGCAGACCTCATAGCCCGCAACGATCGCGGTCAGCACGTCGCGGCCCGACGCGCCGACCATCTCGCCGATGGCGAAGGCGGCCGGAACCACCGGCGCGCTCGGATGCAACGAGGAGTCCGCATGGGTGTCGTCGAAGTCGAGGGAATGGCCGAGCGCGCCGTTGAGCAGCGCCGCGACTGCCGGCGTCCAGGTCTTGCTGTCGCCGAACACGGTGGATTCGCCTTTGGTGTCGAGCGCGAGCGCCTCCAGCATCTTCAGGATCGAGGGGGTCGATTCCGCTTCGCTGCGGGCCCGGATCGCGCTGCCAAGGAAGTCCAGCGTCAGCACTTTTGCGCGATCCAGCACTTCCGCCGGAATATCCTGGAATTTCAGGTTGGCGACATAGGCGGCGAGCGTTGCGGTTTCGTGAGCCATCGTGTTTCCTCGTTTTGGCGCGCAAGTTAGGCGGGCTGATTTGGCCTTTCAAGCGGCCTCGGGGCCGCGGGCATCAGCTATGCTTTTGGCTGGCTTTACCAGAGTTGGACCGGGATACGCGACCATGGCATTCGCAGGAGAGCTGTTCGACCGGGTCTGGTCGCGAAAGACCCAATTGGGGTTGGCGATCCGGGTCACGGTGGCGGCCACCGGCGCCTACGCGCTCGCCACCGCGCTGCATCTCTTGTTGCCGCTCTGGGCCGTCCTCACCTCCATCATCGTGACCCAGATGAGCGTCGGGCGCTCGCTGAAGGCGACGCGCGACTACATGCTCGGCACCATCGGCGGCGCCATCTATGGCGGCGCTATCGCGATCCTGATCCCCTATTCCGGCGAACTGGGACTGCTGGGTCTGCTGGTGCTGGCCGTGGCGCCGCTTGCCTTTGTCGCATCCATTTATCCAAATCTGAGCTCTGCAACGGTGACGGCCGTGATCGTGCTCGTGCTTCCGTCGATGCATCATGCCGATCCCATGGCCTCGGCGATCGATCGCGTCAGCGAAGTCGCGGTCGGCGCCATCACTGGGTTGCTGGTCTCCTTCCTGGTGCTGCCATCGCGCGCGGTGCGGCAAATCCGCGCCAGCGCGGCGAAGCTGCTCGAACTGATCGCGGAGGCCTTCACCGAATTGCTCGCGGGCCTGACGCGCGGCCGGGACAACGACGCGCTGCATCGGATTCAGGACGGTATCGGCACCGCGATGGTCGGCATGAATACCATCGGCGCCGAAGCCGAGCGCGAGCGCTCTGCGCGATTGTCGAGCGGGCCGGACACCGGCCCGTTGTTGCGCACGATCTTGCGGCTGCGCCATGACGTCGTGATGATCGGCCGCTCGACCGTGGTGCCGTTGCCGGCCGAGGTGCAGACGCGGCTTGCCGCGCCGCTGACGGAAGTCTCTACCGTGATAGCGCGCTTCCTGGGTTCGGCCGCCGCGGCCTTGCGCGAAGGCGCCGGCGCTCCGCCGATCCACCCTGTGCATGTCGCGCTCCAGCATTATGCCGAGGCGGTCGCCGCCGTGCGCCAGGACGGCCTGATCCGGGGCCAGCCCAGCGATACCGCCGAGCGCTTCTTCGCGCTCGGGTTTTCCCTGGAGCAGATGCACCAGAATCTCTGCGATCTCGATCGCGTCGTCGGCGAATGGTCGGAGGCCGCGGCCGACAAGCCCGCGCGCGTGGCGGAGTGAGCTAACGCCGAATCAAGCCCTTGCCTTCCATGCGCCAGACCAGCAAATCGATGCGGTCCTGGCCGAAGAACGGCTCGTTGTCGAACACGAAGGTCGGTACGCCCCAATGGCCGGAGCCGGCATGGTCCTTCTCGTTCTCCGTGATCACCTGCTCGTAGCGATCCGGGTCTGCGGTGATCGCGGCATCCATTTCGGCGAGATCAAAGCCTGCCTTGTCGGCGGCGCGCGCGAGATGATCGCCCTCATTCCAGCCCGCCACCGAGCCGTCCCACAGCACGCGGGCGATCGCATCAGTGAATGCGAGCGAGCGTCCCTCGAGCTGCGCCATGGCACCAAGCCGGGTCAGGCGGTGGATGTAGGGCTGCTCCGCCGCGACGTCGAACGTCACCTTGTCCTGCACGATCGGATCCGGCCTCGGAAAGCGGAACGGAATGCCCTCGTGCTGCGCCACGCGCGTGCTGTCGAGCACCACATAGCGAATGAAGTTCGGACTGGCCTTCTTGAAAAACCCGGGCACACGGACTGCCAGCGGATAGACCGGCCGCAAATTCACCGCCAGATCGTAGTCTTCGACGAGCTTTAGCGTCTTGGGGAGCGCCAGATAGCTGAACGGGCTGCGAAAGGAGTAGAAGAGGTCGACCGAGAGCGTCATCGCGCCGGCTCTGCGATCCGGCTCATCATGCCGCGGACCACGAGCTTGTGGAAGGGCATAATAACCGCAAGGTAGGTGCGGCCGAGCAGATTATGCGTCCGCACCAGGGTAGTCGAGGTGACCTGCCGTCCCGTCGCTTCGCCTGTCACATCGACCACGAGCCGAAAATCGAGGTGGGAATCGTCGAAGCCGGCGACCAGCCGTTCCGGCGTTTCGCTGAGCACCGGAAACGGGCCGATCAAACCGCCCGGCGCCGGCGCGCCCTCGCCCGATGTCTTCAGACCGAATGGCGCCACCAGAATATTGCGCAGGCGCATCAGTGCATCGATCCAGCGCAGTCTGTGCAACACCATCCTGGTGCAGGCCTCGCGGGCATTCACCGGTGCTGTGCCGATCTCCACGCGAAAGGCGTCGATGAAATGCGCACCGGCAAGCAGCGTGCCGGCATCGACATTGGGAGTGACTTCGCGGACGGTTCCGTTCATCACGCCAGTTTGCGCGTCAGCATCCGGAAGCGCAAGATCAGAAGCCCGGCATAGACGAACGATCCGATCGACAATCCGATCCAGACACCGACCGCGCCGAGATCGGCGTGAAAGGCAAGCCACCAGGCGATCGGAAAGCCCACGCACCAATAGCCGATCGCGGCGAATACCAATGTCATCCTGGTGTCATTGATGCCGCGCAGCGCGCCGCCCATGATGGTCTGGATAGCATCGGCGATGAAGAAGGTCGCGCCGACCAGCAGCAGCTTCGCTGTCAGCTCGACGCTCGCCATGCTCGCCTCGCCGCTGCCGAAGAACAGCCGTCCGAGCTGATAGCGGCCGAAGATGATCGCGACGGTCAGGGCCGAGACGAACGCGATCCCGATCATGGCCGCGACGAGACCTGCGCGCTTCACCGCTGTCGGGTCACCGCGGCCGAAGGCATGGCCGACCCGCACGGTGGCCGCCATGCCGATGCCGAGCGGGACCATGAACAGCACGGCGGTGACCTGGAGCGCGATCTGATGCGCCGCGAGCGCCGTGGTCGAGATCAACCCCATCAGCAGCGCCGCCGAAGAGAACAGGCCGTATTCCAGCAGCAGCGAGAACGAGATCGGGGCGCCGATCGCGATCAGTTTTCGCATCAGAGGCCAGTCGATCCGCCAGAAATGGGCAAGCGGACGATAGTCCGCGAACGGCGTGCGCAGGCCCGCAATGGCGAGCGTGGCGACGAACGTGCCGAGATTGACCAGCGTTGTCGCAAGCCCCGCGCCGAACAGGCCGAGCTCCGGCAGGCCGAACAGGCCATGGATCAGGACGTAGACCAGCGCGGCATTGACGGGGATCGCCGCGAGCGTGATCCACAGCGGGGCCTGCGGCCGGTTCACCGCGCTCATCATGCTGCGTAGCGCGATGAAGCCGAGCGCCGGCGCGATGCCCCAAGCCAGCCCGTTTAGATAGCGCTGGGCGAGCGCGGCCGAGTGCGGCGCCTGACCGAGTGCGACCAGGATGTGCTCGCCATAGAGCGGCGAGGCCATCATCGGCAGCGAGATCAGCAACGCGACCCACAAGCCGACGCGCAACGAGCGGCGGATACGTCTGACATCGCCGGCGCCAAAGGCCTGCGCGACGAGCGGCGACACCGCAGCCATCAATCCGAGCCCGAACGTGAAGCTGACGAAATAGACCGTATGCGCCAGCGCTGCCGCGGCGACGGCGCTCTCGCCGAGCCGCCCGATCAGCGCGAGATCGGTCGTGATCATCGCGATCTGCCCGAGCTGCGTCAGCATCATCGGCACGGCCAGCCGCAGCGTCTCGACGAATTCGTCGGCGAGAGGATTTAGCGGCACGCCGGCTTGCGGCTGCGTACGGGGTTGGATGGTGTCGAGCATGGCCGGGTCAATAGCACAGCCGGGCGACGAAAACATGGCTTCCGCTTCTTCCCCTCTCCCCTTGCGGGAGAGGGTGGCTTGCCGCGTAGCGGCGAGACGGGTGAGGGGTTGTCTCCGCGAGTCCATCTCTTGCGATGTGAATTTGCGGAGAGAACCCCTCATCCGGCGCTTCGCGCCACCTTCTCCCGCAAGGGGAGAAGGAAAAAGCGCCTCAGCCCTTCCGTTCGGGCACGCGCCTGATCTTCGCGCCGAGCGCATTCAGCCGTTCGTCGATGCGTTCGTAGCCGCGCTCGATCTGGTCGGCGTTGTTGATCGTGGAGGTGCCCTCGGCGCAGACGGCCGCGAGTAGCATGGCCATGCCGGCGCGAATGTCGGGTGAGGTCATCGTCGCGCCGTGCAGCCGGCTGGGGCCTGCGATGATGGCGCGATGCGGGTCGCACAGCACGATGCGCGCGCCCATCGCGATCAGCTTGTCGACGAAGAACATCCGCGATTCGAACATCTTCTCGAACATCAGGATCACGCCCTCGCATTGCGTGGCGGTGACGATCGCGATCGACATCAGATCGGCCGGGAAGGCCGGCCAGGGCTGGTCTTCCAGCTTCGGCACGTGGCCGCCAAAATCGTCCTGGATCTTCAGCGTCTGGTTCGAGGGCACGATGAGATCGTCGCCCTCGATGCGGCAGACGATGCCGAGCCGCTCGAACCCCATCCGGATCGAGCGCAGATGCTCGACGCCCGCGCGCGTGATGCGAAGCGGCGAACGCGTCACGGCCGCAAGCCCGATCAGCGAGCCGACCTCGATATGGTCGGGCTGGATCCGGTAGGTCGCACCGCCCAGCGTCGCCGGACCGTGCACGATCATGGTGTTGGTGCCGATGCCCTCGATCCCAGCGCCGAGCGCGACCAGGAAATTGGCGAGGTCCTGCACATGCGGCTCGGACGCGGCGTTGCGCAAATACGTGGTGCCTTCGGCGGCGACGGCCGCGACCAGCGCGTTCTCGGTCGCGGTCACGCTGGGCTCGTCCAGGAACACGTCGGCGCCGGTCAGTTTCGAAGCGCGGAATTCGAGTCGGTCGGTCGCGGTGACCTTAGCCCCCAATTGCTCGAGCGCCAGCACATGCGTGTCGAGCCTTCGGCGGCCGATGACGTCGCCGCCGGGCGGCGGCAGCATCACTTCACCGCAGCGGGCGAGCAGGGGACCGGCGAGCAGGATCGAGGCGCGGATGCGGACGCACAGCTCAGGATCGAGATCGGCGGCGCGGATGCTCTTGGCGTGAATATGAAGCGTGTTGCGAGCCGTCCATTCCGCCGCCGCGCCGACCGAGCGGATCAGTTCGACCAGCGTCTCGGTGTCGCGGATCCGCGGCACGTTTTCCAGCGTCACCGGATGCTCGGTGAGCAGGGCTGCGGCGATGATCGGCAGCGCCGAATTCTTGTTGCCGGACGGCTCGATCGAGCCCGAGAGCCGGTGACCGCCCTCGACGATGTACTGGATGGGCGCCACGGGGTTCTCGCTGTCCTGTTGGTGGGGCGGGTTTCGAGGCGGAAACTACAGAGAATTGAGCGCGGTAGCAATTGCGCCGGCCGCGGCTCGAGCCTGCCCGAAGGGCCTTAAAACAGCCCGATGATATTCGCCACCACATAGAGGATCGCGATCAGAATCAGCGCGCCGATCACGACAAAGGAGATTTCGATCGCGACGGCGCCGGTGCCGAGCGTGGCCGCCACGGCCGCGAGGAGCCGTTCCTCCCGAAAAATGAGCGCAAGGACCGAGAGCAGGATCGCGAGTAGGCCGAGCGAGATCGCGGTGACCGAGGAGGCTTCGCTCCAGCTTCGTCCAGCCGATTTCTCGACCTTCGGAGCCTGATACTCCATGCCCTTCATCCGCGCGATCACGCGGTCCTTGATGCGGTGTCCGGTGTCGACGATGACCTGATCCGCCGGTGGTGGCGGAAACACGAGCGGCACCACCCAATGCGGCAACACCGCCGCCATCAGCGCCAGCATGCCGACAATGCTGCCGATGATGCCCAGACGGCGAGATGGCACAGCGGAACTGGTTGCTACGGAGCTGGTCATGGCGTGGCGCTTCCCGGCCGGAACAGGTCTCGCGGGTTCATGCCACTTCGTCGCGATCGCGGGTGGTGAGGTTCAGGGGGAGCCGAGCACAAGCTCCTGACGGCTCGGCCTCGTGGTTCGAGACGCGCCGCAGGCGGCGCTCCTCACCATGAGGGTTTAGAGTTTCGCGCGAAGCGAGACCTCATCCTGAGGAGCCCGCCAAAGCGGGCGCGCGAAGGATGGGCCGCAACAAGATCGCCGGTACGACCGATCTCAGATATCGATCGTCGCGCTCAGCGAATGTTCCTGGATGAAGTCGCGGCGCGGTTCGACCACGTCGCCCATCAGCTTGGTGAAGATGTCGTCGGCCTCGTCGACCTCCTTGACCTTCACCTGGAGCAGCGATCGCGCATTGATATCCAGCGTCGTTTCCCAGAGCTGTTCCGGGTTCATCTCGCCCAGACCTTTGTAGCGCTGCAGCGTGACGCCCTTGCGGCCGGCGTCGGTGACGGCCTCGAACAGATCGACCGGCCCGTAGACCATATGCTCGACGTCCTTGCGCCGCAGCTTGCCGGGGCGGGCATAAACGTCCTGGAGCTTCACCGTGTACTCGTCGAGCTTGCGGGCTTCGACCGAGCCCAGGAAGGCATCGTCGATGAGGGCGACTTCCTTGACGCCGCGCACCGTGCGCTCGAACTGGAAACCCTGGCCTTCCGCATATTGACCGATCCAGCCGCGCTCGACCTCGTCGGCGAGTGTGTCGAGCCGGGCGGCGATGTATTGCGCGGCGGCGGCTGCTTTCTCCGGATCGCCGTAGATCGCCTTGTTGAGCACGCCGGTGATGGCGGCCTGCTCGATCACCTTGCGATTATAGCGGGTGTGCAGGCTGCGCAGGATACCGCGGACGGCGCGGGCGTCGTCGACTAGCGAGCGCAGGTCGCGGCCGGTGCGATCGCCGCCGCTGCCGGGAATATAGAGGCAATCGTCTAGCCCGGTGTCGATCAGATAATCTTCCAGCGCCCGCTCGTCCTTCAAATATTGCTCGGACTTGCCGCGGTTGACCTTATAGAGCGGCGGCTGGGCGATGTAGAGGTAGCCGCCGTCGATGATCTCGCGCATTTGCCGGTAGAAGAAAGTGAGCAGCAGCGTGCGGATGTGGGCGCCGTCGACGTCGGCGTCCGTCATCACGATGATCTTGTGATAGCGCAGCTTCTCGATCGAGAACTCGTCGCTGATGCCGGTGCCGAGCGCGGTGATCAGCGTGCCGATCTGCTCGCTGCCCAGGATCTTGTCGGGACGCACGCGTTCGACATTGAGGATCTTGCCGCGCAACGGCAGCACAGCCTGGAATTCGCGGTTGCGGCCCTGCTTGGCGCTGCCACCTGCCGAGTCACCCTCGACGATGAAGAGCTCGGATTTCGCCGGGTCCTTCTCCTGGCAATCGGCAAGCTTGCCGGGCAGCGAGGAGACCGAGAGCGGGCTCTTGCGCGTCAGCTCGCGCGCCTTTCGCGCGGCTTCGCGGGCGGCTGCCGCCTGGATCACCTTGCCGACGATCATCTTGGCTTCGGAAGGATGCTCCTCGAACCAGGCCTGCAGCGCCTCGTTGAGCACGTTCTCGACCACGGGGCGCACTTCCGAGGACACCAGCTTGTCCTTGGTCTGCGACGAGAATTTAGGGTCCGGCACCTTCACCGAAAGAACGGCGGTGAGGCCTTCGCGGCAATCGTCGCCGGTGAGCGCGATCTTTTCCTTTTTCGCGTTGGCCTCCGCATAGCCGTTGACCTGGCGCGTCAGCGCACCGCGGAAGCCGGCGAGATGGGTCCCGCCGTCGCGCTGCGGGATGTTGTTGGTGAAGCACAGCACGTTCTCGTGGTAGCTGTCGTTCCACCACAACGCGGCCTCGACGCCGATGCCGTTGGCTTCCGCGCGCACCATGATCGGCGCCGGCACGATCGCCTTCTTGTTGCGGTCGAGATATTTGACGAATTCCTCGACGCCGCCGGAATAGTGCATCTCCTCGCGCTTCTCGACGGCGTGACGCATGTCGGAGAGGGCGATGTTGACGCCGGAGTTGAGGAAGGCGAGCTCGCGCAGCCGGTGCTCCAGCGTGGCGAAATCATACTCGATGTTCTTGAAGGTTTCGGTCGAGGCCTGGAACGTCACCTCGGTGCCGCGCCTGCCGGGCGCGTCGCCGACCACCTTGAGCGGCGCGACCGCATCGCCATGGGCGAATTCGATGTAGTGTTCCTTGTTGTCGCGCCAGATGCGCAAGCCGAGCTTGCTCGACAGCGCGTTGACGACGGAGACGCCGACGCCGTGCAGGCCGCCGGAAACCTTGTAGGAATTCTGGTCGAACTTACCGCCGGCATGGAGCTGGGTCATGATGACCTCGGCTGCCGAGATGCCTTCGCCCTTGTGGATGTCGACGGGAATGCCGCGGCCGTCGTCGCGCACGGTGACGGAATTGTCGGCATTGAGTACGACGTCCACGCGCGTAGCATGACCCGCGAGCGCCTCGTCGATCGCGTTGTCCACGACCTCGTAGACCATGTGATGCAGGCCCGAGCCGTCATCGGTGTCGCCGATATACATGCCGGGGCGCTTGCGAACGGCGTCGAGACCCTTCAGCACGCGGATCGATTCCGCCCCGTAATCGCTCGGATTTGAGGGTTCGTTTTCGGCAGGCGTCTGCCGAGCAGGTTCTGTCATGAGAGGCCTTCGAGATGTCGCCCGAATCAGCGGCGCAAAAGGCGCTGATATGCAGGCTATTTGTGCCACGAAAGACGGATTGCGCCTAGCGCAAAGTATCTCCCGGCAAGTCTTTGATGAGATAGGGTTTTTGAGCCTATTTTCAAGCCTCACGATGGCCGATTCCGGCCGCTGCAAAAAGCCTGATTCTAGGCCCTGTTTTTAGCCCTCAGAGACGTGGATTTTGCGGGGCGGAGAAGCGATCTGAGAGGGCCGTGGCGCCCCGGAACCGGCCAGCGGGTTCAGTAGATCTGATCCGGCTTCTGATCGTCGTCATCCCACCTGAGGGACCAAGCTTCGCCCGCAGCCAGGGTGATGGTGTCGGTACGCGACAGATGGCCGGACACGCGCAGCTCGTAGGAATAGGTGCCAGGCGGCAGATCCAGCGTTTGTGGGTGATTTGCGCCGCCCGCGATCTTGACGGTCCTATCGTTGATCGTGAGCGAAGCCACGTCAGGTACAAGATAGCCGAATATCAGCCGCGCTTGTCCGGCTATCGGTAGGAAGTTGGCCTTGGCCGCGGCCTCGGTATTCCGCTGCACAAGCTCGACCGTGGTCTCGTCCTTGGCACGGGCCAGCTTCAGGGTGGCCGGCCCCTTTGGGGAGACGAAGGCGAGTTGAGCGTGATCGGCGGCGACCATCGTGCCGTGCGGCTTTTCCTCCCAGCCGCGCTTTGCGAGCTCCGTGCGGTAGAAGGCCAGCACATCGCTGAGCTCGGCTTGCACATGGGTTTCGTATCCGACACGCAGCGGGACTTCAATGCCGGTCGCACGGGTGGTTTTGGAGGCGAAGAAGTTGTGTTGCTTCGGCACCGGCATGTCGGCGCCGGGATCCGCCGGTGTGAGTGCGGCCGAAGTTTGCGGCCATGGATGTGGTATCCATCCGCCCGCGCTTGCGGCGGCCAGACCGCCTGCGAGAAGCACGACGCCGCACAGCGGCAGCAAGCGGCGTGCCGGCCCTCTCATCATGCGCCTTACGGTCGCCATCTCCGTTCTCCGCATCAGCGCCCCTGGCTCAATACATCTGCAGCGGCAGCACGTCTCCGCTTGGTCCCACCAGGAGGCCCCAGGCATCGCCGGCGGCTACGGTGAGCGTCTCGGTGCGAGCAGGACGTCCGGGCAGGCGCAGCGCGTACTGGTACTTGCCGGGCGGCAGATCGAGCATCGGGCCTTTTGGCGACTGCGGACCGCCGGCGCCGGCCGCGATCTTCACGGTCTGATTGTTGATCGTCAGCGATGCTTCCTTCGGCCCCATATTGCCGAGCATCAATCTCGCCTGTCCCGCCTTCGGCATGATGTCGGCCTTGGCCGCGGCCTGCGGATTTCGCTGCATCAGGCTGACCGTCGTCTCGTCCCTGGCGCGGCCGAGCTTCAGCACGGCCGGTCCCTCCGGCGAGGTGAACGCGAGCTCAGCCCGCTCGGCCGTCACGATCGCGCCGTCGGTCTTTTCCTGCCAACCCCGCTTGGTCAGCTCCGCGCGATAGAACGCGAGGACCTCGCCAAGCTCGGCGGGGACGCTGGCTTCGAGCTCGGTCCGGAACGACTGGTCGCTGCCGGGGAATTTCGTGGAGCTTAATCCGGTCGAACTGCGCTGTGTCGGCACCGGCAGGGCGGAATCGGAATCGGGCGTGAGCGGCTCCCTCGATTTGGTCTGGACCGCCTTAGCCTGCGTCGATTTGGCCTCGACGGGCTTCGCCGCGGCGACGACCAGACCGGAGCCGTTGGCGCTGACGTTCACCTTCGGCCCCATCTGCATCACGGTCATCGAAATCGACTTGCCGCTCTTGGAGAATTCCATCATCGCCATGTTGGGCTGGTTGATGACGGAGGGCTGCTCTTTCCAGCCCGCTGGCTTGAGCGATGCGCGATAGAACGCGGTGAGCGCCTTCACGCTCGAGGTCGAGGAGAATTCGAGCCTGCCGTCCTCGCCCTCGAAGTTCACGCCTTCGGCGTTTTCGGGCAGCGGCACCGGAGTCTTGCTGTCGGCGAGCGCATTCAGCGGCGCGTCAGACAATGCGGCCGCCTGCACCTTGCGCCTTGCTTCGTCGGCGGTGATCAGCTGCTTGGCCGCACCTAACGCGTCCCCAAGGAACTTTTCGTCCGCCTCTTTCTTCGCCTTTGCACGGGCGGCAAGCGCGGATCCCTTCACCTGCACGGTGAGGCTGACCATGGTGAAATCGTATTTGCGGCCGAGCCGCAGCACGCCGGTTTCCTCCGCCGAAGAGATCTTGATCGCGACCTCGTCGCCGGGCGCGAGTGGCGCGCTGCCGTCCTCCTGCCAGCCGCGCGCGGCAAGCTCGCGGTGATAGAAGGCGAGCACGGCGGGCAGCTCGGCCATCGCGGCGGCCGACATCTCGCGCTTGTCGGAGCTTGCGCTGCCGAGGCCCCTGGCCGTCTTGGTCGGGCTCGGCCGCGGCAGGCCGGCCAGATCGCTATCGGCCTTGAGCTCGCTGGGTAGGGCGAAGGGCGCGACCCGGATATCGACATTGGTGCGGCCATCGTCGCGGCGCGTCAGCGTCAGCATTACAGGCTTCTGCTGATAGAAGCCGGTCTCCTTGCTATCGGCGTGCGCGTAGAACGCGCGCAGGCCGTTGGGAGCGGTTTCATCCAGGCTGGTCGTCCAGCGCGCAGCGGTTTCCGGCGTGAGCTTCTGCCAGCCGATCGCAGCCATCTGGCTGGCATAGAAACCCGACGTTGCATCGAGCGGCGTCGGCGCGACGCAGCCGAGATAGGGTCGGGTCCCGTCGAACACGATGTCGCTTGCGCCTTCCGGAAACGGCACGTTCCCGTAGATCCGGTCGGTCGTGTAGTAAACCACGGACTGGTCGGGCCGGCCGGGCGCCTGCGTGAAATGAACGGAAAGGCCCTGTCGTCCCTTCCTGAACTTCAGCAGGGTGCTTTTCTCCTCAAGCGGCATCACATAGGACACCCAGCCGTTGGCGCTCAGGAGCTTTTGGATCGCGGGCAGTGTCACGGCCTGCGGCGTCGGTACGCGATATTCGACGCGATAGGGATCGGGGCGCGAGGTGTCTTCCACCGCACCTTCGAGCTGCGGCAGCGCGTGGACGTCGACGACGCCCTCGTCGGCGCCGGCTGCGATCGAGCAGCTCGCCATCAGGAAGAGACCGCATGCAAGCAGCCGCCATCGTGCCGGGACTTGCATCCCGCGCGGGATCATCGCCATCGTTACGTCTCCAGGATGCGGCGCGTCGCCTGGGCGCGCGCGATTGCAACGGCTGCGACACCGTCGGCGAGCCTCAGACGAGAAGTCGCGGCAGGAACCGGGCAGGTTCAAACATCCCGGACCAGTCAATACAGCTGGAGCGGCGACCATGCCTCGCCGTCGCGCCCGACGGTGAGCTCCCAGGCGTCGCCGGCCGCGACGGTGAGGATGTGGGTCCGAGCCGGACGGCCGGGCACGCCCAGGTCGTAGGAATATTTGCCGGGCGCCAGATCCAGCGAGACGGCGTCAGCGCCGGCGGCGCGCTTGATGGTCCGCGCGTTGATCCCGAGCACGGCTTCCGTCTCGCCGATGTTGCTGAACACCAGCTTCGCCTGGCCCGGTTCGGGTATGACATTCGCCCGGGTTGCAGTATCCGAGTTCTTCTGGACGAGATGGACCAAGGTGCTGCTGTCCTTGCGGCCGAGCTCCAGCATGGCCGGCCCGAGCGGAGAGACGAACGCGAGTTGCACGTGATCGGCGGAGACGACGGCGCCATCGAGCTGCTCCTGCCAGCCGAGCTTTGCGAGCTCCCTGCGGTAGAAGGCGAGAACGTCGCTGAGCCCGGCGGGCACGGTGGCTTCGAGCTTGACGCGAAGCGGCGCTTCGACGCCCCGCATCAGGGTGGTGTGGATCCCTCTAAAGCTGTAGCGGGTCGGTGCGGGCAGCCTGGCATCGGGATCCGGCGTGAGTTCGGCCGAAAACAGCGGCTGCGGCATCCAGGCGCCGGCGCTCGCCGCGAGCATGCACGTCGCGAGCAAGACGATGCCGCACGCAAACGCCCACCATCGTGCCGAAGCCTGCGCCCCGGACCTTGCCGTCCGCATCTCACTCTCCAGGGGTCTCGCGCGTCCAGGGTATCGCGCGTGATGTCATTGCGCGATTGCAAAACGGCTGCGACACCGTCGCCGCCGCCTCCGGCAACTAGTCGCGGCGGAAATGGGGCTGGTTCAACGGCGGCGACTAGCGCCGGGCCGATACCTGTCCGCTTTCGACGTCAAAGATCTCGCCCCCAGCGCCGATCTCGGCGAAGGCGGCGGGGTCTGCGCCGGTCAACCACACCTGCGCGCCGAGTTTGCGCAACTCGTCGAACAGCGCCGCGCGCCTATTAGGATCGAGATGCGCGACGACCTCGTCGAGCAGCAGCAGCGGCACGATGCCGGTCATCTCGGCGACCAGGCTCGCATGCGCCAGCACCAGCCCGATCAGCAGCGCCTTCTGCTCGCCGGTCGAGGCATCGCGCGCCGGCATGCTTTTCGGCGCGTAGATCACCTGCAGATCGGTGAGATGCGGACCATCCGTGGTGCGGCCGGCGATGGCGTCACGCGGACGGTTGTCGCGCAGGATCTGGCGGTAGCGGTCCTCGACCGAGGTCGCGGTCTCCGTCAGCAGCGCGTTCTCCATCCAGCCGTCGAGCGCGATCTGCGCCGAGGGGAAGGCGGAGGCCTGCGCGCGCGCGTTCAGCATGCCGGTGAGACGCGCCGCGGTCTGGCCGCGGGTTGCGGCGACCGCGACCGCGAGCTCCGCGGTCTCGCGCTCGATCGCGTCACACCAATGGTCGTCGTAATTGCGCGTCTCGAGCAGGCGGTTGCGCGAGCGCAGGGAGCGTTCGAGCGCGGAGATGCGGCTGGAATGGTCGCTGTCGATGGCAAGCACCAGGCGGTCGAAGAAGCGCCGCCGCTCGGATGCCGCTCCCATGAATAGCCCGTCCATCGCCGGCGTCAGCCACACCATGCGGATGTGGTCGCCGAACGACGCCGCCGAATTGACCGGTTCGCGGTCGATCCGGCAGCGCCGGCTGACCGGGCTATCTGCGCGCGGCGGATCGATGCCGGTGCCGAGCGTGGCGAGGCCCAGCGCGCCCTCGACCTGTGCCGACACCGCCCAGGAGCCGTCGCCCTGGTTGTCGGCGACGTCGTCCAGCGTCGCGCGCCGCAGGCCGCGTCCCGGCGACAGGAACGAGATCGCCTCGATGCAATTGGTCTTGCCCGCTCCGTTCGGCCCGACCAGCGCCACCAAGTCAGCCGCCGCCTCGAGCCCCGCCGCCCGGTAATTACGAAAATGCGTCAGCGTCAGGCGATGAATGCGGGAGGGGGTCATCAGGTCTTCGTCATGGCCGCGATTCTTCCCCTCTCCCCTTGTGGGAGAGGGTGGCGCCTCACGAAGTGAGGCGACGGGTGAGGGGTATGTTACCGCAGGGCGAGCTTTGCAAGAACGTCGTCCAATACAGAGGTGGGCCGCTGCAACACGTCATTGTTCCAGTAGCGCGCGATGACAAAGCCTTCAGCGGAGAGAGCCGCATCACGCGCTGCATCGCTTCGTGACTCTGCGTGCTGACTGCCGTCGATCTCGATCACGAGGCGCTTCTCGAAGCAGACGAAGTCGAGAATGTAGCTTTTGAACGGAACTTGTCGGCGAAGCTTGTAGGCGGACAATCGACGATCCCTGAGCAGGCGCCACATTGCGGCTTCCGCATCCGTCGGCTCATGCCGCATGTTCTTCGCGAATTGGCGGAGACGCTTGGGGACCGGCCGATGGGATGGCTCCTGCGGCACTAACCCCTCACCCGACTGAGTTGGCATCTGCCAGCCGAGCAGCCCTCTCCCACAAGGGGAGAGGGCGCAGCAACGGGCATCGCGCTTGTTTCGAGAAGAGTAGCTGCCGCTTCACGAAGCGAAGCCGGGTGAGGGGTTGCCTCCACATAGATGGTATCGCGAGAGGACTCCTCACACCCGCATCGGCATCAGCACGTACAGCGCGCTCTTGTCGTCGCGGTCTTGCACCAGGGTGGGCGAGCCGGGGTCGGCGAGCCGGAGCGTTGCGACGTCGCCTTCGATCTGGGCGGCGATGTCGAGTAGGTAGCGGGAGTTGAAGCCGATATCGAGGGCGTCGGAAGCGTATTCGACTTCGAGCTCTTCGGTCGCGCTGCCGGAATCCGGATTGGTCACCGACAGCACCAGCTTGCCCGGCGACAGCGAGAGTTTCACGGCGCGCCCACGCTCGCTGGAAATCGTCGAGACGCGGTCGACCGCGTTCTCGAAATCCTTCTTGTCGACGACGAGTTCCTTGTCGTTGCCTTGGGGGATGACGCGGCCGTAATCGGGGAAGGTGCCGTCGATCAGCTTCGAGGTCAGCACCACATTGCCGATGGTGAAGCGGATCTTGGCCTGCGACAGCTCGATCGTGACCTCGGCCTCGTTGTCCTCGATCAGGCGCTGCACCTCGCCGACGGTCTTGCGCGGCACGATCACGCCGGGCATGCCCTCGGCGCCCTTGGGCTGGACCAGGTCGAGCTGGGCGAGGCGGTGGCCGTCGGTGGCGACGCCGCGCAAAGTGGCGGCTTTGGCCGAGCCTGCGGCATGCAGATAGATGCCGTTAAGATAATAGCGGGTCTCCTCCGTGGAGATCGCGAACTGGGTGCGGTCGATCAGCCGCTTGACGTCCTTGGCGGCGAGGCTGAACGAATGCGACATGTCGCCAGCGGCGAGATCCGGAAAATCGTTCTCCGGCAGGGTCTGCAGCGTGAAGCGGGAGCGGCCGGCGCGGATCGCCAGCACGGCGCGGTCGCCGTCGGCCTCGAGCACGATCTGCGAACCGTCCGGCAGCTTGCGCACGATATCGTAGAACATGTGCGCCGGCACGGTGGTGGAGCCCGCGGTCGCGGTTTCCGCCGCGAGCGTTTCGGTGACCTCGAGGTCGAGGTCGGTCGCCTTCAGCGACAATTTCGCGTTCTCGGCCCTAACAAGCACGTTGCCGAGGATCGGAATCGTGTTGCGGCGCTCGACCACGCGGTGGACGTGGCCCAGCGACTTCAGGAGTTGCGCGCGTTCGACCGTAACCTTCATTGCACTACTCGCCCGATCCCCAAGGAAACACAAATCTGGAAAAGCCGGGCGGCGGGACGCGCGCCACGGCACCGAAGACCCCGGAAGGCCGGATCATCCAGCCGATATGACCAAAGCCGTCAGGGTCGCGCAAGGTGGCGCGGATGGCCCCCGGATTCAAGGGATCGGGAGGCAGTTCCCCA
This sequence comes from Bradyrhizobium sp. Ken51, assembly GCF_055807435.1. NCBI lineage: Bacteria > Pseudomonadati > Pseudomonadota > Alphaproteobacteria > Hyphomicrobiales > Nitrobacteraceae > Bradyrhizobium > Bradyrhizobium sp. Ken51. The sequence continues at coordinate 72,647 of NZ_JBVVPB010000018.1, read as the reverse complement.
CGATTTACCGATGTTTCCGCAACGCGCTGAACGCCTCGCCGGGCATGACGACCTCCGATGCAGCTTGGGATGGGGCCGGAAGCAAATAGGCGTTTATTCCTGAAGCTGGCGCTTGAGCGATTCGACCTCGTCCGACAGCGCCGTGTCCTTGGAAACCAGGGCCTCGATCTTGCGCACGGCGTGCAGCACCGTGGTGTGGTCGCGCCCGCCGAAGCGGCGGCCGATTTCCGGCAGCGATCGCAGGGTCAGCGTCTTGGCGAGATACATCGCCACCTGGCGCGGACGGACCACGTTGGCGGTCCGGCGCGAGGACAAGAGGTCGGAGCGGCTGACATTATACTGCCGTGCCACCACGCGCTGGATGTCCTCGATCTTGATCCGCTTCGGCTCCTGCGGCCGGATCAGGTCGCGCACCTCGTGCTCCGCCATCTCCAGCGTCACCGGCCGGCTGTTGAGCTTCGAATGTGCGAGCAGGCGGTTGATCGCGCCTTCGAGATCGCGGCCGTTGTGGGTGATGGCGCGGGCCAGATAGGTCAGCACCTCCTCCGGCACCTCGAAGGTCGCATGATGGGCGCGGGCCGCGGCGACGCGCGACTTGAGAATGCCGTGTCGCAGCTCCTCGCCGAGCGAGGCCATCTCGACCACGAGGCCGCCGGCCAGCCGCGAGCGCACGCGGTCGTCGAGGCTTTCGAGATCGGACGGCGGACGGTCGGCCGCGATCACGACCTGGCGGCCGGCATCGATCAGCGCGTTCAGCGTGTGGCAGAACTCGGCCTGGGTCGACTTGCCCTGCAGGAACTGGAGATCGTCGATCACGAGCACGTCGATGCCGCGCAACGCTTCCTTGAAGGCGAGCGCCGTCTGCGTCTTCAGCGCGGCGACGAAGCCGTACATGAATTTCTCGGCGGTGAGATAAAGCACCTTGCGCTCGTTGCCGGAATTGCCGGCCCAGGTCACCGCCTGCAGGAGATGCGTCTTGCCGAGGCCGACACCCGCATGGATATAGAGCGGATTGAACATGACGGGATCGCCGCGACGACCCTCGGCGACCTGACGCGCAGCCGCATGCGCCAGCGTGTTGGAGCGACCGACGACGAAGCTCGCAAATGTCAGGCGCGGATCGAGCGGCGAGCCGCCGAGCGCATCATGATTGGCCGAGACCGGCGCGGTCGCGGTCGAACGCAGCTCCGGCGCAGGCGAGCGGCGCGTTTCGATCGGCGCGGGCGCTTCCTTCTGCTGAACCACGGGGCGCACGGCCGAGCGCACGGTGAGATCGATGCGATGCACTTCGGGCATCTCGGCCTGCCAGCACGACAGCACGCGCTCGGCATAATGGGCCTGGATCCAGCTCTTCAGGAAGCGGGTCGGCACCGACAGACGCACGCTCTCGTCCTGGACGCCTTCCAGATCCATGCGCGCAAACCAGCTCGTATAGACGTCCTCGCCAACGTTCGAGCGCAGCCGACTCTTCACGCGTGACCAGCGATCCTGTTCCGGGGTTGTCATCATTTGAGAACTTTTCTTGAGAGATAAGGTTGCGTGGTGAGCGCCATGCAGAGTTCCTGCCAGGGATGCCTGCCCAGGGATATTTGCAATGGCGGGACCTCAAGCGATTTCACCTGCAGGCATGGCTCGACCGTTCGGCGGAAACGCCGCGTCCGATCAGCAATGTCTAGAGATGGAGGGGTCGCGAGGTCAGCGCGTACTCGGCGCTCCGTGACACTCGGGAGGCTTGGTGTCCGACGGATCTAAAACGGCATCGCTGGAAGTCGAAATGCTGGAAGTCGAAATGTGTTTCAATACCGCGTTGAGTTCGTAAGACATGATACCTCCCCGTCCTGCCGTAATTGCTCACGACAAGGTCCTGCGTGTCTAAACGACACCCGCGTCTTAGTCGGATGCCTGCCCGTGTACTCGTCGTCCGCTCGGCTTCGCCATCATGCCTGTCGGGGCAGCTTTCAAGATGTCTCTTAAGCGCAAGAGATAGATCCCGCTTGGAGACATTCAGACAAAGAGCTACCGTCCCACATTGCTGTGGGTTTTGATCCGACAATCGCTTGTTGAAGCGCCGCCTACGTGCACATCGCCGCCGATTTGCACGCTCGCCCCGTTTCCGATACCGCGCTGGTCTCAAGATCGTGGGCGCCGCTGACCTCTTAAGGAATACACTATGCGGAAAGACTCGCAACGGAATTGATTCACACTTGAGGCATCAAAAATCTTGATCTGCGTTAACGCCACGCAGACTTGTGCACAGGCTTCAGAGCAAGTTTTTGGAATCGTGCTCAGAATCGAAGACGCCACGTTTGATGTGACAATTCTCCGCCACCGCCAAAAATTTTTTACAAAAGCGTCACGCGCGCGACGCGCGGGTGAATTTTCCAAATGCTTGGCGTCACTATGTCGATAAGTTGTTAGCGAGCCATCGTTTTTTGAGTCTCGTTTCACAGGGTAACTCCATCGCGTGACGCGATCCGGGGAAACTACGGTGTGCAGAACTCGCAGGCACACGAATTCAACTTGCGCCCGCCTCGCAGGGGCTTTTTGCACCGCGGTGGAAGTTTCCGCTGTTGCAAAACCATTCGCAGGTAAAACTACGGACGCATCATGGTGCAAACGCCGCAATCCTCCGATCGAAGGTCGTTCGAGGCGTGACTGCTTGCGTGACTATGACGGGCAACAAAAAAGCCCGGCGCGATGCCGGGCTGTTTGACGGGTGTGATGTGCGATGTGATCGCCCGATCGAATGACTCGACCGGACGGCGTGCCAGAACGCTCGCGAGTTTACTTGGCGAGCTTGGCGATCTGCGCGGTGAGCCGCGAGACTTTGCGGCTGGCATTGTTCTTGTGAATGATGTTTCGCTGCGCGGCGCGCATCAAAGCGGGCTCGGCATTCGCCAGCGCCGTCACGGCAGCGGCGCGGTCGCCGGTCTTGATGGCTTCTTCGACGTTACGCACGGCACCGCGCATCTGGGTGCGGCGCGACTTGTTGACGGCGGTGCGGCGGGCGATCTTGCGCGTCGCTTTCTTGGCGGAAGTGGTATTGGCCATGGTCTCAATGTCCTTTGCGGGTACCGGTCGCGTCTTGGTCGGGTAGCGCCGGCTTGCTTGACCGCGTAATCGACGCTCGGATTTAAGGTGTTCGGTTGCTAGGCCGTTCCCGGAACATGAGCGACAGCCTTTCGGCCGTCTCTGAGGCCCAAAGAGCCTGCATCTGCTCAAAGAACAGCGGCGGCAGGATTGCGCCCGCCGCCAGTTGGCGCCCTTATAGAGAGGGTCTTGGGCACCGTCAACGCTTTCCCGGGCTGGACAAGCAGCCCCTTAGGGCGCGGATGAGTGCCGTAACGCCCTGAAGAGGTTGAATTTCTGCCGTCTCCCTTGTATTGGCTGGCGGCGTTCCGAGGGTCGTCCGATCGGACGACCATAGAGGGTGAGGCATGATCCGCGGCTTTTTCCGACTGATTGGGCTGTTGCTGCTCGCCGGCGGGTTCATCTTCATGGTCTACGACGGCGCCCGCTGGGTGGCCGACCAGACCCTGCGGTTCACTCGCTTCGGCCAGTTCTGGAACGACATCAATCAGGCCAGCCAGACGGCATTCCGGACCTGGGTCGAGGCCAAGGCGCCCTGGCTCTGGACCTCGGTGATCCGCCTGGTGCTGGATCAGCCGGTTTTCGCCGTCCTCGGCATTCTCGGCATCCTCCTGATGATCCTGTTCCGCCCGCGCAAGCCGCTGATCGGCTATTCCCGGGATTGAACTTTTAATCCGCGCGACTCGAACCGGCGCGCGGGCGGCGTAACAGGGCTGCCCCTTTGCGCGTAAAGACCTATATTCCCAACTGATCACGAGCACGCCGCCTGAGCGCTTGGCTCATCGCCTTGGCTCAATAGCTTGTCCCAGGCGACCGACAGCTCGTTCTTGGAGATCCGTCCATGCTGTTCATGCGCAAGACCACCGCATTGCCGAGCGCCACGGAAGCGCTGCCGGGCCGTGCGCAAGCCATTCCGACCGCGACCATCCATTTCGTCAACGGCGCGAAGTTGCAGCCGCCTTATCCCGCCGGTCTCGAGCAGGCGGTGTTTGGGCTCGGCTGCTTCTGGGGCGCCGAGCGCAAGTTCTGGGAGCTCGGCGACGGCGTCTACGCCACCGCCGTCGGCTATGCCGGCGGCCACACGCCGAACCCGACTTATGAAGAGACCTGCTCGGGCCGCACCGGTCACACCGAAGTGGTGCTGGTCGTGTTCGATCCGACCAAGGTGTCGTACGAGAAGCTGTTGAAGACGTTCTGGGAGAGCCACAACCCGACGCAGGGCATGCGTCAGGGCAACGACGTCGGCACGCAGTATCGAAGCGCGATCTACACCTATTCAGACGCGCAGAAGAAAGCGGCCGATCAATCGAAGGCGCTCTATCAGAAGGCGCTTGCTGCAAAAGGTCTCGGCACCATCACCACCGAGATCGCACCCGCCGGCGAATTCTACTTTGCCGAGGACTATCATCAGCAATATCTGGCCAAGAATCCCGCCGGCTATTGCGGCCTGGGCGGCACCGGCGTCTCCTGCCCGATCGGAGTGGGCGTGAGCGCGTAAGTCTAACCACGAACTCGCTGCACCTCTCCCGCTTGCGGGAGAGGTCGATGCGCCTCGGGTGATGCGAAGCATCGTCCCGAGCGCGGCGGGTGAGGGCTCTTTCCTCTAGGGAACTGTCTCGTCGTGGAGGCACCCTCTCCCCAACCCTCTCCCGCAAGCGGGAGAGGGAGCGCACTGCACCCCTAGCCGCATCGCTGTGCTCATCCCGCCCCCTCAACGCTTTATTAACCATAACCGGTGCATCACTGGATCTGTCTCGTTTCGAGGGATAGGTCCGGTGCCGGTTGCACGCGCGTTTCGATGGTCGATTTCGGCAGTGTCTCTGGCAGCGTCCGCCGCGCTTGCCCTTGGCGGCTGCATGCAGACCGCCGGCCCCGTCGCGGTGATGCAGCCGCGCGCCGATCTCGACTCCATGGCCTATGGCCAGCCCTATTACGCGCCACAGCCGGTCGCGGTCGCCGACGGTGGCGGCGCCATCGGGGCGTTGCGCAATTCCTTTGCCTCTTCGCCTGCACCCATGCCGGTCGGTTATGCCGCACCGATGGCGGCGCCGGTCCGCTACGATTCCTCCTACCATCTCGACGCCGGCGACAGGCTGCGCGTCGTGGTCTATGGCCAGGAAGGTCTCACCAACAGCTACGCGATCGACGCCGGCGGCTCCATCACGATGCCGCTGATCGGCGGCGTGCCGGCACGCGGCCGCACTCCGGCGGGACTTGCGGGCGAGATCGCCGCGCGCCTGCGCAATGGCTACATCCGCGAACCTTCGGTCGCCGTCGAGATCGAGGCCTATCGCCCGTTCTTCATTCTCGGCGAAGTCTCCGCGCCCGGCCAGTATCCCTACGTGCCGAACATGACGGTCGAAAGCGCCGTCGCGATCGCCGGCGGCTTCTCGCCCCGCGCCAAGCGCGACGTGGTCACCGTCACGCATACCGAAGCCGGCGGAGCCATGCGCGCCGTGGTGCCGCTCGGCACCCCCTTGAGCCCCGGCGACACCGTGTTCGTCGGCGAGCGCTGGTTCTAGAGCGTTTTCGAGCGAAGTGGATACCGGTTCGCGTTAAGAAAACGCGTCAAAAATGAATCTAGAGCTTCGGCTCTGATGCAATCAGAACCGAAGCTCTAGCTCACCTTCTGAAATCCAGCCGCCCGTTCGGAAAACATCCGTCGATGCGCGCGGCATCGACCACGCGCCCGATCCATGGCCGCGTGATCGCGGGATTGGTTAGGTTGATGTATTTCCCCACCAGGCGCGCGCCCTCGCGCGCAGCATCGATCAGCCCGTGCCGTCGGCCGTGATCCCAATCGAAGCGCAGATAGATGCGTCCGCCTGCGACCCGCACCTCCGCGCGCCCGTCTTTCCACGTCTCCGGCGTATCGCCGGCGATGGTCGGATCGGCGCCGCCATTCCAGCGGCTGGCCCACGGGCCTTCCAGAGGATCGGACAGCGCCTGAATGTCTGCCCAATGCGCCGCGTTGTCGTCGGCCGCATCGCCCGAAAGTAAGGCGGTTGCGGCATAGTCCATGACGTCGCGATCATCAGGCGCGGGCACGTCCATGGTGCCGAACGGATTGCGGATGACGATGTTCGTATTGGCCTGCTGCATGACGATCTCCCGGCGTACGATGGCTTGATCAGCCAGCTCTATCGCCGGGCAGCAGGATGCAGCCACCCGATTCCTGCTCGCCATTGCGCGCCTGCGCCTGTCGGCGCATCCCGGAATGACAGCGAAGCCGCGCGCTACGATTTCAAATGCCTGGCGAAAAATTCCATGCTGCGCGGCCAGGCGATGTCGGCGCTCGCCTTGTCGTAGCTCGCCCGCTCATCGCAATGGAAGCCGTGCTGGGCGCCCGGATAGACGAAGACCTCGACGTCCGGCCGCTTCGTCTTGATGGTCTCGACGTCGGTCAGGGGAATGCCGGCATCCTTCTCGCCAAAATGCAGCTGCGTCGGCGCTTTTGGTGTCTCGTCAGCAAAGCGCACGACGGCGCCGCCGTAATAGCCGATAGCGGCATTCAGGCCCGACAGCCGCGTCGCCGCGACAAAGGCGACGCTACCGCCCAGGCAAAAGCCGATGATGCCAACCGGACCGACGCTCTTCACCGCATCGATCGCCGCCTGCGTATCGCGCAGCATCGCGTCCCAATCCGGACTGGCGACGAACTTGCGCGCTTCCGCGATCTCGTCAGGCGTGTAGCCGGACTGGAAGCCCGGCGAGGTCCGGTCGAAGATCGACGGCGCGATCGCGACATAGCCTTCCCCGGCGAGGCGATCGCAGACCGAGCGGATGTGATGGTTGACCCCGAAAATTTCCTGGATCACCACCACCGCGCCCTTCGCCGTGCCCGCGGGGTCAGCGCGATAGGCACTGAGCTGGAAATTATCGGAGGCCGTCAGCTTGATGTCTTGTCCCACGCGGGTTGTCCTTTTTGGGTTAGTCTTCGATTGCGGGTTCCGCTCGTTCCACAAACTCGTCATGCCCGGGCTCGTCCCGGGCATCCACGTTCTTGGTGAGGCAGGAAAGACCGTGGATGGCCGGGACAAGCCCGGCCATGACGATGTGGCAGCTTCAACGCATGATGGCGCAGAGAGGATTGCTCTGCGTCATGAAAAGCCACTCTCACTCCCACATCCAGTTCTCGCCGTAATCCTCCTTCCATCCCGCCAACCGGCCATGACGAAACTGCAGGAACAGGCGGTGACGGTTGGAGATCAGTCCGCTGCCGCCGATATTGCGAAGCGCGAGATAGATCTCGTTGCCGGGGCGGCCCCTCACATATTGCAGGGGTTGGCCGAGGGCGCGCGCGGTTTGCCCGGCATCCATGCCGAAGGCGAGCGGGGTGTTGTTCGACAAGGTCGCGACGAAGGGCAGGCGGGGCGGTGTCCCGCCGAATTGCTCGGCCTGCGCGGATACTGACAGCAACACCGCGCCCGCAGCCAACATCGCTCGCTTCATTGCCAGTGTTCCTGTCCGATCTATTCCGGCAAGTTCTTCAGGAAAGGCAGCACCGCGTCAACAAAAGCCTGCGGCTGATCGATGTTGACGGCGTGCCCGGCGGCGGGGATCACGGCCTTTTGTGCGCCGGGAATTTTCGCGGCCATATAGTCGGACGCGGCGAGAAACGGCGTGTCGTCGGCGCCGACCACGATCAGGCTGGGCACCTTGATCTCCGGTAGCAGCTCGATCACCTTCGCATCGCGCTGGGTCAGCATGCCGCGTGCGGCGAGCGCCAATCCCCTGGCACTGCGATGGTTCGCGGTGGCGCGCTCGCGCGTCGCCGCCTTCAGCACGTCGAGCCCTTCGCGATCGAGCTTGTCGGCAGTGGCGAGCGCCCGCGCATTCCAGGCCTCGCGTGCGTCATCTTTCTTGAAGCCCGGGCCGGTGTCGATAATCAGCAGCGCGCGGACGCGCTTTGGATGCGCGCGAGCGAAGGCGAGCGACATGTAGCCGCCGAGCGACAGTCCGCCGATGATGGCGCGCTCAGTGCCGACCGCATCGAGGATCGCCGCCATGTCGCCGACCGTGAGCGCTTCGCTGTAAGCGGCGGCATCGGCGGGATAGTCAGACTGGCCGTGACCGCGCATGTCCCACAAGATCAGCTTGTGATCCCTGGCAAGCGCCTCGACCTGCCCATGCCACATCGCCGAGGTCGAGGAGTAGCCGTGGGTGAGCAGCAGCGGCGGACCTTCGCCATGAACCTCGTAGTAGATTCCGACGCCGTCCCGATCGATCCCAGGCATTGCTTCCACCTTGTCATCTTGTTTCTTCGCTCATCCTAACGCGGTCGGTTACTCGGAGGAAACCGCCGTGACGCGATGGCCTGCATGCTTGGTGTGCACTCTGTTGCGTTCAGCCGCTGCATCACCGCCGGTCTCGCAACGCACAAGAAGCGCGCGCCGCGTTTGTTTCGATCGATTCCAAATTGCATTTGCCTCCGCGCCTGAACGCGATCATTCTTGCGGGCAAGGCTGGCGCCGGCCCGGTGGGCGTCCGCTACTCAAGTTGCCGCCGTAAGCGGCTTCATGCACCGGCAGGGGAAGACGCCTATGCCAACTCTCACCATCAACGGGCGGAGTCTGTCCGTGGATGCGGCGAATGACACGCCGCTCCTCTGGGCGATCCGCGAGCAATTGCAGATGACCGGCACCAAGTTCGGCTGCGGTGCCGGCCTGTGCGGGGCCTGCACCGTGCACGTCAACGGCGAAGCCGTGCGTTCGTGCCAGACCATGATCAGCGATGTCGCCGGCAAGAAGATCACCACCATCGAAGGCCTCGCTGCCAAGGGCGACCATCCCTTGCAGAAGGCATGGATCGCCGAGCAGGTTCCGCAATGCGGCTACTGCCAATCCGGGCAGATCATGCAGGCGGCATCGCTGCTGGCGAAGAATCCGAACCCGACCAAGGAAGAGGTCGTGGCGCATATGGACGGCAATCTCTGCCGTTGCATGACCTATTCGCGGATCCAGAAGGCAATCATGCGCGCCGCAACCGAGATGCGCACCGCATCCGCCTCCGGCAACGAGCGGAGGCCCACATGAATAAGCACATCAAGACCGTCACAGCCGAAACGACTGATCTTAGCCGCCGCTCCTTCCTGGTCGGCACCGCCGCCACCGGCCTCGTGCTCGGCTATGCCGGCGTGCCTGGCATCGGTGAGGCGCTTGCCGCGCCTTCGGCCTTCGAGCCGAGCGTGTGGTATGCGATCGCGCCCGATGGTCTCGTCACCGTCACCTGCGGCAAGGCCGACATGGGACAGCACATCGCCTCCACCATGGCGCAGATCGTCGCCGAAGAGTTAGGAGCCAAATGGAGCGACATGCGCGTTCAGCTTGCCTCCAACGATCCGAAGTTCAATGACCCCGTGTTGGGCGCACAGATCACCGGCGGCAGCTGGTCGACCATGATGAACTTCGACGCCATGAGCCGGGCTGGCGCAGCCGGGCGGATGGCGTTGAGCGAAGGTGCGGCTGCCGCGATGGGCGTGCCGGCGTCGGAACTCGTGGTGCGCGATTCCATGATCTCGCATCCGAAGTCGAAGAAGCAGATGTCGTTCGCCGATGTCGTCAAGAGCGGCAAGGCGACCAAAACCTTTACGCCGGACGAGCTCAAGGCGATCAAGCTGAAGACGCCGGATCAATACACCATGATCGGCGTGTCGGTGCCGCAGCTCGACATTCCCTCCAAGACCAACGGCACGGCCAAATACGGCATCGACGTAATGCTGCCGGGCATGGCCTATGCCGCGGTGGTGACGCCGCCGGTGCGCTTCGGCGCCACGGTGAAATCGGTCGACGACAGCGCCGCCAAGAAGGTGCCGGGCTTCATCAAGGCCGTCACCCTCGACGACAAGACCGGAACAACCTCGGGCTGGGTCGTCGCGGTCGCCAGCACCTATGCCAACGCCAAGAAGGCGGCGCAGACGCTCAAGATCGCCTATGACGGCGGCCCGAACGCGAAAGTGTCGAGCCAGTCGCTGCTCGACGAGGCCAAGCGGCTTCAGAAGCTGGAGGATTCCGGGCAATTCTTCGTCAAGGACGGCGATCCCGCGGCGGCGTTCGGCACGGCGACCAAGGTGCTGGAGGCGGAGTACACCACCAGCATCAACATCCACGCGCCGATGGAGCCGATGAACGCGACTGCGGAGTTCAAGGGCGACATCCTGCACATCTATTCCGGCAACCAGTTCGCGACGCGCTCCGGCGCGATCGCGGCAGGTGCGGCCGGGATCGATCCGAAGTTCGTCGTCATGCACCAGATGTGGCTCGGCGGCGGCTTTGGCCGCAGGCTCGATGCCGACATGATGATTCCGGCGGTGCAGGCGGCGAAGGCCATCGGCAAGCCGGTGAAGGTGATCTACACGCGCGAGAACGACATGACGATGGATTTCTCGCGTCCGCTCACCTATCAAAAAGTAAAGGCGGGCGTGGACGGCGACGGCAAGCTCGTCGCGCTCAGCCACGACGTGGTTTCGGCCTGGCCGACGGCTCGCTGGGGAATCCCCGATTTCCTGACGCCCTCGGTGGACAAGAAGGGTCCGCTCGATTCCTTCACGGTGAACGGGGCCGACTTCTTCTACACCGTGCCCAACCATCATGTGCGCGCGATCAAGAACGAGATGGCGCACAACGCCACGCCGTCTGGCCAGCTCCGCTCGGTGGCACCGGGCTGGACCTTCTGGGCGGTCGAAAGCATGATCGACGAGATCGCGGCTGCGGCGGGCAAGGACCCCGCGCAGTTCCGCATCTCGCTGCTCGACGGCGCCGGCAAGAACGACGGCGGCGCGCAGCGGCTCCGCAATACGCTGCTCGCCGCAATGGGCCTTGCCGGCTACGGCAGCAAGAAGCTGCCGAAGGGTGAAGGCATGGGCGTGGCCTGCGTCTCGTCGCAGGAACGCGCGACCGCAAGCTGGACGGCCTGCGTTGCCCATGTCGCTGTGGCGTCGTCGGGCGAGGTGACCGTGAAGAAGCTCACGGTCGCAACCGACGTCGGCACGCAGGTGCATCCCGACAACATCCGCGCTCAGGTCGAGGGTGCGGCGCTGTGGGGCCTGTCGCTGGCGATGTACGAGAAGGCGACCCTGAAGGACGGTGGCATCGAGCAGACCAATTTCGACAGCTACACGCCCTTGCGCATGAGCCAGGTGCCCGAGGTTGCGATCGCCGTGATCGCCAATGGCGAGAAGGCCACCGGCGTCGGCGAACCCGCGGTGACGGTGATCGCACCCGCGATCGGCAACGCCATCTTCAACGCCTCAGGCGCCCGCGTCCGGGCCCTGCCGATAACGGCCGAAGCCGTGAAGGGCGCAATGAAGGCGTAAGGCCGGTTGCGATTGTGACCTGACATGATCCGCCGGGGGGCAGCCTCCGGCGGATTCGTTTGAGCGTGATACACCGCATCCGCATATTCGCTGTCATGCTCCGCGACCCGGCTACGCCAAGGCTTCGCCGGGGTTCAGGTCCAGGGACGCCGAAGCTTTAGCGAAGGCGGCAAGCGGGGCATCCAGTACGCCGCGGCTTCTCGGTTCTAGTCGCGCCGTCTCGGCGTACTGGATCGCCCGGTCGGGCCGGGCGATGACGGCGGTGGGCGGGACGACCGTGCCCAAAATTTCCCTTTGTTATCAATGACCATTCTACTGTGCATGGGGTTGTTTTCGAGGTTTTGATTAGAGGCCACGGGAACCGAACTCCGTAAAATTGTCCACGATTCCGCAGGGTTCCATTGAGCACGCCTCTTAAGGGCCGGAGAACCTGATCCGGCTTAGGCTTTGGCCCGAAACACGCCCGTGCTCTTGGGGAAGCCATGAACGCCTCAGCCAAACCAGCCGCCAAACGCCGGCTTCTGCTCGCCTCCGACCGGAGCGACGAGAGCACCGAGCTCGCCAGCATCCTCAAGGCGGTCGGCGACGTTGCCACGGTGACGACGCAGGAGCTCCCCGAGCAGCCCTCGCGCGATCTCTCCGGCCTCGTGGTCGACATCAATTTGCGCTCGCCCGAGAGCGTGCAGCGGGTGCGCAACAAGCTGCGCGGCGACGCCTATCGCGCGATGCCTCGTCTGTTCGTGCTTGCGGACGCCCTGCATCACGGCACCATGCAAGCCTGGGCGCTGGGCGCCACCGACACCATCTCGCGGCCGCTTCAGCCCGAGGACATCCTGCAGCGCATCCGTGCGGCCTTCCCCGACACCGCCGTCTATGACGCGACCGATCGCGGCAAGACGCTCAACCGCGGCGTCGAGGCCGCGCACGCGGTGCTGAAGAAGATGTTCGAGAAGCTGCCGCTCGGCGTGCCCCTGACCTTCGACGATGTCATCGCCGCCGAGAGCAAGATCCTGAAGGCGATCAAGCACTCCTCGCTGCGCGAGTGGCTCACCACGGTGGGCTGCCACCATGTCGGCAGCTACCGCCACTGCCTGTTCGTGACCGGATTTGCGGTCTCCTTCGCCCAGCATCTCGGCATGCGCGAGGACGACCAGCGCCGGCTGACCCGTGCCGCGCTGCTGCACGACGTCGGCAAGGCCTTCGTCCCCTCCGCGTTGCTCGACAAGCCGGGCAAGCTCACCGACGAGGAGATGGCCGAAATCCGCCAGCATCCGCGCCGCGGCTATGACGCGCTCGCAGCGCAGGGCGGCTTCCCGCCGGAGATGCTGGACGTCGTGCTGCATCACCACGAATTCCTCGACGGCTCCGGCTATCCCAACAATCTCTCGTCGAACCAGATCAGCGATATCGTGCGGGTCACGACGATCGTAGACATCTACGCGGCACTCGTGGAGAAGCGCGCCTATCGCATGCCCTTCACCCACGCGCGAGCGTTTGCGATGATGGAAGGCATGGGCGGCAAGCTGGACCAGCAGCTGTTGCAGGCGTTCCGCCCGGTGGCGCTGGGATCGTTCTGAACTCGGTGTCGTAGCCGTAGGGTGGGTTAGCGTAACCCACCATGCTTCCGCATTTGCCGGACGAACTTGGTGGGTTACGCCTTCGGCTAACCCACCCTACTTTACGCCTCACCCCACCATCTTCCTCAACTCCGCCTTCGCCACCTTCTCCAGCGTCGAGCGCGGCATGTCGTCGACGAAACGGATCTCGCGCGGCACCTTGAAGTCGGCGAGGCCGGCGCGGCAGGCGGCCATCACCGCCTCGTGCAGATCGGGCCGCGCACCCGCGACGCCGCCCTGCGGAATGATGAAGACGACCGGCACCTCGTCCAGCATCGGGTGCGTCTTCGCCACCACGGCGGCCTCGCGCACGCCGGGGACGACTGCGACCACCTGCTCGATCTCGGACGCGGCGACGTTCTCGCCGCCGACCTTGAGCATGTCCTTGCTGCGGTCCCCGAAGCGGATGTAGCCGTTCTCCAGCCGCACCACGCGATCACCGGTGAGAAAGAAGCCGTGCTCGTCGAAGCTTTCGCGGGTCGCCTTCTCATTGTGCAGATATTCGGCGAACAGCGACAGGCCGACGATGCCCTTGATCGAGAGGTTGCCGGTGTCGCCGACCTCGGTCGGCCTGCCGTCGTCGTCGGTGATGCGGATCTGATATTCGCTCGCGGCGCGGCCGATCGACATCGGAATGTTGGGCTGGTCGATCTCGCCGACGATGCCGTGGGTGATGGTCTCGGTCATGCCCCACCAGCCGATCATCTTGACGCCGAAGGCGGCGAAGGCCGGCGGTTCGTTGATCGCGGTGCCCCACAGACGGAATTTGTGATCGCGCGGGATTTCCTGCTCGAGCAGCGCCTTCATGCAGAACGGGATCGTCGAGGTCCAGGTCGAGCCGTGCTCGCGCGCGGCGCCCCAGAACCGGCTGGCGGAAAAGCGCGGCTGGATCACGCAGGTGGCACCGACCCAAAGCGTCGCCAGCATCGAATAGGCCAGCGCGTTCGTATGGAACAGCGGCAGATAGGTCTGATGCACGTCGCTTGCGTGCAGGTCCTCGTGCGCGGCGTTGATCTTGGCGCCCCACAGCGCGTTGGCGTGGGTCCACAGCACCGCCTTGGGGCGCGATGTCGTGCCCGAGGTATATTGCACGCTGCACGGCGCGAGCGGATCGGTCGCGCGCCTGGGACGGTCGGCACTGTCGGCGAACAACTCCTCAAAGCTGTCGCTGCGCGAAACCGGTTTTGCGGGCGCCGCGCCCGAATCATGCGAGGTCACCGCCATCCAGCGGATGTTGCGGCAGTTCTGTGCGACGATCTCGGCATAGGCCGGCTGCGTGATCGCGGCGACCGCGCCGCAATGATCGGCAAAATAGTCGAGCTCGGCCGGTGCCGAGCGTGTGTTGGTGGTCACCGCGATCGCGCCCAACTCGACACACGCGAACCAGGCCAGCAGCGCCTCGATGCAATTGTCGAGGTGAATGAGCACATACTCGCCCGGCTTGACGCCGCGCTTCGCCAGTCCCGCCGCGAGCGCCCCGACCCGCTCGTGAAACTCGCCATAGCTCCAGCGCCGCGCGGGCGCGTCGAACGGCGCCCAGATCAGGAATGGATGCGAGCTGCGCACCTCAGCCCGCATCTTCAGCAGCCAGGGCACGTCGAGCCCGTCGAACGGGCCCACGATTCCGGCGGCGGTTTGTTGAACTGGCATGGCTCCTCCCGTGCAGCCTGCATCTTGCCGGCGGCTGCGTTTTCTTTATTGCGTCTTCCTGCTCTCTCCGCCGTCATTGCGAGCGTAGCGAAGCAATCCAGAATCCCTCCCCGGAGACAGTCTGGATTGCTTCGTCGCAAGGGCTCCTCACAATGACGGTGCGTGGGGCGGGCGACTTGGCCTTACCGGCCGTCAGTCCTCATAAGACGAAATCTCGATCAGGCTGCCATCCGGATCCCTGCAATAGACCGAGCGCAGGGTGCCGCGGGCGCCCTGCTTGGGAACCGGGCCCTCTTCGATCGCGACGCCATGTGCCTTCAAATGCGCCACCACCTCGTCGGGGCTGGCGGAGGTGAGGAAGCACAGATCCTCGCTGCCGGCGGTCTGGTGGTCCGCGGTGAACCACTCCACCTTGTCGGCATCGCGAGGCCGGACGTTGATCTTCTGGTTACCGAATTGTAGCGAAGTCCGCGGCGCTTTGCCGCCGCCGGGGTCGAACACCTTGACTTCCATGCCGAGAATCTTGCCGTACCACGCGGCGGTCACTGCGACGTCCGCGACGTTGATCACGAGATGATCGAGGGCTTCGACCTTGACCGCCATGCCTTATCCTTTCGTCGCGATGCGCCCCGTGCACTTTCCGCCTGCGGCAAGCTTTGTTACAAGCGCGCCGACGCCATTTTCAAGCTATCTGGCTTCAAGAACAACACTTGGGAGAACCCTTGAGATGATCACTCGCCGTACCGCGCTGAGCCTGCTCGCCGCCAGTCCGCTTGCAGCCAGCCCGCTGTCGAAGGCGCTTGCCGCCGACTACCCGACCCACCCGGTGAAATGGGTGGTCGGTTATCCGCCGGGCGGGGCCACCGACATCCTGGCGCGGCTGATCGGTCAGCGGCTGTCGGAGAAGTTCGGCCAGCAATTCGTGATCGAGAACAAGCCGGGTGCCGGCAACAATATCGCCACCGAATCGGTCGTCAACGCCGAGCCCGACGGCTACACGCTGCAACTGGTCAATCCGGCCAACTACATCAACGCCTCGCTCTACACCAATCTGAAGTTCAACTTCGTGCGCGACATCGCGCCGGTCGCCTCGTTCCAGCGCGTGCCGAACGTGATGACCGTCAACAAGGACGTGCCGGCCAAGACCGTCGCCGAATTCATCGAATACGTGAAGGCGAATCCCGGCAAGGTCAACATGGCCTCCTCCGGCAACGGCACCTCGGTGCATCTGTCCGGCGAGATGTTCATGGCGCTGACGGGCTGCAAGATGCAGCACGTGCCCTATCGCGGCGCCGCGCCCGCGATCACCGACATGCTCGGCGGCCAGGTGCAGGTGATCTTCGACAACATGCCCTCGATCATCCAGCACATCCGGTCCGGGGCGCTCCGCGCCATCGGCGTCACCACGGCGGAGCGCTCGCCGCAGCTGCCCGACGTGCCGGCGATCGGCGAGACGGTGAAGGGCTACGAGGCGAGCGCGCTGTTCGGCATGGGGGCGCCGAAGAACACGCCCAAGGAGATCATCGCCAAGCTCAACAGCGAGATCAACACGCTGATAAAGGAGCCGGACATGGCCAAGCGCCTGGTCGAACTCGGCGGCGAGCCGCGGGCGCAGACGCCCGAGGCGTTCGGCGAGGAGATCAAGGCCGAGACCGAGAAATGGAAGAAGGTCGTCGAGTTCGCCGGCCTCAAGGTCGAGTAGCGATCTTGTGATGTCCGTGATCGAAGCCCTGCCCGTTCGGCAGGGCTTTTTTCTTGCGTATCAAGGTTTCTTGCACGCCAACGCCGTCGATCTGGAATAAAACGGCGTGACGAAACCTGATGCTATATGGCGCGTATCTCGCGCTGTGAGGATAGGAGTTGGGATCATGCGCAAGACGCAATTGGCACTGCTGGGCCTCGGCGCCACACTCCTTGCCGGCTTCTCCGCCGTCACGCCCGCAGCGGCGCGCGACTATCCCTGGTGTGCCCAGGGCGGTGAGTATGACTATCCGGGCGAATGCTCCTACAGCACCTATGAACAATGTCAGGCTAGCGTGTCCGGCCGACTGCTGTACTGCGATCGCAATCCCCGCTTTGCCTACAGCCAGGTTTCGCCGGCGCAACCGCGGCCGCACCGGCGATCGCGGCCCGTCGCGCCGTACTAGCGAGCTGGCTGATTTCAGCCCGGACAGAGCGCTTCGTATAGGCCCAACCGCTCCATCCGGCCTGCGTTGCGGCTACCGCTTCGCGTCGGCCTGCTCGATCCCGTTGCACGAGATCAGCATCGTATAGGGCCGCGCGTTGCCCGCGATGTCGGTGGTCTTGATCTCGCCCTTCGGCTCGGCAGTCTGGTAGGGCACCACGGAGTTGTCGAGGAAATCGCGCAGCGCGCCGGTCTTGATCGCGAAATTGATGTTCTCGGGGATGTTGCCGGTCGCGGCCGCGACCCGTAATCCGTCCAGCTTTCCCGTAACGACGCCGACGATCTGCCCGGTCGTGTCGAACAGCGGGCCGCCGCTATTGCCGGGCTGCACCGGCGCACTGATTTGCAGGAAACGCGAATCGTTCCGCATGCCGCTGAGCGAGCTGACGATGCCGGTCGTCACGGTGAAGTCCGAAGTCAGCAGCCCATGGAAGGGAAAGCCGATCGCGACGACGGAATCGCCGGAGCGGATCGAGCGGTCGCGGATCCGGGCGAACTCCTTGAACGTGGTCGTCGACGGCGCCTGCAGCAACGCGAGGTCGTTGTTGGCGTCGCTCGACACCACGCGCAACACCATTCCGGCTTCACCCGTGAGATTGCCCTTGATGTCGCCGACGCAGCCATTGATCACATGGTTATTGGTGACGACGTGCCCGCTGGCACTCACGACAAAGCCGGTACCGCTTTTGGCTCTGGCGGGCTTGCTCGCCGACGGGGATGCCTGTTTGTCGGGCGCGGCCTGCGGCTTTGCCGCAACCTTCGTAAAGTCTCCAGCCTTGCTCAGCCCGTCGGCTTTGACCTTGGTGACGCAATTGGCCAACGCCGCGATCACGGGCCCGGCTGAGGTCAGGTCGAAGTTCAGGACGGTGCGGCCGCTCGTCGCCACCATCAGGCTCGCCTTCTGAAACGTTCGTACCACGTTGGCAGGCATGACGGAGCTGAGCATGTTCGTCTGGTTGGCCGTGGCGAACAGTCTGGCCTGCTCCTGTCCGTCAAAGATGACGTCGATCGCGGCGTTCTCGCCCTTGGTGAAGCGGTAGCTGGGACTCGCAAAGCTCAATATCCACGAGCCCCCAGAATTCTGGCCGACGACGAGGATGACGCCGTTGGCATAAGGCGCCGTCGCGGCACAATGCGAGAAGGCTCCCGTTTCGTCATTGCTGAACGCGCCGCCGACCCAGTTGCCGATTTTTACGCTGCCGAATGGCCCGGCCGCGTGCGCTGCGGTAACGACGCCAAGCTGCAATAAAGACGCAACGATGAATGACTTAAGCCACATACTTTCCCCCAGAGCGCATTCGCGCGCATCTTATCTGTGGCAGGAGGTGACGCGCAACCGGCAGTTGTCCGGCGAGGGACCAGTGTTGAGAGGCGACGTTCGGGCTTGCCTTTACTTTGCGATCCGATATACTTTGCAATACAAAGTAACGGGGCCGATATTCCCGGCAAGCATGGGCGGAGCGAGGTTTTGGCGTTGCCAATGCGCGATCTCGACAAGGCACTGGCCGACATCGTGGCGATCCGCAGCCAGATTGCGGCCGGCACGGCATTCCGCGGCTACGGCCCGGCGACGATGGCCGCGACCGGCGCGGTCGCGCTTCTCACCGCGATCCTGCAATTCTGGTTGCTCGATGATCCCACCGGCGAGCCGCTCGGTTTCTTCTTCGGGTGGTTCATAGCCGCCGCGCTCTCCGGCCTGATCATCGGCGTCGAGATGCGCGCACGTTCGCGCCGCCATCATTCAGGCCTCGCCGATGCAATGATCCACCAGGCAGTCGAGCAGTTCCTGCCCGCAGGCGTTGCCGGTGTGCTGCTTGCAGTGGTGATGTGGAAGTTCGCGGGCGAAACGCTGTGGCTGCTGCCCGGCCTGTGGCAGATCCTGGTGTCGCTCGGCATTTTCGCCTCCGTCCGCTCGCTGCCACGCACCGTTGCGCTCGCCGGCGCCTGGTACTTCATGTCCGGCTTCGCGGTGGTCGTGCTCGCGAGCCAAACCCACACGCTGTCGCCATGGACCATGGGCCTGCCTTTCTTGATCGGGCAGTCGGTGATGGCAGGCATTCTTTATTTCGCATCCGGAGACCATGATGTCGAAGACTGACAGCGCACCCTTCTCTTATGAAGGACTGGACCGCGTGATCCACGAAAAGGCGAGGCTCGGACTTCTGACCTCGCTGATGGCGCATCCGAAGGGTCTGGCGTTCGCCGATCTCAAGCAGCTCTGCGGCCTCACCGACGGCAATCTCAGCCGGCATCTCGCCGTGCTCCAGGAAGCCGGCCTCGTCGAGGTGACCAAGGGCTATGAGGGCAATCGCCCGCACACGACCTGCCGCCTGACCAAGGCCGGCCGCCGCCGCTTCCTCGATTATCTCGCCGTGCTCGAACGCCTGGTGCGCGACGCCGCCAAGGCCGCCGGCCGCGAGACGGCGCCGTTCGGCCGTCTCGGTATCGTCTCGACCTGATCCTCTTCCCTTTTTTGACCGGAGACTTTGCAATGCAAAGTGACCTTGCGTCCCGCAACGAGAAGCTTCACGTCGGCATCATCATGGACGGTAACGGCAGATGGGCGACGCGGCGCGGCCTGTCGCGCGTGCGCGGCCACGAGGCCGGCGTCGAGGCGATCCGCCGCATCGTCGAAGCCGCGCCCAAGCAGGGCATCGGCACGCTGACGCTCTACGCCTTCTCGACTGACAATTGGCGAAGGCCGAAGGCCGAGGTCGGCGCGCTGATGACGCTTCTGCGCTTCTATCTCGCCAACGAGGTGCAGAGCCTGGTCAAGAACGGCGTGCGCCTCACCGTGATCGGCCGCCGCGACCGCCTGCCCGACGGCATTGCCAATGCGATCGCGCGAGCGGAAGGCGCCACCGCGGAGGGCAGCACGCTTCATCTGCGCATCGCCGTCGATTATTCCGCGCGCGATGCCATCCTCAACGCGGCCGCGAAGGCGGCGGCGCTGACGAGTCTCACCCGCGAGGCGTTCTCGCAGCTCGTCACCGGAGAAGCTGGTTTGCGCGACGTCGACCTCATCATCCGCACCTCGGGTGAGAAACGGCTGTCGGACTTCCTGCTCTGGGAAGGTGCCTATGCCGAGCTGCACTTCACCGAGCGGATGTGGCCCGAATTCGACGCGGGCGATCTCGCCGCGGCCCTGGCCTCCTTCCACGGCCGCGAGCGCCGCTTCGGCGGCCTGCAGGCGATCGTGCCGGAGGAGGTGCCGTCACTCTCTCGCGTGTGACGCCCGGCACTGAGGAGCGAACTGTTCGTTTTCGGCCGCAAGATTGGCGGCAATGTCCAAGCGGTCAGCGCGCGGTCTCGGTTAGGTGTGCATTCGATGCAACCTGCCGAGAGCCTCGCGCATGTCACAGTTATTGCTGGATGCCGTTGTCGAGTCGGTCGAAGGAGGCGCGGTCCGTATCAGGCCGGCCAGCGCGTCCGATGTCGAGAGCCTCTCGATCTATTTCACGGGCCTCTCCACGACATCGCGCAACAAGCGTTTCATGGGTGCGCGGGCGGACTTTGCCGTGGTCGCGGCCGAATGCGTCGCCAGGACCAGCCATCCCGATCAGTTCACCCTGCTCGCCGAGATCAGGCAGGAAGGGCGAGGCACGATCATCGGCGAAACCAGATACGCCTACGATGCGGCTGCACGGCATGGTGATTTCGCCATCTCGGTTGCCGATGGCTTTCAGCGCAAGGGCGTCGGCCTCCGGATGATGACGGCCTTGGAGAGGCACGCGAGCGATCTCGGTCACGAGATGATTGCAGCAGAGACCGCGCGCGTGAACGCCGAGATGCGCGGCCTTGCGAAGAAGGCGGGGTTCGAGGATACCGGTCTGGGAGACTGGCAGTCGGTCCACCTGGCGAAGCGTTTGTCGCGGCTGCGGGGCTTGCCACAAATTTGAGCAAGCGCGCGACGCCGATCGTGCCCTACTATCTCCCTGCGGCGGGAGCTTTGGTCGGATGCGCGCAGTTCTGGATTATTGCACCGGTGGGACAGAGCGGCAGGTTGTGGCCGGCACGATTATCGTCGCCGAGGGCGGCACCACCGGCCATCTTTATGTGCTGATGCAGGGCAAGCTCGAAGTGCTCAAGGGCGAGATGGTGGTCGCCACCGTGGTCGAGCCCGGTGCGGTGCTGGGCGAAATGTCGGTGCTGCTGGGACAGCCGCACACTGCGACCGTACGGGCCTGCTCCGACTCCATCGTTTACGAATTCGAGGATGCC
Organism: Bradyrhizobium sp. Ken51; assembly: GCF_055807435.1. Lineage (NCBI taxonomy): Bacteria > Pseudomonadati > Pseudomonadota > Alphaproteobacteria > Hyphomicrobiales > Nitrobacteraceae > Bradyrhizobium > Bradyrhizobium sp. Ken51. The sequence continues at coordinate 51,571 of NZ_JBVVPB010000018.1, read as the reverse complement.
GCCTCGTTCCTCAAGCAGGAGGCGGGCGTGGCGCTTCTGATCGCCAAGATGCTGGCGCAGCGGCTCAATGTCGCCAACACCTATCTCGCCGATCTCAAGCAGCAATATGCCGGCCACGGCACGCATCTGGCCATGGTCGGCGAGGTGCTCCAGAGCATGATCAACCTGCCGCCGCTCGAGGTCTCGCCAGGCTCGGATCGGCAATCCGATCCAAGAATGTGAGCCAGTCGGGCGGCGCCTCGATCGGAGCGGCGGGCCGCTTCAGCGGCGCGCCAAGATCGATCGATTGCGCCTCACCGGCCGCAAGCCAGAACGCCCTGTCCGCATCGAGGTCCAGCACGATATATGTCGGCGGACGGCCGGGTTGCAGGCCGGTGTTGAAGACCCAGGTCTGGCCGAGCCGGTCGAACCACGAGCCATCGGTAATGAACGGCGACTGATGCACATGGCCCGAGATCACCATCGAGGGCTGGTACTGCATGATCCATTGCACCAGCTCGACGTCGCCGAAAAAACGCTTGCCGCCCCAGCTCGTCGGTGAATCCGCCGGCGGCGCATGATGGATCCAGATCCAGCGCTGCGGCCGGCCGGCCGCGGCGGCGGCGAGCTGCGCGACGAGGCGCTGCTTGACCAGCGGCCCATCCCACCATGGGCACACCGTGAACAGCGTGTCGCCGACGGTGAGGCTGTCACCGTCGCAGGCAACGCCCAACTCGCGCACCTCCGAGATCCAGCGCGAGATCTTTTCGCCTTCCGCATTGCGCTCGTCGAGATCGTGATTGCCCGAGCAGAGGATCACGCTTGTCTTCGCGGCGAGCAGGGCGAGGTATTTCTTCACCACCACGATCTGCGCGCGAAAATCCACCATCGAGCCAATGTCGAGCGCATCGCCGGCGAAGATCACGAGGTCGAATTGCGGAGCGGCGCTGACGAGCCAGTCGAGCTGAGGCAGCGAATAGTGCAGGTCGGCCACGACCAGGCAGCGCATTGGAAATCCACGGGTGAGACGTCAAAAATGTTCGGGATTGCAAAATATCTGAACGCAAGAAGCGGACCAGTGGCATTTCTTGCCAATTCAACGCGGGCAGTATGCTGCGGCCCATCCGCGGGTGCAAGCATCGAAGCGTTGCCGGGCTGGACCGGATCATCGAATTCTGATGTCGTAGCGTATCCTCAACAGCTCGTGCCCCCAACAGCTCGTCTCCCAATGACCTCCTTCAAGACCATTCGTGCTCGCGCCGAAAAACGCAAGGGCGGGCCCAAGGCGCTCGAAAAGCTGATGCCCGAAAAGCCCGACTTGAAGGGCCTCGCCAAACGTGGAGACGACCGCATCCTCGCAGAGATGACGAAGCGTGTGTTTTGCGCCGGCTTTGCCTGGAGCGTGATCGAGAAGAAATGGGACGGGTTTGAAGACGCCTTCCTGCGTTTCCAGCCGGCCAAGCTCACCTTTCAGCCGGAGGATTATTGGGAGGGCCTGCTGCGCGACGCGCGCATCGTGCGCAACGGTGCCAAGATCATGTCAGTGCGCGACAACGCCGCCTTCGTCCAGGAGATCGCAAAAGAGCACGGCAGCTTCGGCAGGTTTTTGGCGAAATGGCCGCCGTCCGACCAGATCGGCCTGCTCGATCTCCTGAGCAAACGTGGCAGCCGGTTAGGAGGGAATACCGGCCAGATGCTGCTGCGGTTCGTCGGCTGGGACGGCTTTGTGACGTCCAGGGACGTCGTGGCGTGCCTGCGCGATGCCGGTCTCGACATTGGCGAAGAGGTCAAGTCGAAGGGCGATCTCGCCAAGGTGCAGGCGCAGTTCAACGCCTGGGCCGAGGAGACCGGGCTGTCCTACACATATCTGTCACGCATCTGCGCGCTGTCTGTCGGCGAGAACAGAAGCGAGTAGCGAATTCGGCTCTTGGAATGTCGAATCATGTGCGTCCTGTGGCGATCTCGTGCCGCAAGCGCGGCAGACGCGACGCGCGATCACGAAATGCATTCCTCAGGAACATTTGTGCGCAGCACCCGTTCGGGACATTGAGCCAGGCGAACATCGGCGCAGGGAACGCCCGCTCTGGCTCAGCTCAATGAAACCGACGTGACAGAAACGGAGCAGCTCATGAAGCTCACATCCGAACAGGTGAAGCAGACCGTCAACCAGCTCGGCGCTCAGGTGCTGCCCGACGAGCATCCCGCCATGCCGCAGCTCAACAGCATGTTCGGCGAGCACACTTTCTTCGTCGATGAGACGGGGCTGAAGGTCGTCGAGCCCACGGCACCGCCCGGCACGGAGCGCCAGAGCGGCGAAGTCGTCAGCCTCGCCGATTGGGGCGATTCCGAGCTGACCCGCCTGATGGCGCACGAGCCCGAGCCGACCGGCGTGATCGTGGTGTTCGAGCACGTGAGGCATTGATCGGCCCGTCGGATCGACCTTCGGTGGCGAGTCTGAAAACCCGCCACCGTACACTCACGGCGAGCGCGCTCTGCGCGCCTGTCGGCGTTCGCCAAAAGCCCGTCAGTTCGGTTCAGATGCCGAGAGTCAGCTGCGGCTCCGCATCGTCCCCGACCTGGAGGGAAGACAGCGAGACCCCCAGCAGCCTGACGCTCTTGGGCAGCGGCATCTCGACTTCGAGCAGGCCGCAAGCCAGGCGCTCCAGATCGTCCCGGCCTGCGACCGGTGAAGGGGCGGACCTGCTGCGCGTGATGATCTCGAAGTCGGCGAATTTGATCTTCAAAGTGACGGTGCGGCCACGGCTGCCCGTCGCCTCGCAGTGGCGCCACACCTTGTCGACGAGCGGCTTGAGCTCGGCGACCAGCGCGTCGAATTCGGTGAGATCGTTTGAAAACGTGGTCTCCGCGCCGATGGACTTGCGGACCCGGTTGGCCCGGACCGGCCGTTCGTCGACACCGCGCGCGATCCAGTAGTAATAGGCGCCCGACTTGCCGAAATTCGCATTCATGAACTCCAGCGTCTGACGACGAATATCGAGACCGGTGAACATGCCGAGCGCGTTCATCTTCGCGCCCGTGGCCGGGCCTATCCCGTGGAATTTTCCGACCGGAAGCGTCTCGACGAAGGCGGGTCCCATCTCCGGTGAGATCACGAATTGACCGTTGGGCTTGCGATGGTCGGAGGCGAGCTTGGCCAGGAACTTGTTGTAGGAGATGCCGGCCGAAGCGTTGAGGCCCGTCTCGGCCTTGATCCTCTCGCGGATCCTAAGTGCGATATCGCGCGCCAGCGGGATGCCTTGCAGATTCTCCGTCACGTCGAGATAGGCCTCGTCGAGCGACAACGGCTCGATGATCGGGGTGTGCTCCGCGAAGATGTCGCGGATCTGCCTAGAGATCGCCTTGTAGACCTCGAAGCGCGGCTTGACGAAGACCAGATCGGGACATTGTCGCTTCGCCGTCACGGATGGCATGGCGGAGCGAACGCCGAACTCGCGGGCCTCATAGCTGGCGGCCGCGACGACGCCACGTTCTGCGGAGCCTCCGACCGCGACCGGCTTTCCGCGCAGCTCCGGATGATCGCGTTGTTCCACGGACGCGTAGAAGGCATCCATGTCGATATGGATGATCTTGCGGACGGGCGAGGCTTCGCCGGTCGCCGTGTCGGATTCGCTCATGGCAGGATGATACAATCGAGCGGCGTGAAGTGCGAGGTGAGGGGTGATTCACAGAGCAATCTCAAGCTTGTGAGTGGCAAGCATGGGCATGCGCTCTAATATGAGCCTGCGGAGGACAGCCCATGCAATACAGCTCCGAACTCATTCGAACGATGCGTCAGGCGCTGGAGGCCGTGATGGCGAGCGTGCCGCCCGATCAATCGGTCTTCGGCCTGAAAGCGGCCGTAGCCGAATGCATCCTGAAGACGGCCGCACACGGTCAGACGTCTTACGACGGACTGGTCACGTCGGCTTCCGACCAGGTCCAGGCGATCATCTCGATGCTGACGTGAGGGTCGGCTCGGTGGAGCAGGCGATGACTCCAGCTTGCATTGGAAGAGACTGGCGCACCCGACACGATTCGAACGTGTGACCTTTGCCTTCGGAGGGCAAGGGTGAATAAATTACCCTTGCTTACCTGAAATCTCTTGGAATTGATCGCCCTCAGATATAGGCTGAAAGCAGCCTGATTTGGGGGCTACGGTCGTTGCTCCGAGTTTCCCTCGTTTTCCGGCGCCTGCTTACCCGGTGCTTACCTGAGGGAAAATTGCCCAAGCTGACTAAACGCATCGTCGATGCCGCGGAAACGACCGGCAAGGACCTGTTCCTCTGGGAAGAGGAATTGCCAGGGTTCGGCCTGCGCGTCAAAAAAAGCGGCGCGAAGTCCTTTGTGCTCCAGTACCGGAATGCCAACGGCCGCAGCCGGCGGCTGACGCTGGGCCGATATGGCGTTCTGACTCCTGAGGAAGCCCGTCGGGACGCCAAGCTCGCGTTGGCGGACGTCGTCAGGGGCTCGGATCCCGTAGAAAGCAAAAAGCTCGCCCGCGGCGCCATGACTCTAGAGGAACTCTGCCGGGAATACCTCGAGAAGGCCGAGCGCGGCTTGATCCTGACGCGGCGGGGCGAGACCAAGAGCAAGACGACCCTCTACAGCGACAAGGGGCGCATTGAGCGGCACATCATCAAGCTCGTTGGCAAGAAGACGGTGAAAGGGTTCACCCCCACCGATGCCAAGGGCCTTCAGCGCGACATCATCGCCGGGAGGTCCGCAACCGACGTGAAGACCAAGAAGCGTGGCCGCGCGATTGTGACGGGCGGAAAGGGGACAGCTGCCCGGACCATGGGCCTTCTCGGCGGGATCTTCAGCTACGCTGTTGATGAAGGCTACCGGCCAGACAATCCCATAAGTGGCATTAGGCGGCCAAAGGACCAAACGCTCGAGTGGCGCCTGGATGATGCGGGCTATCGTCGCTTAGGTAAATGCCTCACCACCGCAGAGGCGAATGGGGAGCATTGGCAGCCGATCCTAGCGAGCAGAGCCGCTGCGATGACAGGCTGCCGTCTGGATGAGGTCGAAGGCCTGCTCAAGACTGAAGTAGACCCTGTCGGGTTGGCACTTCGACTCGGCGACAGCAAGACCGGCAAAAGCATCCGGCCTGTGGGGCCAGCCGTTATTGCCGTTCTGAAGGCGGCAATGGCCAAGTCGAAATCTAAGTTCGTCTTCCCCGCCGTCACGACCGACTCAAAGCACCACACTGGTCTAACCCGCTGGTTGAAGAAGGTCTCTGCCAAAGATGTGCCGGGGATTACCTGCCACGGGCTGCGGCACTCGTTCAGCTCGACGGCCGAGGATATCGGATATTCGATCCCGACCATCAAGGCGCTGATCGGGCATTCGAGGGCCAGTGTCACGGAAGGTTATATTCATAAGATCGATTCGGCGCTCCTCGCGGCAGCCGACCGGATCGCCAGACACATCGACGATGCTATGGCCGGGAAGAAGCAAGGCAAGGTCGTCCAGCTTCGAAAGGCCTGATCAATCGGCGCGGCTAGGGTAGCTCCCGAAAAGCTGGTCCGCACCAGCCTGCCGTGTCGTTCACATGCGGAGCACAAGCGGAAGTGCGATGAGTCTCGAGCTGATACAAAAACAACTCAGCATGCGGGCTGAGTTCTGGAAGAAGTCACTAGGTTGGCCCAACGATAACGCCTCATATGTATTTTTGGGGCGCGCGGTCCACGCGATGGGCAGGTCAATGTTTGGGGCGGATTGGACGGGCGATGAGCCTTGCCGCGACGTGATGACGGAGCTCTCTGTCTTCCCGGAGAGGTCCGGTTGGCGGGCCCGCCTCGCGCACGATCTGCTCGTGAAGCATCACCCGGAATACAATCGACAACCACGAAAGCCGCACCAGCACTCGTTCGAGTTTACGGGCACAGAGTGGATGGACGCCGTGATGATTGTTAAGAAGCACAACGACCAGCAGATGCCGGGCATCAGGCGCTTTCACGAGGCGCGGGATCGGATCATCTACTTGGCGGAGGCTGGCCTGCTTATTACGGCCACTCGCGAGAAGGCCGGCGGTGATCCGACCCTCATTCCGCGGCGATGGTGGAACTCAGAGCGCATTCGCGATCGGTTCGACCTGTGTCAGTTGAGACCGGATGATCCGTATAATCTTGGGATCGGCAGTGATCCCTTCCAATGGATTTTCGTCACTCGCGAGAGCCTCATGAGCTGCGCTCCTGGCGGCCTCGCCGAAGCCGAGCAAGCCCCCAACCTCGCCGCCGTGACATTGGCCGCCGCTCCGCCGCATGAAGAGCCGGCACAAGCCCCCCGCCGTCTTGCCGAAGCAAAGATCGAGCCCGCGTTCCGGCACTGGCGGGAGCAGCAGCCCGAAGGCTATGTCCCGACCGAGGATGAAGATATCGCTCACATGAAGCAGCTGGGTGTCGGCCGAGACAAGGTGCGCCAACTCCGCAAAGGCTTCCCCACCCGCGGACGTGGTGAGAAAAAGTCCGGCTAACGCGCAGCCAAATCCGCGGCTAATGAGCGGATCAAATCCGCAGCGATTTCAGTCGCGTATCTTTACCGCGGATTTCTCGACGCTCCATTTACCTCGCACCCACGGAGATTGATCCGTGATTATGCGAGACCACAATGGACACCGACGAAACATGTGCACTTGAGCGCCACCTCCGACGCAACGAGGCGGCCAAGTACGTGACAGACACGTACAACGTTCCCTGCTCACCCAAAACGCTCGCGAAGCTCGCCTGCATCAGCTCAGAGGGCCCGCCCTTTCGGCTCGCGGGACGCTTCCCGCTTTACCCCGTCTCCGGCCTCGACGCATGGGCACAGAGGAAGATCGGCCCGCTGGTCAGATCGACCTCTGAAGTTCGCCGCGTCGCCTGACTTCATCCCCTCAAAAGAAAACCCGGCTGCACGATCCGTCTTCCAGGATCAGTTCGTGCGCACCGGGCTTCCAAGGAAACTTAGCGTGAAAACACATATCAAACGTCCCCGGACATCTCAATCGGTTTCTGATCTGCCGCTCTTCTCGTGGCGCGTCACGGTCCTACAGCCGAGCAGCCGCGCCGGCGTGTTCGTATCCCGCCGCTACCGTGTTCATCCGGCCTTCGCCGACCTGATCGCCAACCTGGCGGGCCTCGGAAGCGAGGTGCGCCAATGAGCTATCCCGATAGCCCCGGCTTCAAAGCCGTCGGCCCCAGCAGCGAGGCCGCTCAGGAGATGACCCGGCGGGCGACCACCGTTCGCGAGCGCGTCCTTGAGTTTCTGCGATCACAGCATCCGGCCAGTTTCACGCCAGACCAAATCGCCGATCGCCTCGAGATCAGCTTCCTGAGCGTCAGGCCGCGGGTTTCCGAGCTCCATCTGCAAGGCCAGATCGAACCAGACGGTAGCCGCTGCAAGAACACCTCCGGTATGTCGGCCCAGTGCTGGCGCGCCGCGAAGATCTCCGCGGGAGGACCCCGCTGATGGGAATGATCATGAACAGCTTCAACACCGCACAGCGCGTCGACTTCAAGGCTGTCAGCTCGGCGGCCCTCAATGCCTTGGACTTCGTCATCCCCCAGCTGTTGCCTGGCGGACGCCGCGAGTCTGGCGAGTGGGTCGCGCGGAATCCCACGCGCAATGATGCGAAGCCGGGCAGCTTCAAGGTCAACCTGAGGAGCGGCGTCTGGTGTGACTTCGCCACCGGAGACAAAGGCGGCGACGTCATCGATCTGAAGGCGTACCTGGACGGCAAATCGAAGCTGGATGCGGCGCGAGACCTCGCGTCGATGTTGAACGTCCAATCTGCGGGCACGACCAACCTGACCGGGAACGTCCGCGATCACCAGTCGAAGGCGACCGCGAACGTTGCTGCCAGCCCGGCCGAAGCCAAGGAAGTGCCCGTGTTTCCCGCGCGGACCAAGCCGGATAAGGAGGGCAAGCCCCGCTTCATGGTGGCGGGCGACGAAGGACCGCGCCAGCGGGACAACGAGAAGCGGCGCCACATCTACAAGTGCGGCGGCGTCCCCGTTCGCATCAAGATCATGACCAACGGCGAGCAGCGCGCCTTCAACGCCTATCGCGTTGCAGACGTCGATGGCAGCACGGGTTGGCAATATCGTAAGCCCGAGGGTTACAAGTCTGTGCCTTACGTGGCAGGTGACCTCAATGCCTCCTCGACCGTCTTCTGGCCCGAGGGCGAGAAGGACGTGGACTCCGTCGGGAAGCGCGGCGGATGCGCAGTCACCTTCGGCGGCGCCGGCGACGGGTTGCCGGCCGGCTGCGAGCAATATTTCGCAGGCAAGCATCTCGTGATCCTAGCGGACAACGATGAAGAGGGCTCGGATCATGCCGAGGCGAAGGCGGTGCTCGCATTCGGCGTCGCCGCCAGCATCCGTGTCGTGCGGTTTCCAGAGCTGGTGAATAAGCAGGACGTGTCCGACTGGTTCGAAGCCGGGCACTCGTTTCAGGATCTCGAGGAGAGGGCGCGGACGACCGAGGAATGGAAGCCCTCAACTGAAGAGTTGAGCCAGGATGAGGAGCGTATCCACGCCAAGGCCGAGAAGAAGTCGTCATTGCCGGTCGGCTACAGCTTCTCCGATCGCGGTTTGATGTGGAGCAATCCGGATGACCTGGACAAGCCCGCGATCTTGGTCGCTGGGCACTTCGATGTTGTGGCTGAAACCCGCGACACGGATGGGGCAAGCTGGGGCGTGTTGTTGCATTGGAAGGATCATGATGGCCGCGACCATCAGTTCGCCTTGCCACGAGCGACCCTCGCTGGGGACGGCTCGGAGGCCCGCCGGATCCTGATGGATGGCGGGTTCTTCATCTCCCCCAGCAACACCGCTCGCAACCTGTTCAACTCGTTCCTGCTTCAGGTGAAGACGCCGAAGCGCGCCAGGGCTACCCAGCGCGTGGGCTGGCACGGCAACTCGTTCGTCATGCCGGACGAGTGCTTCGCCGTTGACGATCGAGATCTCTTGCTGCTGCAGAGCGCGTCTGCTCACGAGCATCCGTTCCGCCAGGCCGGCAGCCTGGAGAGCTGGCAACAGAACGTGGCACGCTACGCTGTCGGCAACAGCAGGCTGGTGCTGGCACTGTCCGCGGCCTTTGCGGGCCCGTTGGTCGGCCCGTGCGCCGCCGAGGGTGGCGGCGTCCACTTCAAGGGCGCCTCATCCACGGGTAAGAGCACCGCCCTGCATGTCGCCGGCAGCGTCTGGGGTGGTGGCGATACGAATGGCTATATCCGCTCGTGGCGCTCGACGGCGAACGGGTTGGAGGGCGTCTCGATGGCGCACTGCGACACCTTGCTGTGCCTGGACGAACTGTCCCAGTTGGCAGCCAAGGACGCGGGCGAGGCCGCCTACATGCTCGCGAACGGTTCGGGCAAATCGCGCAGCACCCGCGACGGCTCGGCTCGCCGGGCTGCCAAGTGGCGCGTCCTGTTTCTGTCGTCGGGTGAAATCGGGCTGTCCGATAAAGTCGCCGAGGACGGCCGCGGCAAGCGCTTGGCAGCCGGCCAGCAGATCCGGATCGTAGATGTATCGGCCGATGCTGGGGCCGGCATGGGAATGTTCGAGGACCTGCACGGCTTCGCGTCGCCAGAGGTACTCGCAGTTCACCTGAGGACCGCCACCCAGCAGCACTACGGCGTTGCCTCACGGCAATTTCTGTCCGCGATCGTCCCGGAGATCGAAGACATCCGGAAGACCGTGAAGGATGTCGTGAAGACCTTCTGCGAGACCTACGTGCCGTCCGGAGCGGACGGCCAGGTCGGTCGGGTTGCCCAGCGGTTCGGCCTCATCGCTGCCGGCGGCGAGATCGCGACCTTGTATGAGATCGTCCCGTGGGCCAGGGGAGACGCGGTGAAGGCCGCAGCCTTGTGCTTCGAGCAGTGGCTCTCCGCCCGGGGCGGGCACGAAGCCGCCGAAACCGCTGCTGGTCTGGAGCAGGTCAGGACGTTCCTCCTCAAGGATGGCATGTCGCGCTTCATCCCCGCATGGGAGGACAACCCGCCAAAGGGCATGAACGCCCGTGACGTCGCCGGCTTCCGCGAGCAGATGGGCGACGGTTGGGACTACTACGTCACCACCACGGCATGGAAGGAAATCTGTGCCGGCCTCGACCCGCGCCGGGTCGCCGCGATGTTGAGGCAGAAGGGCTACATCGAGGGGGAAGGCCCCCACATCGCGAGGTCGGTCCGTGTGCCCGAGCACGGCAAGATGAGGCTCTACCACATCCGCTCGACGTTCCTGGAGGATGCAAATGAAGCATGACTTGCAAGCCTTCTCCCGGGAGATCGTGACCCTCATCAAAACGAGTGGAGACAGTGGTGGCAGTGGGGACAAATCCGAGAAGTCCCTGCAGCACAATGACTATTTTGTCCCCACTCGCGAACCGATGGTGTCCCCACTCAAAAACGAGTGGGGACAGTCCCGTCCGGCGACTGGGGACAGAAAAGCTAAACGATTTGAAACGGTTGGGCCGAGTGTCCCCAGTGTCCCCACTGCCACCACTAATTTCCAAGGGGGGCGAGCAGCGCGGATGTTCGGCGACAACCCCGTCGGATGGCATGCAATTTCCGAAGAGCTGAAACAGATGCCGGAGCCTGAGTGGGCTGGAGCGGATCGGTGGTCTCAGATGATCGGAGACGCCGACGCCTTCCTATCGGCCTGGGACGCCGCCGCTCATGATCTCGATTGGACGGCGCTCGAGCTGTTCGGGGTGCATCCCGTTGCGCCTGGATGCCGCTACGACCTGATGGGCCTCGTGCCACTTCTGAGCGGCGGCCAAGTCTCCGCACTGACTGGGCGGACAGCAGCTATCCGACGGCGCTCGGGTGCAACTCTTACTTACACGCGGAAGCCTATGTCGGGCGCTGTCCTTCTTTGCGGAGGTCATCATGCGATCGGCTGAAGCATCTGCCTGGAGGGTCCTCACCCCGTATGATCCTCGGGAAGGGATCAGTCTTGCCGCGGCCGCTAAGAGGGCCGGCAAGTCGGAAACCACCATTCGCAATTGGTGCCCGCAGCACGGTCTTGGCCGCCGCGTCGGCGGTGGCGTGTGGGTTGTCAGCCAGGTCGCTCTGGCAATGTTTCTAGATGGCGATGCGTCGGCTCTCGCGGCTTACCATTCCGGCGATCTCTCAAGCCCGCGTGTGCGGCAGTACTTTGATCGCTTCGCTCTGCCGTGCCCTAGACAGTCCGCAGTTCGAGGCGAAGCGGACATTCCTCGGCAGAAGCAGGAGGACCGCTTGTGACCCATAGCGGAAGTAGGGCCGCCCTTTGACCCGACGCGGGTCATAGGTGGTTGCCGATGTCCTAATTAAGACCGGGCGTTTCTAGCGGATGAGAAAAGGGCACGTTTGGTGCAACGCGAGTACCGTCGCCCGTCATGATCGATGCTGGACAAGTTCGCCGACAATACATCTTCGCTCTGGCAGGGCCGCTGATCGGCTGGGTCGTCCTTTGTTTCGTGCTCGGAAAGCCAGGCTTGCTCGTGATCGGCACCTTGGTCGGTTGGCCATTCATCTACCTGTTTGGGCTTCCCCTTGCGGTTCTCATCTATTGCGTTGATCGCGAGATGATAGATGGATCATTGCCTTTCTGGTCGAGGAGCATCGCCTCTCTGCTCTTGGGTGGCGTGCTCTCGATAGCTTTATTTTACTTCGTTCCTCTCCCGCTCGGTCTTACTAACCCGGGAATTGCACTCGGAAGTTTGCCCGGAGCCATTGCCGGAGTTGCCTGTGTCGCTTGGGGAGGCAAGTGAAGCTGCGAGGTGGACGAAGTCCGCAGTTGGACCCACAGCGGAAGTTGCCACACTTCTATCAGTAAATCGGCTTCTAATCACTTGAGCGGGCAATCCATCTGATCGCGAGAATGACGATCGATGCGATCAACGCGGGAAAGCCAATCGGCGCGAATAAGACCGGCAAAAGCCAGGCATTGTTAAGTTTGTCGCAGCTTCCGACCCTCGGAATGACGGAACAATGGTACTGAGCTAACCCGAGCGTTGAAAGCCACAACACAGCGACGATGCCGGCAATCCCCTGCAGCAGATACCCGAGGACTTTTGAGCAGCTTTACCGTCACGTCGTTCAGGTGTTCAGGGGTTCTAGAAAGCATTGTGTCACAGTCAGCGTTGAGCGATCGAGCCGCGCGTTTCGTTCCTGAAGGCAGCAGTAAGTAATCGCCCACAAGTTGTCACAGTATGAATACTCCATTGATGTTTCAAGCAGGGCGGGAGGATCGCATGTCGCCTTTTGGCCCATCGGCGACCTTCGGCGATCTTTCCGGTTCGGCCGCTGTCGGCGCTAAACCGGACTTGTGCGGTGACTTTACCGAGCCAAGCTCGCGAACCAGCCGAAGTCGTTGGTGAAGAGCGACAACGCGAACAGGCCCAAGGCGACGCGGCACAACTGGGCGCCAATGTTCTCCACGCCTGAGCTTGCCCCTAAAGCTGTTGCTGGCGGCCCGTTCAGCTATAGTGGCCGAATGCAACTTCAATCGACCCTGACCTGTCCGAACCGCCAGCACCAATCCACCGAGACCATGCCGACCGACGCCTGCCAGTTCTTCTACGACTGCAAGGGGTGCGGAACTCGGTTGAAGCCGCTCGCTGGCGACTGCTGCGTGTTCTGCTCCTACGGCGCGGTGCCGTGCCCGCCGATCCAAGAGGAACGGCAAGGAGCGTGCTGCGGTTGAGGGTACTTGATGTAGATTAAATCCCAGTCACTTCCCGAAGCAGACTTCAAGAGCAGCGTCCTCAACCACACCCAATTTGCCTCGCGGCTTTGGGTGTACCGGATTGGCGCTTTGATAGATCGTCAAGGATCACGCATTCGGGACCGGGACCACCGGCACAGGAGGCGTCGCAGTTCGCGACGAATGCGGCGATGCTTCGCTCAAGCGCCCGCAGCTCAACAAGCTTGGCGCGCACCGTGAGAAGGTGCTCCTGCGCGAGATTGCGTGCACTGACGCACGAACTTTTGGGATTTTGAACGAGCGCAACGAGTTCTCGGACTTGTTCGATTGAAAAGCCGAAGTCGCGGCACCTCCGGATGAAAGTCAGGCTTCTCACATCCTCCTCGTCGTAAATCCGCTGGTTGCCGGCTTGGCGCCCAGCCGAGCGCAACAGGCCGATCTCCTCGTAGTATCTGATGGTCGGAGTGGTCGTGCCCGTCTGTCTTGCCAGGGCTCCTATCTTGAGCGGCTTCATCTGTTTGGCTTTCCTGCCGTACTTTTCGCTTGAACCTCAAGTTACTTGAACATGTAGGGTCGCGGCAACTCACATAAAGGAGAAGCCGATGTCCATAGTAGCCGCACCAATCGCCTGCACGTTAACGTCTAGAGAGATGCAAGACCGCCTAGCCTGGACCGCCAATCTCAACAAGGACGCCCTCATCGGGTATCAACGCGAAGATTTGGTGCTGAAGCTAACGTTCGCGCCCGAGGCGGTGTCCCGTGTCCGCGAGATGGTGCGAGGCGAACAGGCGTGCTGCGCATTCCTCCAGTTCGACCTCAAGGAAACGACGCACGAAATTCATCTGACCATCACCGCCCCCGAGGAGGCGAGAGAGGCGGCGGACGTGCTATTCGAGAAATTCGTTACCGAGGTGCCGACACGGTCAGCTCAGCCCCCCTCCTGCGCATGCTCCGCCCCCAAGCCGGCTCCGAATGAGCCGCCCGGCGCCAAGGCTGCCGGCGCCACAGCCATCACCTTATCGGCCAGCGCGGTCGCATGCGGTGCCTGTTGCGTTTTGCCGTTCACCCTGCCGGCGACCATTCTCGCCAGCACCGGCTCGTTGTTGTCGTCGCTGGTCCATATGCATTTGTGGGTCACCGTACTCTCTATCTTCGCCGTGACTGGGGCATGGGGTTGGTTGGCTTGGCAGGTACGTCGGACCGGGCGCAAACCGGCTGCCGCTACCCTAGTCATGATGATCGCCTCAACAGTCTTCATGACAATTTCGCTGATGTGGCCATTGATAGAAAAGCCGCTGATTCGAGCGCTCCGAGCCTGATAGGCCGCGAGGCGACCCGCTGACTTGAACAGCAGCGGGTCTTGTGGAAACGTCAACTCTATGAAGACCGGCATTGTTTACGTCAGTGCAGCTGTCGCCGAAATCGCGGGCTGCTTCGCCTTCTGGGGTTGGCTACGTCTTCAGAAGCCCATCTGGTGGCTGTGTCCCGGACTATTGTCCCTGATCGCATTCGGCTACTTGTTGACTTTGGTTGAAAGCGACGCCGCAGGGCGCGCATATGCAACATACGGCGGCATCTACATCGCAGCTTCGCTGGCTTGGCTTTGGGCAATTGAAGGCATACGCCCCGACAGGTGGGACCTAACCGGAGCGTCCATATGTCTTGTTGGAGCCGCTATTATCCTCTGGGGCCCACGCAGTTAAGCGGTGAGACACTTGTGGCCCATAGCTGACTTGCCACGCGCAACCGGTCGAGGACCCTATGCAGTGCATCGGCGTCGGCGTCAGTTTGATTTTCCAAGGCGTTTAGTCTAGGAAAGACCAGCCCCGCAGCCTGCCGTAAGCAGAGCCGCGAAGCAGACCGGCACGACGGTTCGGGTTTTAGTTCAACGCCACCTGAGTCGTGCCATGCCTGAGCTTTCGGTATTGCTGCTTGCCGCCTGCATTTTTTTTGGTGCGGTGCTCTATACATCTGTCGGCCATGCAGGGGCATCGGCCTACATCGCTTTGATGGCGCTGTTCGGCATCTCTCCCGCCGTGATGAGGCCAACCGCGCTAGCCCTCAACATTTTGGTATCGGCGTTCACTTCATTCCGTTTTGTGGGCGCTGGTCTATTCCGTTGGCGCACGCTCTGGCCGTTTTTGGTTGGCGCGATACCATTCGCAGCACTAGGGGGCTCGGTACACCTGCCAGGCGCGTACTACCGTCCCCTGGTAGGCGTTGTGCTGATATTAGGCGGCGCGCGGTTGCTGTGGCCACGTGAGCTTAAGCCGAGCGTCGATCCGCGCGATCCGCCGATTTGGGCTGGGGTGCTTTGTGGGATCGGCATCGGCTTTCTCTCCGGCCTCACGGGCACCGGCGGCGGCATCTTCCTTTCTCCGCTTCTGCTTTTTCTCGGATGGTCCGACGCACGTACCGCTTCCGGCGTCGCGGCTGTCTTCATTCTTTGCAATTCGATTGCCGGTCTGCTCGGAAACGTGGCCATAGTGCAATCGTTGCCCTCCGACCTATGGATTTACGCCGTCGCCGCTGGCCTAGGTGCAATTGTTGGAACGGCGTTCGGCATCAGATGGCATCCGGGAGTGATCCTGAAGGCTCTTGGCTGCGTGCTGATCGTCGCGGGGCTGAAGCTGATAGGCGTTTATTGATGATGACAAGACGGAGGGCCTTTCGAAACCAAGCGCGCGGTCGCCCCTTGGCCCTTCGTGGACGCGATACCCGTCAAATATGTCTGCTTGTGAGTGTTGAGCGGGCGCATGCGCCCCGCAAAGTCCGCAACT
Source organism: Bradyrhizobium sp. Ken51 (assembly GCF_055807435.1). Taxonomy (NCBI): domain Bacteria; kingdom Pseudomonadati; phylum Pseudomonadota; class Alphaproteobacteria; order Hyphomicrobiales; family Nitrobacteraceae; genus Bradyrhizobium; species Bradyrhizobium sp. Ken51. Next base: position 36,138 of record NZ_JBVVPB010000018.1, on the reverse strand, counting down.
TCCACCTAAGTCTCAGGACCCGCAGCCTTGAAATGGCGCTGCTTGCCTGCCTTTCGTACTTACAACCGCATGCAAATTGCATGAGGACGAGAGATGGACGATCCCGTGAACTTCGAGCAGCTGGTGCAATTTCGTGCGCCGGCAAACCTGTCAGAGGCGATTGATACGGCAGCGAAGCAGCGCTGTCAGTCGCGGTCTGAGTTTATTCGACAGACAGTCATTGAACGTCTCCGGAAAGAAGGGATACCTCTCGGCGCGGAGACTCAATATGCGCTGGTCTCAGATGGTCAGCTCGTTCAGGCACTAGGAAACGGCCCAACCCTAACCTTCAAACCAGACGCCGATAAGCGCGGCGAGTGGGTGCCGATCGAGAACGTTGACAGCCACCCCTTTGACCCTGCGCAGCACTGGCGATTGAAGCCCGAAGCCTTGCGCGTCGATGGCGCCCGCGTTGTCCGGGGTTATCCCGTAGTGGCCAAGTCGCAGGAGCACGCCTAGATGGTCGGCCTTGCATGGTGGTCTCAGACCGCGGCGAGCAACGCCACCCAGGACAGCACTGTCAATTTCGCTGAAGGACAGGCGCCTAGCTCTATTAACGACTCGGCCCGCGCTCTGATGGCTTCCGCTGCCAAGTGGCGCGATGACATCACCGGAGCTATCGCGACCGGCGGGACAAGCACGGCTTTTACCGTGACGAGCTACCAGACGTTCGATAATTTGACTCGGCTCGCCAACCAGATGGTTGCTTTCACTCCGCACACCACCAGCGGGGCGGCCGTTACGCTCAACGTCGATGGTCTCGGGGCAAAGCCCCTGCGATCTGCCCCCAGCGTAGAGTTACCGGCTGGCGTGCTGGTCCAGGGCACGCCTTACGTTGCGGTCTACAATAGCAGCGATTCCGCGTTCTACCTTCAAGGCTTTTTCAGCAACCCTTACAGCGTGCCAATCGGCGCCCTGATGGATTTCACCGGATCGACCGCGCCCAATTCGAGCTTTGTGCTGCCGTATGGGCAGGCCATCAGCCGGGCCGCGTACAGCACCTATTTCGGGTTGGTGAGCACGACATTCGGTACTGGCGACGGTTCCACGACCTTCAATATTCCCGACCTCCGCGGGCGCGTTGTCGCGGGCAAAGACGATATGGGAGGTTCTGCGGCTTCGCGGCTGAGCAGCACCAGCATCACGACGGGCGGCGCAACGACTCTGGGCGGCAGCGGCGGCACGGAGACCAAAGCACTCATCACTGCGAACCTCCCGGCTTACACCCCCGCGGGAAGTGTTTCAGTTTCTGGAACGGCGCTCTTGGCAAGGTCCGGAGTTAGTTATCAAGCGGGCGCATCGGCCATATTTGTTGCGCAGTCGCCGAGTGATCCGAACAACCTTGGAGCTTATGGGGCGACGCTGTCAGCCTCTGGATCTTTCACTGGAACTGCACAGGGCGGCACGAGCACCGCGTTCGCCATTGCGCAGCCCACCATCATCCTGAACAAGCTCCTGAGGATCATCTGATGAAGCGGGCAAGATCCCAGCGGATAACTGGCCTCGCAACCGCTCAAGACCGACCTGACCCAGACCGGACAAACGCTGCTATCCCGAGCGAGCCGCGGGGGGACGTCGCTTATTGCCCGCTCCCGGGCGAGCTGGACAACAGCGAACCGCTGTTGAAGCACTTGGGCGGATCGATCCACGACGATTGGAATCAAGCTCTCTGCAATCAAGTCCTGAACGCTGCGAAGTATCCAAGGGACGTCGAAGAAAGAAAAAAGCAGTATTTCTCTCATCTGGCGTTTTTGACCGGAGTAAACCCTCAGGACGTAATTGAAGGAATGATGGCCGCCCAGCTCTTCGCCTCTCATGCCGCAGCAATGGAATGCTACCGCCGGGCGATGTTGCCGGATCAATCGCTAGAGGGGCGGCAGATGAACCTTACCCAGGCAGCCAAGCTCACGCGGGCCAATGCTGCGCAAGTGGAAGCGTTGGCAAAGCACCGCAACCGGGGCCAGCAGAAGGTCACGGTTGAGCATGTGCACGTCTACCAGGGCGGCCAAGCTATCGTCGGCCAGGTGACCCCGGGGGGGTCTACGAAAAATTTGGAGGCTCAACCTCATGCTATTGGATATGCAGAACGCGGCCCGCTGCGGTGCGAAGACGAAGAGCAGAAGCGGGAAGCCCTGCCAATCGCCGGCAATGCCTAATGGTCGCTGCAGAATGCACGGAGGCCTGTCGCCGGGCGCCCCGAAGGGCAACCAGAATGCATTCAAGCATGGACGCTATTCGGCTCGGTTCATAGCTGAAAGGCGACGAGTCGCCGCGTTATTGAGGGAGATGCGCAGGACGGCAGGATCTTCGGAGGCTGAGGCTTTGTCCTGACTTAGCGCCTCATCTGGCAAGATGGGACCACCGGCTCGATCGCTCGCTTTATGTAGTCCATGGCGTTGCTCATCCCGATCTGCTTATAGGTAAGAGAGCCGAGAGCCGGCGCGAGACAATTGCAATAGCCGGTGATCTGCGCCTCTGTTGCGCCGGCATTAGCGGCCATATTTTGCTGAGAGCGAACGCAGCCAGACATGAAGGACTTTACGATGTCGGCGCGAGCTTCGCCACGAATGATTTCCTGGCTAGAAAAGTAATATTCCCCGTAGAGTTTCAGTGATGCCACGACTGAGATCGCAATGGCCAAGAAGACTAGGGCGCGTTTAACTGCGCTTGCGCTGGACGCGCGCAGCTTAGATCCTTTCACTCCATTCCGGATTGCCGCAATCACCACGAACAAGAGGGGAGCAAACGATAGCTGTCCGAATAGGTACGCCATGCTCTCGACGGTTGGAGTGTGAGCATAACTAGCCAGACTATAGCCGTCCTTCGAGAGTGCGCTGATTGCGAGCGTGGCGGCCGAGAGCACTAGGCCCGCGCTCGCTGCCCCCCACAAGGTCCACTTCTCGTCCTGCTGATTTCCCGACTCTTCGACTTCAACAGGAATAAGGGGCGGAGCGAGAACGTGGGCTTTGCTTGAGTTGGGTTGATGGATCGCATCATATCTAGGTGGCTGGTTGCGCGCCGGAGGGCGCCAAAACTCTTGGATTTCTCGAAGGGGAAGCCATGCTTCGAAGCCAGGACGCCAGACAAGATCATTCCCGGTAAGGGTTCCTCCGCGCAGATAAGCCAGCACCTGTGCTTGGCTCATCGGCCCGTGCTCCTCGTCGCCGATCAGCGCGTGCCAAATCACGTCGGTCACTTTCACCTCTCAGTCGCGAGTGAAGCCCGCGCAAAGCCAACCGAGCATCCAGAAGCCAAGGAATGCTGTCGCAGCAAGACTAATCGAAACCGCGGCTCCAATCGAAAACGGCTCGATTGCATATTCCAGAGGCGCAGGGGCGCGGCCGGATGCGGCGTCCAAGGCGGCGCTAATCGGCTCGTAATCAAAAGAGTACCCTGGGCAACCTGACGCGCTGTAGTCGTATTGATTACGGTCGTAGCTCTTGCGCTCTAGTGGGCGGTTGTTGCCCACCAGTGAAGCAATGCAGGTTGCCTGACTGAAGCGTCTTTCGGTGCGATCTTGTGCCTCGCGGGCGACCATATACGAGAAGAAAAGGCCGATGAGCAAAACCAAGCCAGCGACCACCGCTCCGACCCGCTTAAATCCCCTGATAAACCTGGCGCCGGCCGTGAGTGGAGGGGGCGGTGCAGCGTAATATGGGCGAATCTCGGTCATCGGTCTCTTCTGGTGATCATCAAGAAAGGTTACAAACAATCGCAACTCACAGATGAGTGCAAGAGGTTCTGGATGCTTTCCGCCTGTCCGAGCACGCGAAGCTAATGCCTGCAGCCGTTCCGGCTGCAGTGCCACTTCCCAGATGGATTGTGCCAAGAAGCACCGGGGTAAAATCGCTTTAGTAAAGTAAATCAAGGAGTAAGGAGGAGCGTCGGTGTCAGACGACCACGATGACAACGGGGACGAGAAGCCTCCCAAATTGAGGGTCGTTAGCGATAACCCACACGCTCGTGCCGATCGACAGATTGAGTGGACGAAGAGCGAAGTGCAGAGTGCGTTGTCCCAATTCGCCGCTGCCCTGCTTCGTACGATGGCGGGCAATGATTCAGAGGCGGCCTTTCTCATCCGTCGGCTTGCTCTCGTCGTGGAAGCGATCAACAAGTTCGAGAAGCAGTCAGATCGGCGGATGTCGGCCGCAGAATTGCAGCAAGCGCTACGCCTGCCAGAAGCCGAAATGGACTATTCGGCTGACGATGATTGGCGGGAGCGTCGCTGGCTTCGTGATCACGGGATGGACGTGATCGTGAAAGGAGCGCTCCGCCTGGCGGCACACAAGGTTCTCGGGGAGGAGCCGGCCTTCGGCGGGATGCATTCCGAAAGAGTAATCGAGCAGGGAATTAAGACGCTTGAGGAGTTGAAGCGCCCTCTTCCGCCACCCAAACCGCGACCGAGCCAGACAAAGAAGCCGGCCGGTAATTGGGACAATCTTGGCCTCAGTCGGACTGTAGAGAAACCCAAACGCAGGTTTGGCGAGCGACTGGGGCCGGCGTCCACGGCCTCTGCCCCTAGGAAGACTCGCCGAGGCGCCGGCTTCGATGTAGACGATCTGAAGGAACTTCGGAAGGCGATCAAGGCGAGAGATGACAAGCGAGTTGCCGAGCTCACGGCGAAGATTGGAAGACCTAAGTTCGAAGACCCTAGCGATAAGTAGAAGCCCGCTCATGGCAAAAAAAGTTAGAGACCGGCAAGCTTTCCTTGATGCAACAGTTGGCCGTCCCCTCACCTCCGAAGAGATGCTAGAAATCCTGAACACGAACTGCACATACGAAGAAGCAAAATCTCGCTCTCAAGAGAGGGCTAGAATCAGAAGCGCCGCAGACCGGATTAAGGGGCGCCCACCCGAAGCTTGGCCCACATTTGACCTATGGTGGGATCTCTCTCCAGCGCACTTCTACCGCGTTTTCGACGGGGCGGATCCCGATAGCGTTGAGGAGAATGAATGTGCGGTCATCCCCGATGTCCCGCTGGCGAATATAGATGCAGCTCTTACTCCTTGGTGGCATCGAACCGCTGCCCAAGTCTGGAGTGTCGGAGACCCCAACAAAACGGCCCGGGCTATAGTGCATTGGTCAGAAGGCAATCCAATGACTCCGCCCCTGCTTGTTCCCACCAGGGACGGGCAATTGTCCGTTGCCGGCGGCAACCACAGACTAGCTGTAGCAAGGGCGAAGGGAGTAACCCGCTTGCCGATATTGGTGAGGTCGGAAGAACAGGCGCGTGTGCGGCAGATCCTCAAAATCTAGCGTTCACCGATGGTCGGCCGCATCATCAGAACAGGTGGCCGGCCTGCCGCCAGCCTTGACGCAAGCGCGGTACTGCCAAGGCTCGACAAAGCTTCCGGCCCAGATCCCGCGGCCGGCCTTCTCGGCGCTCCGCTGAGCGTCCTCGTACTTGCCCTTAGAGTACTTCGGCCAATCGAGTGCGTGCCCATTGGCGACGAGCCAGTGTCCGATGTCGGGGCCGGGTGTTCCGAGTGAGCATGTAGCTACCGTGCGGCCATACTGGTCTTGGGCAACCGGAGCGCAGGTAACCGGGCGCTTGATGGCCCAAAGCAGTCCGGCGAGTGCCGCCGCTGCGGTCCCTCCGCACTGGTACAGGTTGCTATCGTCGTTTCGGCAGAGCTGAGTGCTCTCGGGCGCGTCGATCCCCCAAAGTCGGACGCGGGTGCCGTGGATCTCGATCGTATCGCCGTCGATCACGCTGGCCTGCCCGACAATGTTGTCTGCGCGAGCCGCCGTGGCGAGGAGAGTGAAAAAGACAGCCGCCGAGCCGATAAATCGATTTATTTGGATTTTCCAGGTCATTTTTCGACCTATGAAAACAGGAGAATCGAGCATTTTCGGTGCAAATTAATTCGCCCTTTTATGGGATGCGTAAGTTCGCCCGGATTTCCGTCTGACTGCACACCGCGGAAATGCCCTTTTAGGGCTCGCAAGTAGGAAGGTGGGGGCCCCAAAAGGGGTGGGGTACTTCCGAATAAAAAATCAGCGCTTTCGCTTCTTCATCCTGACACCGGCGCCTCCGCCATTCTCGGGGATGAACTCGATCCCGGCTTTCTCTAGCGCTCTCCGAACCGCTTCCCGGACATCGTCGGAGACAGCTGGGCCATCCTCCGCCTCACGTTCCAGGCGCTTGATTGTGGGTAGAGAACGCTCCGCCGCTTCTGCCAGTTGCGTCTGAGACCAGCCGAGCAGACCGCGAGCCGCTCTTATCTGTTCGATGGAAATCATTGCAAATCTCGCTTGACACTTTTTGGATCATGACTATGATCCATTTTGTATCAAGACAGAAGCCCAAAGGCAACCCAGATGAGAAACAACACCTTCCCGGTGAACGGCGGAGCTGCGCCCGCGGCCACCCTCACCATCCGCAACTTGATCGATGAGGAAACCGGCGAAGTGAAGATATGGGTCCTGAAGGGGCTCGCCTATCGGGAGGCGATGCTGACCTGGGGCGAGATTAGCCCTCGTTCCCTTCGCAGCGCCGTCCGCATGATCGCCGATACGATTCCCGAGATGAAGTGCGCTTGGCGGCAGCGCCACGGGCTGCCCGTCGCAATGTCCACCATCACCCCCTACGGCACCGCCCGCGATGGCGTGCGCCGCTCGGCCTTCTGAGAAGCCCACCCGTCTGGTCGGCAAGCCGAAGGAGGTGAAGCAACCGGCTGTCTTTCCAACCCCGACAGCAGTGGAGCACGGGGCGGACTCTGCTCCGCGGCTGTCTGAAGAACCATTCACGTCTATCAAGAGAGGCAACATGAGCAGCGCGGCAGCTAAGGGCGCCACGGGCGCCGGACTATTTTCATCATCTTCCCCCAACCAGGAAAGCCGGCGCGGCGCATGCCAGCCCGGATCAGCACGGCCAGAACCATCCGCTGGCTCAAGCATTCCTGGACCCGGGGCACAGTTCAGCAGGAGGTCTCTCATGAACGTTTTCGTTGGCGCTGCAACGCTCGCCGGAGCCGCCATTCCCGCCCACTCTGAGGAGCTTCCCGCGCCTAATGTGAGGGAGGTCGCTTTAACATCTTCAGACCCCGACGCCGCCCTCATTGAGCTTGGGAGGGAGTACGAGCAGCTCCTTCGGAAAGAGATCCCGCTTCGCCGTAGGAGCCATCGGCTCTTCGAGGCAACCGAGATGCGCCGATGCGAGATATTGGGGCTCGATCGGTCAGACGAAACAGAGCGCAGGCGTACCTCTAACCAAGAAGAATTTCGCAAGTGGAACGAAGCCTGGGAAACGGCGGGCGACGAGACGGGCTACCGTAAGGCTTGGGAAGCTTGGTGCGAAGCATGCAGGCGCACTAGGAAGATTGGGCGCAAGATCCTTCGCATCAAGGCGCAGACGCTCCCCGGCCTTCTGGTCAGGAGCAGGGTCATCACAACCAATGGTGAACTGCTCTGCAAGCGGGAGCCGATCGAGGAGCTCGAACGCGAGATCCGCGCTTTCACTCTGGCGGTAATGGCATGAGCAACATCGTTGAACTGCTGCCCACCCGGCCGATCACCCAGGAAGAAACAGCGGCGCTCCACGGAAAGGCCTTCCGCGACCTGGAGACGCCGATCGGCCATTGCGTGATGATGGGCAGGATCACGGCGCAAATGATCTCAGAAGCAGACGACGGCACACGGCCAGAGCTGTGCTTTGCCGTGTTTCACCTGTCCGAGATGCTGGACAAGCTGGAGCGTAACTACCGAGCCGCTTGGCATGGGGAGCCCACATGCGACTGATCCGAGCCTGTGGGCACTCCAGCGGCTTAGATGGGCTCGCCGTTGCTTCCGGCTGAGCATGGGGCTTGCTGAGCTAGGTCAGCGGCTACATCGGTTCTAGGCCCACAAATGCGCCGCCGGGCAAACAATACCTTGTCCCGGCGGCGATGGGTTTAGTCCAGCCCCGAGAGGGATCAACAAAATCCCGGATACTGATACTACGAACAGAAGCGCGCGAAGTTTCAGTGCACCTCTGCGTGCATTGGCCCCCCGGTTCACCCGCGGGCCTTTGCGCCGCCATCGTTACGTTGGCTTGCGCAAGCCCGTGGAGCTCAGCCATTGCTGAATGTGCAGGGCGTTCTCACTCAGGCGCGCGGCTTTTAGCAAAGCTTCCCGCTTGGGGCCCGGAGGTGTTGCCTCTGCCCGGCTGCGAGCGGCGCTCGCCATTTGGGTGAGGCGTTCTGTCAGGGATGGGGTGAGCATGGGCATAAATGGCTCCGCATATCATGGCGGGAGCACGGGGCTCTCAGTCACCGATAGAGGCCGTGATGGGCCGGTGATGGATCCACTAGGCGCTCGTTCCACGAGAATAGATAGTCAATTCCGAGGCAAGTGGCACGCTAGGGGGGCGCCTGGGTCCTTCTTGGGGGCCGTCCCGCAATCCGCCGCTGCCGGCTGTTTATCAAAATTCTATTCGGCGGTGACTTAAGTTCACTTTTGGTCAGTGTCCACGCGATCCTTAACCTAGGTTAAGATGGCAAAGGCGGACCCTGCCATGCTCGCAAACAAGCAACTTGAGACGTATCCGGCCGCGCCGCCTCAATTCGGCAGCCACCAGATGACGGTCGAAATGCTCCGCCGATCTCGGGAACAGATCGCCGCATCGCTGGCGCTGCTCCGCAGCCCTGCGCCGAGGGATCAGCGACTTGTTGAAGTCGCGATCCTCCAACGCGACGCGGCCGCCTCTCCCGGCCGGGCTGTGCCCGCTCAGGTGCACGCAGGGAACCAAATAGCCTCAACGTCCATTAATCAGTGAACGGTCCAATTGAAGGGGATTGGCCATGGGCGTGGAGCGAATGCACTCGCCGAAGTACTGGCTTATGCGTGCAGAGGAGTTTCGCACCAAGGCCGACCACTGCGAGTACCAGCAAACCAGAGACTCTCTTCGGAAGGTTGCCGAAAACTACCAAAAGTTGGCTCGGCAAGCGCAGCGGATCCTCGATGCGGCGCAAGCGAACGAGCGCCGCCGCTTAGAAGCCGTTCAGGTAACGCAAGAGCCCGGGCTTATTCTTTCCGGTTCTCACGCTGCGCCCTGATCTCTGCGCGAACGGAAGCACTCTCAAAGATCGAACGTCTTAGTGCGAGAATTGCCCGTTCGCTTTCCTCGCACAATGCACGCCGCTGCTCGCGAATAGCCCGAGATTCGCAGAAGACTCGCTCGATGCGCGCAGATACAGAATCAGACATGTAGCGACCATGCCGCCGCCTGAGCTGGGCGCCATTTAAGTAGATTACCCCCCCCCAAAAAATTCTGAAATTGATTAACCCAGGTTAGTGAACGGCGGTGCACAGGAGGCGGAAACCCGCGGCCTGTTCGTGTCACGCTGGCTGGTTAACGAGCGCTCGATCTCGCAAATTGAGGCGGCTTACCGCTGCTCAAATCCGGCCTGACGTCGGCCCCTCGGTTGCTGTATCCGGCGCACACCAAGGGCGGCTCGATGGTCAGACAAGCGAACATCGTCCGGCCAACGACGTATTGAAGGCAACGACCCGGGCTGGATGACGCGATGTCAGTCAGATGATTGCGCGCCTGCTTACCCAGTGCTTACCTCGGCTAGCAGTCGAAAACAGAGAAACGGGGTAAGTAACTGATTTCACTGGCGCACCCGACACGATTCGAACGTGTGACCTTTGCCTTCGGAGGGCAACGCTCTATCCAGCTGAGCTACGGGTGCTAGTCGAGGTTCATTTAGCCGATTGGCGAGGGGCGGGCAACCGCTTCCGCCGTTTCCGGCTCGGCTGATTTGCGGGCGACGCGGCCAGGAACCGGCACGCCGTCCCGCCCGAGGTCGGCGAGGCAAGGGCGCCTGGCCTCGTAGAAGGCCTGCCAGTGCTTATTGTGCCGATCACCTCGGAGGCGGCGACGCCGGTCAGCCGCACGGCATAGGAATCCGCAACGTCGACCGTCTGGCTGACGTTTTCCCCGGCTTCCCCATCTCAGGCCACCGCCGCCACCGGCAAGGCATGGTTTGGGCCGAACAGCTTTCGCACTTCGCTGGCCGGCTTCGGTCTGCTGAAAAGATAACCCTGCATCTCCGTGCAGCCGAGCGCGCGCAGCATCTCGCGCTGCGCCTCGGTCTCGACGCCTTCCGCGACCGTGGTCATGTTGCTGGCGGCGGCGATGTTCACCACCGCCTGCACGATCACGGGCGCGCCGCTCGCCTCGGCGATATCGGCGACGAAGCAGCGGTCGATCTTGATCTTGTCGAACGGAAAGCGCTTGAGATAGCTGAGCGAGGAGTAACCGGTGCCGAAATCGTCGAGCGCGATGCGCACGCCGATCGCGCGGAGCTGGTGCAGGATCGAGAGCGCCGCCTCGTCGTCGCGGATCAGCACGGCCTCGGTGATCTCGAGTTCGAGCCGGCACGGAGCAAGTCCGGAATCCGCGAGCGCGCCGGCGATCCGCAGCGCCAGCGTCTCGCATTTGAGCTGCACCGGCGAGACGTTGACCGCGACGCGCACATGCGCCGGCCAGGTCGCGGCCTCGTTGCAGGCCATGCGCAGCACCCAGTCGCCGAGCTCGTTGATCAAGCCGGTGTCCTCGGCAATCGGGATGAACTCTGCCGGCGACACCATACCGCGCTCGGGATGCCGCCAGCGCAGCAGCGCCTCGCAGCCCGTGACATCGTTGGTGCGCAGGTCGACCAGCGGCTGATAGTGGATCTCGAAACCGCCGTTCACCAGCGCCTGGCGCAGATCCTGCTCCAGGCTCAGGCGCGCCTTGGCGCTCGCATCCATCTCCGGTTCGAAGAAGCGGTGAGTGCGGCGTCCTTCCGCCTTGGCGCCGTACATCGCGAGATCGGCATTCTTGATGAGCTGGTCGAGATCGGTGCCGTCCTGCGGCGCCATCGCGATGCCGATGCTGGCATCGGTGGAGAGCTGATGGCCGAAGCAGTGATAGGGCCGGCGGATCGCCTCGAAGATCCGCGTCACGAATGATACCACGTCGGCGGATGAACTGATCCCGGTCTGGATCACCGCGAATTCGTCGCCGCCGAGCCGCGCGATCAAGTCGCCCTGTCCAAGGCAGCCGCGGATGCGCGCCGCAATGCCCTTCAACAGCTCGTCGCCGACGTGATGACCGAGCGAATCGTTGATGCCCTTGAACTCGTCGACGTCGACATAGAGCAGCGCGAACTGACTGCCGCCGCCGACCTTCTCCAGTTCACGCTCGATCTGCTCGCGGAACAGCGCCCGGTTCGGCAGGTCGGTGAGCGCATCGTAATGCGCCATATGCGCAATCTTCTCGTCAGCGCGCCGCCGTTCGGTGACATCCTCGACCACATTGATGAGGTAGCGCGGCTCGCCGGATTCGTCGCGGATTCCGATCCGGGTCGAGGTGATGTAGCGCAGCCCCTTGGCCTGGCTCTGCCAGGCATGCTCGTCCTTGAACAAGCCCCCTCCCGCCTTCAGCGCCTTGCTATCGTCGTCGGTGACGATTTTGGCGGAGGCATCCGGGTATATGTCGAAGGGGGTCTTGCCAACGATGTTTTCGCCTGATTGGCCGAATTGCTCTTCGGCGGTCCGGTTGACCAACAGATATCGCCGCGTGTGAGCATCCTTCACCGTGATCTGCGACGGGATGTGGTCGATAATCTCGCGCAGGAACATGTAATTGCGGTCGCGTTCCTGCTCCAGCTTGCGGCGCTCGGTGATGTCTTCGATCGTGGCCACCCATCCGCCCTGCGCGAGCGGGGTGTTGATGACCTGGAAAGCGCGGCCACTCGGCAATTGATGGGTTCTCGTGGAGACCGTGCCCTCGGCGACGATCCTCATGACGTCGGCGCAAAATGCCTCGACATCGCCGTCGAACGCGCCGCGCTCCCTGCGATGATACATCGCCTCGCGGATGTGACAGCCGGGCTTGATGACATCGTGAGAGAGGCCGAACATGTCGGCGTAGCGGCGGTTGCAGGTGACGATGAATCCGGCGGCATCGTACAGGATCAACCCTTGCGACATGTTGTTCAAGGCGGTGTCGAGCCGCCCGCGCTCCGCCTCCAGCCGTTGCTGCGCCTCGCGATTCTGCCGGTTGATCTGGCGAACGATCAGAAACAGGATCAGCGCAATCACCGTGGCCGAAAGCGCGGCGGTGGTGACCATGAAGCCGGTCTGCTGCCGCCAGTCGGCCAGCGCGGCTCTCGTGGTGTTGGTCGCGACGATGACCAGCGGGAAATGCGACAGCGAGGCCCCGGAGCCGAGGCGCTCGTCGCCGTCGATCGGGCCCTTGACGCGCAGGGTGTGCCGGCCACCTTCGGCAAGCATCTTGCGCATCAGCGGCGCGTCCTTGAAGTCCCTGCCGATCAGCTCTTCGACATGCGGGTAGCGCGACAGCATCTTGCCATTGCGGTCGAACAGCGAGATCGCCGTGCCCTCTGCAAGCGCAACGGACGCGAAATAGTTCTGGTAGCTGTCCGGATCGATCCGGCGGACCATCGTGCCGAAGAAGCTGCCGTCCGCGCCGCTCAGCCGACGCGCGACAATCGTGGTCCATTTTCCGATGATGAAGCTGCGGACCGATTCCAGCGCCACCGGTTCGGCCATCGGATTCGATTTGAAGGTCTGAAAGTAGGCGCGCGAGGAGATGTTGATCTTGGGCAGCGGCTGGGCCCGCGACCAGTTGATCAGTTCGCCGTCGGCATCGTAGATCGCGATGTCGCCGAGGTAAGACACCGGGCCGATCTTGCTGCGCAGCATCTGGTTCGTCGCGGGTCCGGACATGCGCTCGCGGAACATCGCGGCCGAACTGATCTCCGGCAGATTCATCTGCCCGATCACATCGGCAGCGACGACGTCGGAGTCTTCGAATTGCTGATCGAAGTGCCGCGCGATCAGCTGCACCGTATTTTCCAGCTCGCGCTCGCGGTTGACCAGGGTACGTTCGCGAAATTCGCCGACGGCCATGGCGGTCACGGCGAAGATCCCGGCGACCAGCAACACGCCGCACAGGGTGAGCCACAGCACCGGTCCGCGCCGAATGGCCGCCTCCCAGCCGTGCTTCGCGGCTAGGAACATTCCGGCTGCAATCCCTGCAAAGACCTGGCGCATTCCCCCTCCCTGGAGGGACAGGGATACACCACACAAATGGCGTAAAGCTTAGGAAAGCCAGTTACCTGAGCGTTAATCTCGTTGCGTGATCGCAATCGTGTTCAGCGAGCCGCTGCGCTGCATCATGAATCGCGCGTTAATGCGAGCTGCCCGCACTCTTGTCGCCGCCGAGACTGCGCAGCCGTCCGACCACGCCGGTCGGAAAGAAGTAGACGCTGGCGATGAAGAGCAGCCCGAGCCACAGCAGCCAGCGGTCGGGATGCAACAGTCCCGGCAGCAGCGGCAGGCCGGCTTCCGACGCCGCCTTGGAGGCGACGCCCATCAGCGACTGCAGATAGTTCTGGGCGAGGATGAAGATGCTTGCCCCGATGATTGCGCCGTAGATCGTGCCCATGCCGCCGATCACGACCATCAGCAGAATGTCCAGCATGATCGAGAAGCTGAGCGAGGTATCGGGGCCGGCATAGCGCAGCCACAATGCATTGAGAATGCCGGCGCCGGCGGCGGCCAGTGCGGCGATGCAGTTGGCGTAGGTCAGGTGGAAGACGGTGCGGAAGCCGAGCGCCTCGGCGCGGAAGCGGTTTTCGCGGATCGCCTGCAGCACGCGCCCGAACGGCGAGTTCACCACCCGCAGCAAAGCGAGGATCATCAGGGTCGAGACGGCGAACACCAGATAATAGGTCAGGATGCGGCCGTTGACCTCGAATCCGAGCACGTTCTTCGAGATCAGCACCGTGCCGGGCCTGAGCAGCTCGGGCAGCTGAAAGCTGCGTCCGTCTTCGCCGCCGGTCAGCCAGGACAGCTGCGAGGCCAGCACCTGGAAGGCGGATGCGACCGCGAGCGTGATCATGGCAAAGAAGATCGCGGCCACCCGCAGCGAGAACAGTCCGATCGCAAGCGCAAGCAGCGCGGCAAGCGGCAGGCCGACCACGATGCCGGTTGCAACCGCGCCCCAATTCGGGCCCATCCCGTACAGCGCGATCGCGATCGCGTAGCTGCCGATCCCGTAGAACATGGTGTGTGCGAACGACACCGAGCCGGTATAGCCGAGCAGCAAATCGTAGGAGGCGACGAGCGCGGCGAAGACGCAAATCTTGGCCGCAACGTTCAGTGCCTTCGCCCCGGGAAACAGGAACGGCGTCGCCACCAGCGCCAGGATGATGACGACGAGAACGAGCGCGAGCACGCGGCTGCGCGGCGGATCGCCTGACAGGATCATCATCGGCTGGTCACCGCATAGAGGCCGCGCGGCCGCCACATCAGAATGGCGACCATCAGCAGGATATTGGAGACGAGGGCGAGCTTCGGCACCAGGAAGCCGCCGTAATTGGCAATCATCGCCACCAGGATCGCGCCGATGAAGCAGCCGCCGATCGAGCCGAGGCCGCCGATGATGACGACGATGAAGATCAGGACGGTGAGGTCGTCGCTCATGGAGGCGTGGACCTGCTCGCGATACAGCGCCCACATCACGCCGCCGAGGCCGGCCAGCGCCGATCCCGTCATGAACACGCCGAGGAACAGACGGCGGATGCGATAGCCGAGCGCCTCGACCATCTCGCGGTTCTCGACGCCGGCACGGATCAGAAGGCCAAGCTTGGTCCGGTTGAGCACGAGCTGGATCGCGATGAAGACGGCGAGGCCGATCAGCGTCGCCAGCACGCGGTATTTCGCGATCGCGACGTCGCCGAGGATGAAGGAGCCGCGCAGCGACGTCGGCAGCGGTGTCGGGATGATCTGTGGCCCCCACACCGCATAGAGCGTCTGCTCGGCGACGATCAGGCCGCCCGTCGTCATCAGGATCTGTTTCAGATGCTGGCCGTAGACGGGCAGGATCAGCACCCGCTCGACGATCAGGCCGAGCGCGCCGGACACTGCCATCGACAGCAAGGCCGCCGGCGCCAGCACCGCGAGGTTGATCCACAGCGAATCAGCCTGGAGGGAGGCCGCGAACGGCGCCAGCACCAGGGTCGCGACATAGGCCCCGACCGCGATGAAGGCGCCATGGCCGAAATTGAGCACGTCCATCAGGCCGAACACGAGCGTGAGCCCCGAGGCCATGATGAAGATCATCATGCCCATCGCGAGGCTCGCGGCCGTCAGCGTCAGCCAAGTGCTGGGTGAGCCGATCAGCGGGATCATCACGAGGGCGACGGCGATCGGCAGCAGGATCGGCGCGATGTCGCGCTTCGGCTTCGGCAGCGGATCGGTTGCGGCGAGCTCGGTCATTGATGCGTCTCCAGGCTCAGACCGAGCAGTCGCTCCTGCAGCGGCACGTCGGAGGCCAAGGCCGCCATCTCGCCGCGATGAACGATGGTGCCGTTGTCCATCACCAGCACGTCGTCGCCGAGCTCGCGGGCGGCAAAGAAATTCTGCTCGACCATCAGGATGGTGGCGCCCTTGCGCTTGATCTCCTTCAGGCACTCGATCAACGCCATCACGATTGCCGGAGCCAGGCCCTTGGTCGGCTCGTCGATCAGCAGGAGCTTGCGCGGTTCGACGATGGCACGGGCAATCGACAACATCTGCTTCTGTCCGCCCGAGAGACTTCCCGCGCGGGACAGCCAGAACCGGCGCAGCGCGGGGAAGAAGCCGAAAATCCAGTCGAGCTGGGCGTCGTCGAGCGGTCCGTCGCGCGCCGCCAGCACGAGATTTTCCTTCACCGTGAGGTCGGAGAACACCGCCATGCTCTCCGGCACGTAGCCGACGCCGAGCCGCGCGATGTCGGGCGTCGCACGGCTCTCGATGCGCTCGCCGGCGAGACTGATCTCGCCGGAAGAGGCCTTCCAGAGGCCCATGATGGTGCGCAGTGTCGTGGTCTTGCCGGCGCCATTGCGGCCGAGCAGCATCGTGGTCTGCCCCTGCGCGACAGCGAGATCGATACCCTGGAGGATGTGATAGCGGCCGATATGGGTGTGCACCCCGGAGAGCCTCAATAGATCGGTCACGCGGCGCTCCCTGCAACATTCTTGGGCGCGACACCGAGATAGGCCTCCTGCACGATCGGTGACGCGATCACTTCGGCAGGCCTGCCGTCCGCAACAAGCTGCCCGTTATGCAGCACGATGATGCGGTCGGCGAGCGATCGCACCACATCCATCTTGTGCTCGACCAGGAGAATGATCCTGCTCTTGTCCTGCTTAAGCTGCGCGATCAGGTTCAGCACGACCGGCACCTCGTCGATGCTCATGCCTGCGGTCGGCTCGTCGAACATGAACACCTTCGGTTCGAGCGCCATCATCAGCGCGACCTCGAGCTTGCGCTGATCGCCATGCGACAGTGCGGTCGCGGCGACGCCACGGCGGCCGCCAAGCGCGACCTGATCCAGAATAGCATCGGCGCGGGCGATCAGATCGCGGCGGACCATCCATGGCCGCAGCATGTCGTAGTGAGTGCCGTCGGCGGCCTGCACGGCGAGGCGGACGTTTTCCTCCACCGAGAGATTGGGAAAGAGATTGGTGAGCTGGAAGGCGCGCCCCAGGCCGGCACGCGTCCGCATCGGCGCGGAATGCTGGGTGATGTCGGTGCTGTCGAACAGGATGCTGCCGCTCGATGCGCGGAGCTGACCGGAGATCAAGTTGAAATAAGTGGTCTTGCCGGCGCCGTTCGGCCCAACGATGGCGGTGAGCTCGCCCGGCCGGAAACTGCAGGTGACGCTGTTGACCGCGACATGGCCGCCGAAGCGGATAGTGAGGTCGCGGGTTTCAAGGGTCAGCGTCATGGGTCTAGCAAATGGTGAGAGAGGAATATTTCCGCGATCGCGCCGCGCTCCCTCTCCCGCTTGCGGGAGAGGGGTGGGGAGAGGGTGTCTCCGCAATCGAGAGCCCCCAAGAGGACAGAGCCCTCTCCCGGCCTCTCCCGCAAGCGGGAGAGGTGAAGAAGCACCTACCGCTTGTTCTTGATCGGAACGTTCATGTCCTCGATCTTCAGCTCGCGCACCGGCTCGAGCACGGCCCAGGCGACATTCGGATCGACCTTGACCTTGAAGTGATACATGCTCTGGAGCGCCTGATGGTCTTCCTTGCGGAACATCATCTTGCCCTTCGGCGTGTCGAACTCCAGGCCTTCCATGGCGCTGATCAGCTTCTCGGTGTCGGTCGATTTCGCCTTGGTGACCGCGGCGACGACGGACATCGCGGCGGCGAAACCGCCCGCGGTGAAGAAGTCCGGCGGTGCATTGAAGCGCTTCTGGTGCTCGGCGACGAACCAGTCATTCACCGGGTTCTTCGGGATCTCGTAGAAATAATAGGTCGCGCCTTCCATGCCGGGCAGGCCCTTGTAGGCGGCGAGCGCCGGCAGGATGTTGCCGCCGGTGGACAGTTCGATGCCGTAGCGCTTCGGATCCATGTCCTGGAGTTTTGCCAGCGGATTGCCGGCGCCGGCCCAGATCACCCAGATCACCTTGCGGCCCGGCTTGTCCTTCAGCGCGTCGAACAGGCGCTGGCCGACCGCCGTGAAGTCCGTGGTCGAAGTCGGGGCATATTCTTCGGCGGCGAGCGTCGCGCCGGTCTTGCCGAGCGCCTCTTTGAAGGCGGCTACGCCGTCGCGGCCGAAGGCGTAGTCCTGCGCCAGCGTCGCGACGGTGACGCCCTGCTTGCCGATCGCGACCGCGTTCGAGATCGCATCCTGCGACGAGTTGCGCGCGGTGCGGAAGATGTAGCGATTCCACTTCTCGCCGGTAATCTGATCCGCGACCGCGGGCTCGACGATCAGGATCTTCTTGTTTTCCTCGGCGACGGGCAGGATCGCGAGCGCCGCGGCCGACGAGGTCGTGCCGATCGCGATGTCGGCCTTGTCGTCCTGATAGGCTTCCGCGAGCGCGGCCTTGGATAGATCCGGCTTGCCCTGGTCGTCCTTGGTGATGACGACGATCTTGCGCCCGTCGAGCGTCATGGTGCCCTTGGTGGCGTATTCAAAACCCATCTGCAGGCCGGTCTCGGTCTGCTTGGCATAGGCCTCGAGCGGGCCGGTCTTGCCATAGATCAGCGCGACCTTGAGATCGTCGGCCTGTGCGGACGTGCCCGCGGCGAGGGCGAGGATGGTTGTTGTTAAGATGAGCGAGCGGCGCACGATGGTCCCTCCTGGTAAATTCTTTGGCCATAGCGATTTGCACAACCGTGCAGACATTGCAATTCCACCTTCCGGCGGGACCACGCGAAGGGCATGTGTGACATTGTCCCGCCCGGCCGCGCCGGATCGCTTCTGCCGAGGAAATCGGCAGATGCAATTGTTGACCTCACCCGTGGAACGGGCTGCTCAAGCTTTGGAAATCAACGATCAAGGCCGGGGCTTACCGCCTGTATCCGTTCGCCCGGGAATAGCCCTGCCGGTTCTGTTGGGTCGAGCGGTTTGTGACGCCGGCGCGTGCTTCGCTGGAGATGGGCGTTGCGAGCTTCAGCTCCTCCAGGAAGATCGGCCGTGAGAAATAATAGCCCTGCGCGTACCGGATTTTGGTCGCAGCCTGGAGGTAGGCGAGCTCCTCGTAGGATTCGATGCCTTCGGCAATCACGGTCATGCCGAGCGCTTCGCTCAGGGATTCGATCGCGCGCAGGATGCCCTGGTTGCGTGGGCGCTTATGGATATCGGTGATGAAGGACCGGTCGATCTTGATCTCGTCCGCGGTGATGTCGGCCAGCGCCGAGAGCGAGGAATAGCCGGTGCCGAAATCGTCGATCGAGATGGCGACGCCGAGCTTGCGGAACATCGGCAGGATCTCGGCCTGGAAATGATTCTTGGCGACGAAGGCGTCTTCCGTCACCTCGATCATGAAGCGCTGCGGAAAGCCGGTGTCGTCGAGCGCCTGGGCGAAGCTGCGCATGAATTCGGGGTTGCCGGCCTGCTTGGCCGCGACGTTGATGCTGATGGTCGCTTCCGCACCGAACGTCTCGTTGATCAGGTCGATCGACTTGACGATCTCGGCGAGCACGAGATGAGTCAGCTCGTCGATCAATCCGAGTTCGGTGGCAAGATTGATGAACGAGCCCGGCGCCTGGATCACGCCCTCGTCGTCGCGCAGCCGTACCAGAGCCTCGATCCCCTTCACGTCCTGCGTGCGGATGTCGACCTTGGACTGGAAGGCGCAGCAGAAGCGTTTCTCGAGGATGGCGAGCCGCAGCGACTGCTCGATCTTCATTCGCGCCAGCGCCTCGCGCTCCATGCTGGAGTCGAAGAAGGCCGCCGATCCCTTGCCGTCATTCTTGATGCGGTACATCGCGATGTCGGCGTTCTGACGCAGTGTCTCGAAGCTACTTCCGTGATCGGGGTAGAGGCTGATGCCGACGGAGGTTGAGGCGAACACTTCCGAATTGTCGATGAAGAACGGCGCCGTCAGCCGCTCCAGCGTCGATTGCATAAATTCGGCGACTTCCTCCTGGCTCTGGATCGGCGACAGCAGCAGCAGGAATTCGTCGCCGGAGATGCGCGACAGCATGTCCGAATCGCGCAAGCCGCGTCCAAGCCGCTTCGACAGCTCGACCAGCAGCGCATCTCCCACCGCGTGGCCGTAATAGTCGTTGATGTGCTTGAAATTGTCGACGTCGAGAAAGGCGAGCGCAAAGCGCTCGCCGACGCGACCCTGCGCGAGCAGGCTGGTGGCGCGATGTTCGATAACGCGCCGCGAGGGCAGGCCGGTCAGCTCGTCGAAATAGGCCGAGCGGAACAGCTGGTCCTCGAAATTCTTCTGCTCAGTGATGTCGGAGGAGGCCGAGATCAGCAGCTCGCGTCCGTCGAGGCGGATCGGACGATGAGTGGTCAGCAGCACCTGGCGTGCGGCTCCGTCGTGGAGCGCTTCCTCGGCGACGACCGCCTGGCCGGAGCTCAGGGCCTGCCGGCAGGCTTCCAGGCGCGATGCGAGATCGCGCGAGGGGCGGCTGCCGTCCATGCCGAGCTGGGCGGCCGCGACATCGTTGACCAGGAGAAGTTCGCCCTGCGCGTCCTGCACGGTCAAGCCGGCAGGCAGCATTCTAACGATTTCCTTGAGGAATCCGAGTTCGGCTTCACTCGCGCCGGAATATTTGTTGTCGTTCATAGAAGTCATGAATCTTGTTGTTTCAGCGCGACTTTGCAATGGCCGCGATCTTGCGCGGTTCCCTCTTAAGTTTGGTTAAGGGGTCCGGAGAATTACGGTGGTGTTTTGCGGCGATGCGACGCGCGCAGCCCATCGTCATTAACAGGGCGTCAACGCGCTCGGCGAAACCGCGAACGACGCGCGCGAACGGGTTTCGTTTGCGCCGTGTCTAACCGTCCTTGGGGATACGGCATTGCATGGTGCAATGGAGTCCGGTCCTGAGATAGGAGACCTCCGTCTTGCCGTCGAAGGCCGACAGCGCCGACTTCAACAGCTTGGTGCCGAAACCTGGCTCGGAGACCTTGTCGACGCTCGGGCCCTCGGTTTCATCCCAGGTCACGGTCAGACGGTCGTCGCTGACGGTCCATGACACCTGCAACAACCCGCGCGGCGCGGAGAACGCGCCATATTTGCCTGCGTTGGTGGCGAGCTCGTGAAACATTAGCGACAGCGTGACCGCAAGCTTCGGCGGCAGGAACAGCCGTTCGCCGTTGAGCGTGAAGCGGACATGGCCATAAGGGCCGAGCTCGGAGATCAGGAGGTCGCGAATGTCGCAGCCGGCCTTGTCGATCCGCGAGATCAAATCGTCGGTCGCGGCAAGCGACCGCAGCCGCGGATCGATCCGGGCCCAGATTTGCGGCTGATCGTGCAGCACCTGATGCAGCACAGCATGCACCGTCGACAGCTTGTTCTTCAGCCGGTGCTGGAGCTCGTCGACCAGCAGCTTGCGGTAGTCTTCTTCCTCGATCAGGCGCCTGGAAATCCGGCGCTGCTCGACGAGGAGCGAGCGATAGTGCTCGACGCCCCAGATGGTGAGCGCGCAGACCGTCCAATACAGCGCCAGCAGGGCGAATCGCGCGTTATCGGCAAAGGCATCGCCGAAATTCACGACGACGCCGAGCACGCCGCCGACCAGCGCCGTGATGATGCCGATGCGGAAGCCGCCGAACGCGGCCGCAAAGAACACGGCCGGGAAATACGGCGTGAAATAGACGTCGGGCCGCACATGGGCGAGAGCCCAGCGCGCCAGCGTCGCAACCAGCAGGCAGGCGACCGCAAACGCAAGGCTCAGGCCGAGCGACGGCGGTGCTGCGCCGTGCCAGCCCTTGCGGAATTCGTCGATCAGCTTCCCCATGCGCAGTCCGGTCGCGATATGCGTTCGACAATCGAGCGGTCGCCAGGAATGTTACGCATGTCGCCGGCCCCAAGCAAAGCTTGCCTTGTCGGAAGTCGGCAGGAATAATGCCTGCTGCGGCGCCGACCGTCGCGGCGCAGTCGTCGATTGGTGTCCGCCATTTGGCGTCAAGGGGTTCGAAAACAGGGACATTCCATGGGCAGGCTGGATGGCAAGGTCGCGGTGATCACGGGCGCGACGAGCGGGATCGGGTTGCGGACTGCTGAAGTCTTCGTTGCCGAAGGTGCCAAAATTGTGATCGCGGGCCGGCGCATACCGGAAGGCGAGGCGCTGGCGAAGCAGCTCGGGCCGAATTGCGTCTTCCGCCAGACGGATGTGACGGTCGAAGCGCAGATGCAGGCGCTGATCGCGCTCGCGGTGGACAAATTCGGCCGCATCGACTGCCTGTTCAACAATGCCGGCGGTCCGGCGCAGACCGGCGGCATCGAAGGCCTCGAGGTCGAGCGCTTCGACGCGGCGATGGCGACCCTGCTGCGCAGCGTCATGCTCGGCATGAAGCACGCCGCGCCCCACATGAAGAAGCAGGGCTTTGGCAGCATCATCAACAATGGCAGCATCGCCGGCCGTCTCGCCGGCTTCTCGTCCTCGATGGTCTATGGTGCGGCCAAGGCGGCGGTGATTCATCTCACCAAATGCGTGGCGATGGAGCTCGGCGAATCCAACGTCCGCGTCAACTCGATCTCGCCTGGCGCCATCGCGACCGGCATTTTCGGCAAGGCGCTCGGGCTTTCGACCGACGCGGCGGAGAAGACGCCGGCGGTGATGCGCGAGGTTTACAAGACTGCGCAGCCGATCCCGCGCGCGGGCCTTCCCGACGACATCGCCCATGCCGCCGTGTTCCTGGCCAGCGACGAGTCCAGCTTCATCAACGGCCATGACCTCGTCATCGACGGCGCGATGACCGGCGGCCGCAACTGGAGCCAGCAGCAGCAGGGCTACGTGGCTCTGCGCAAGGCGTTCGATCAGAGGGCGTAGGCGCCACGGGCGACGAAGCCGTAGGTGGGTTAGCGAAGCGTAACCCACCACTTCTGTCACTGCGGACACCGAGAGGTGGGTTACGCCTTCGGCTAACCCACCCTACGAGAGCGATGCTCACACCGCCTTCACCCGCACCCGCAATCCATCGCGCGGTTTCGGGATCGGCCACATCTGCCAGTCCGGCTTGTAGCCGGGCTCCAGCGATACCTCGATGTTCTGCAAGAAGTGCCGCGCGAAGCATTTGGCTTGCATGTAGGCGAAGTGCAGGCCGAGGCACATATGCGCGCCGCCGCCGAACGGCACCCAGGCGAAGCGGTGACGGTTGCGCTGGGCCTCCTCGGTGAAGCGCAGCGGATCGAATCGATTCGGCTCCGGCCAGATCTCCTTCATGTGGTGCGTATAGAGCGGATTGACGCCGATCGCGGTGCCGGCCGGAATCGAAAAGCCCTTGAAGGTGAAATCGCGCATGGCGCGGCGCGGCATCGAGGGCACCGGCGGCTTGATCCGCAGCGCTTCCTTGAACGCCATCTCCGACAGCGGCATCTTTTCGAGATCGTCGAAGCTGCTCGGCGCATTAGGGGCGAGCCCCAGCGCCATGACCTCCGCGCGAAGCTTGTCCTGCCAGTCGGGATTTGCCGCGAGCTCGCCGATGAACGACGTCAGCGACGAGGTCAACGTGTCGTGCGCCGCCATCATCAGGAAGCTCATGTGGTCGATGATGTCCTGTTCCGAGAGCAGCGCGCCGTCCTCGTGGGTTGCACGGCAGAGCTGCGAGAACAGGTCATCGCCGCCGTGATTGCCGCGTCGCAGCGGAATCTGCTCGCGGAAATAAGTGACGATGCGCTTGCGTCCCCTGACGCCGGCCGCCATCTGCGTGCCGGGCAGCGGTCGGCGGATCGGGGCGACGGCGGCGGCGACCATGTCGACGAAGGCGCGGTTGATCTCGTCGACCTCCGGGCCGATGTCGGCGCCGAGAAAGGACGCGGCGGCGAGATCGAGCGTGAGCTGCTTCATCGCCGGATAAAGCTGCATCTCGCCGGGCTTGGCCTTCCACTGCGCGACGCGGGCGCCGATGCCGCGGTTGAGATCGCTCAGATACGATTTCATCGGGCCGGACTTGAACGCGACCGATAGCGCTTTGCGGTGCAGCCGGTGCTCCTCGAAATCCAGCAGCATCAATCCGCGCGGAAACAGCAGGCCGAGCACCTTGTTCCAGCCATGGGTCGAGGAGAACAGCTTTTGCTGGTCGAACAGCACGAGCTCGTTGGCCTCGGGGCCGAGCAGCACGACATTGGTCTCGCCGAAGAAGTGCGTGCGATAGATCAGGCCGTATTTGGCGCCGTTCGCCTCGATGTGCCCCTTGGGGTCGGCGAGCACCTGGAAGGTCTTGCGGATGATCGGCCAGCCTTCGTCGCCGGGGATATGTGTCAGCTCGTTGCGCTTGGGCGGAGTGAAGCCGAGCACAGGGGCGGCCACATTCTGCATCGACATGTCGATTGCTCCGGTTGGCTGGACCCGGCCAACATAGCACAATCCGGTGACGATGACTCCGCGCTACCGCTTCGCCGCTTCCTTCTGCAAATCCGGGGCGTTGACGGCCGGAATCGCGACGCGGCCGGCGCCGGTCACCTTCAGCGCCTCGGCGGCCTTCTCGTTTTCCATGATCTTGGCCATCACGGCTTGGCCCGCGCGTTCGAAGATCGCTCGGTTCTCGATCACGAATTTTTGCGACTTGCGCAAGCCGTCGATGTAGCCGTTGATCTCGGGCACGACGTAGCGCGCGACAAGGTCCCAGCTCCGCCGCGTGTTTTCCGGATTGGCCCAGTCGTGCACGAAGCCGATGACGGCGCCGACGCCGCCGGACACCTGCATCACGTTCTTGATCATCTTGACGAGGTCGTCGGGCGTGCCGATGACGGAGGCCGCACCGTCGACGAAAGCGGTCTTGTCCACGGCCTCGTCCGGCGAGGCGAACGCCGTCAGGCCCGGCCGTTGCAGCGTGCCGACATTATATTCGTTGTGCCAGCGCATCAGACCGGCGCCGGCCTCGCGGCGGGCCTGCTCGCGGGTCTCGGCGATGTGCCAGGTCAGCAGCACGCGCCAGTTTGCGCGATCGACTTTGGTGCCGTGCTTTTTCGCCGCGTCCTCGGCGAACTGCCATTGCTGCTGCAGCGACATCAGCCCCTGCGTCGTCATCGAACCCAGCGAGATGATGCCGATGCCGTATTTGCCGGCGAGCGTCATGCCGGAGGGCGAGATCTGCGAGGCCACCACGAACGGCATCTCTTCCTGCAACGGCAGGAGCTGCAACGCGGCGTCGTTCATGGTGAACCAGTCGCTCTTCGCGGTGACGCGCTCGCCGTCGAAGAGACGGCGGATCACGCCGATCGCCTCGTCCTGGCGATCGCGCTGCGTCATCGGATCGATGCCGAGCGTATGCGCGTCGGAGGCGAGCGCGCCGGGGCCGGAGCCGAAGATGGCGCGGCCGCCGGTCATGTGGTCGAGCTGCACCATGCGCTGCGCGACGTTGTAGGGATGATGATAGGGCAGCGACACCACGCCGGTGCCGAGCTTGATCCGCTTGGTGCGCTCGCCGGCCGCAGCCAGGAACATCTCCGGCGAGGCGATCATCTCCCAGCCGGAGGAATGATGCTCGCCGCACCAGAACTCGTCATAGCCGAGCGCATCGAGCTGCTCGACCAGATCGAGGTCGCGCCGGAACTGGAGCATCGGATGCTCCCCGATCGGATGATGCGGGGCAAGGAAGGCTCCGAACTTCAGGCGCGCCATGGCATTCTCTCCAGCTTACATTTTTTGTTTGTTTGTGGCGCGAAGCTACGTGCTGAACGCAGCGAGCGCAATCACGCGATGTCCCGCGCGGTGGAATGCAGCCATGCGATGGAGCGCTCTCTCGTGGAAGACGTAAGGCCTCGCGATTCGTGCTCGCAGGTCATCGCGCGTTCGCGTGCCGATGCATCAAACCGTCACAAAGCAGATCGATTCATCGCGCGAGCTGGTGAGCGACATCCGGGCACCAAAACGTCCTTCTGGCCGGCCTGCTCCGGCTTCGCCCTGACTTTGCCGTCGAAGCGGTGCAATCGGCGCGCGCAGGAATGCTCGTCTCGCTCGCGCGGTTCCTAACGTTAATCATGATCTGCGCCGCATTCCCGGCGTGGATGCGCCGTTCATCTGCACGAAGTTGAGGCATTGCGGTGAATACGTGCGGATTTCTGCAGCTTTTCTCGCGATTTAGCGCGTCATCGACAGCACACGGTCTTTTTATTTTGCGCTGCAGCAACTATTTGGTTTGGGTGGACGTTGAACGTCGCCTGCCAGGAGCTGCCGTGTCGTTAACCAGAAATGTCGATCTCTTGAGACGTCTGCCAAAGCTGGACGGATTGCGCTTCGCCGAGTTTGGCCGGAGCGCCGATGCGTCCAGTCCGTTGCAAGAGGTCACGGGCTTCGGCGACAATCCCGGCAATCTGCGCCTGTTCGCGTTCGTGCCGCCGCAACTGCAGAAGCCGCGCGCGCTCGTCGTCGTGCTGCACGGCTGCGGCCAGACCGCGGCAAGCTACGACCTCGGCGCCGGATGGTCGACGCTCGCCGAGCACTACGGCTTCGCGCTGCTGATGCCCGAGCAGCAGCGCATCAACAACAGCAACACCTGCTTCAACTGGTTCAATCCGGAAGACACGGCACGGGACAGCGGCGAGGCGTGTTCGATTCGCGAGATGATCGCGCACATGATCGAAACGCATCGCGTCGATCCCCGGCGTATCTTCATCACTGGCTTGTCGGCGGGCGGCGGCATGACGTCGGTGATGCTCGCGACCTACCCTGAAATCTTCGCGGCCGGCGCGGTCATCGCTGGACTGCCCTACGGCATCGCGACCAATCTGCGCGAGGCGCTCGACGGCATGTTTCATTCCCCGGAGCGGCCGGCGCGCGAACTTGGCGATCTGGTGCGTCGGGCCTCGACTCATCGCGGGCCCTGGCCGCGGATCTCGGTGTGGCACGGCAGCGCCGATCGCACAGTCAATCCCGGCAATGCCAACGAGATCGTCAAGCAATGGCTCGACCTGCACGATCTGCCCGAGGCGCCGATGGCGGAAACCGACATCGACGGCTATCCGCGCCAGGCCTGGTGGAACAAGGACGGCGAGACGCTCGTCGAGTCCTACGCCATCACCGACATGGCCCACGGCACGCCGCTCGGCCTGGCCGACAACGACCAGCGCTATGGCGTGGAAGGCGCGTTCCTGATCGAGGCCGGCATCTCCTCGTCCTATCACATCGCAAAATTCTTCGGCCTCACCGGCTGGATTCCGGACGCGGCGAAGAAGGTCGAGCCAAAGCCGACGCCGGCCCGCTCGTCCGCGCCGCATCTCGCACGCTCGATCCGCGCCGCGGTCGCCGAACAGCCGGCCGAGCCGAAGCGCGAGGAGACCCGCGGCTTCGATCTCGGCCAGATCATCACGCGCGCGCTCACGGCCGCGGGATTGATGAAGTAACTCAGGCGGTCGCGCCGATCCATTCGATCGGCATCGCCGTCACCTCGCCGCCGGCGACCTTGCGCGTCATCTCCTGATAGGCCTTGAAGAAGTCGCGCGATTGCAGCGCCTTTTGCGCGGCATCGTCGCTGACGCTGGCGAGATGGAAATAGCTGCCATTGTCGCGGTTCTTCAGGACGCGATAGCCGATCCGTCCTTTCAGTTCCGGATCGCCGTCGATCGCCTTGATGAAGCGGCCGACCTCCTGGTGCCAGGCCTCCGTCGTGCCGTTCTTGAATTCGTACCGGATCATGAAGTGCTTCATGTGACGCTCCCTGTTGGCATTGTGCGTCATCATCTGCGTGCTGGATGCGATCCCGCAAGTATGGACAAAATTGATAGTATGGACTTTTTCGGCGCCGCTCTTATTCTTCATCTCGCACATGGAGGAAGCGACATGGCCAAGGAAAGGACAAAGACAGTTCCAGCGCGCAGCTGCCCGGTCGCGGCCTTTCAGAAGATGATCAGCGGCAAGTACAAGCTGCGCATCGTCTGGGACCTCAAGGACGGTCCGCGCCGCTATGGCGAGATCAGGACCGGCCTGTTGCGCGGCATGGAAGGCAGCGCGGAGATCACCCCGCGCGTGCTGAGTCGCGAGTTGAAGGCGCTGACGGCGAGCGGCCTGATCGATCGCAAGGATTTTGGCGAGGTGCCGCCGAAGGTCGAATATCGCCTCACCCGCAAAGGCAAGAGCTTCGTGCCGGTCGTGGCGGCGATCCGCGACTGGGGCGACCGTAACCTGAGTGCGCCCCAAGTGCTGGCGGACGCCGCCGAGTAGGGCCTACATCTCGCCGGTGATGAACGGATTGGTCATCCGCTCCTGGCCGATGCTCGAGCCGGCGCCATGGCCGCAGATGAAGCCGACATCGTCGCCGAGCGGCAGCAGCTTGGTCTTGATCGAGTCGATCAGCGTCGCGTGACTGCCGCCGGGCAGATCGGTGCGTCCGACCGAGCCGGCGAACAGGACGTCGCCGACATGGGCGAAGCGCAGATCCTTGTTGAAGAACACCACGCTGCCGGGCGAGTGGCCGGGGCAATGATAGATCTCGAACTGGAGATCGCCGATCGCCACGCTGTCGCCTTCATCGAGCCAGCGGTCCGGCTCGAAATTGCGCACCCCCGTCATGCCGAAGCGCGCGCCGCTCTCGACCACGTTGTCGAGCAGGAATTTGTCCGCGAGATGCGGGCCCTCGATCGGCACCTTCAGCGCGTCGCGGAGTTCGTCCGCGCCGCCGACATGGTCGATATGGCCGTGAGTCAGCCAGATCTTCTCCACGGTGACGCCGGTCTGCTTGATGGCATCCAGGATCTTCGGCACGTCGCCG
Source organism: Bradyrhizobium sp. Ken51 (assembly GCF_055807435.1). Classification (NCBI taxonomy): domain Bacteria; kingdom Pseudomonadati; phylum Pseudomonadota; class Alphaproteobacteria; order Hyphomicrobiales; family Nitrobacteraceae; genus Bradyrhizobium; species Bradyrhizobium sp. Ken51. The sequence continues at coordinate 7,938 of NZ_JBVVPB010000018.1, read as the reverse complement.
CCGGGATCGATCACCACGGCCTTCTTGGAAGGCTCGTCCCAGATGATGGTGCAATTCTGCTCAAACAGCGTCACGGGAACGATGATCGCGCCCGCTTTCGCGCCGGCTTGGGCCTGTGTCTCGTTTTGCTCGGTCATGGCGCCACAATGCCGATTTTTGCCATGTCGCCAAGCAAAAGATTTGTCCCCATGGCTCGGGAACAGTCGCGGACATCGTCACACAGCTGTCCCAATTCGCCTGCTGTTTTGAACCGGGGCGCTCCTTCCGCGTTCTCCCGCGCGAGAAGCAGTTTTTGGATGGATTTCCCGCATGGCTCAGAGCGGCAGCAATTGGTGGCGCGACGGCATCTTCTATCAGATCTACCCGCGCTCCTTTCAGGATTCAAACGGCGACGGTGTCGGCGATCTCGCCGGCATTTTGCAGCGGCTGCCGTATGTGAAGTCGCTCGGCGTCGACGCGATCTGGTTGTCGCCGATCTTCCCCTCGCCAATGGCCGATTTCGGCTACGACATCTCCGACTATACCGGCATCGAGCCGCTGTTCGGCACGATGGCGGATTTCGATGCGCTTCTTGCCGCCGCGCACGACAATGGCCTCAAGCTGATCCTCGACCTGGTGCCGAACCACACCTCGGACCAGCATCCCTGGTTCGTCGAAAGCCGCTCCTCGCGCGACAATCCCAAACGCGACTGGTACATCTGGCGCGACCCGGGCGGGGGTGGCGGCGTGCCGAACAACTGGCTGTCCGAGTTCGGCGGCAGCGCGTGGCAGTTCGACGAGACGACCGGTCAGTACTACTATCACGCCTTCCTCGCCCAGCAGCCGGACCTCAACTGGCGCAATCCCGATGTCCGCGCGGCGATCTATGACGTGATGCGGTTCTGGCTGGAGAAGGGCGTCGACGGCTTTCGCGTCGACGTGATCTGGCATCTGATCAAGGACGCCGATTTCCGCGACAACCCGCCCAATCCGCATTATGTCGAAAGCCGGCCGCCGAACGAAAAGATACTGACGCAATATTCCACCGACCAGCCGGAGGTGCACGACGTCATCGCCGAGATGCGCCGCGTCACGGATGCCTATGCTGCCCGCGTCCTGATCGGCGAGATCTATCTGCCGCTGCACCGCCTCATGGCCTATTACGGCAACGATCTCACCGGCGCGCAGATGCCGTTCAATTTCGCGCTGCTCTCGACCTTCTGGAGCGCGCGATCGATCGAGAAGATTGTCGAGGATTACGAGAAGGCGCTGCCGAAGGGCGCATGGCCGAACTGGGTGCTCGGCAATCACGATCGCCCGCGCGTCGCAAGCCGCGTCGGGCCGGAGCAGGCCCGAATCGCCGCCATGCTGCTGCTGACGCTGCGCGGCACGCCGACGCTCTATTACGGCGACGAGATCGGCATGCATCAGCTCGCGATCGCCCCCGAGTTCGTGCGCGACCCCTTCGAGAAGAACGTACCCGGCATCGGTGTCGGTCGCGACGGCTGCCGCACGCCGATGCAGTGGGATTCCTCCAACTTCGCCGGCTTCTCGGACGTCAGGCCATGGCTGCCGCTGCCGGAGGATCACATCCACAACAACGTCGTCGATCTCGAAGCCGATTCACGTTCGATCCTCACGCTCTACAAGCGCCTGATCGCGTTGCGGCAGGGGTGTCCGCCGCTGGTTGCGGGCGACTATCATCCGATCGCGGCGCAAGGCGATCTCCTGGTCTATCGCCGCGAGGCCGAGGGCAGGGCGGTGATCGTGGTGCTCAATCTCGGCCCTGAGCCGATCCCGGTCACCACCAGCGCGATCAAGTTTGGCAGCGAGATTCTGCTGTCGACATTCCTGGATCGCGAGGGCGAGCGGCTCGAAGGCGTGCTGGATTTGCGCGGCAACGAGGGCGTGATCATCACGCCGCCATGACCGTCGTCCTGGACAAGCGAAGCGCAGAGATGGGCGACGCACTTTCCTCGTCATTGCGAGCGCAGCGAAGCAATCCAGAATGTTCCCGCGGTGACAGTCTGGATTGCTTCGCTGCGCTCGCAATGACGATCGTGGAAGCGGCGCAACTCCAGCATCTCCACATCACCCCGGATGCTTGTTGCCCCGTATCGTTTTGTCGATATCGCTCCGCTTCAGCAGATAATCCAATCCGCCGACGCGGTACCAGCGATAGCCGTAGGGCTCCAGCACGACACGATGCTGGCCGCGCTTGTCGGCATGGCTGTGGTCTTCCGCGAGCAGATTGATCAGGTGCTTGCCGGCCTCGCCCGGCAGCCCCGCCGAGAACGCGATCTCGCGCGGCTTCTCGTCGAAATTGTGCACGAACAGCACGGAATTGTTGCGCCAGTCGTAACGCATGATGAACACGGCGGGATCGCGCGTCGGAATGACTGTAAAATCGCCCCAGCCGATCTCCGGCACCTCCTTGCGCATGCGGACGATGCGCTCGGTCCAGTTCAGCATGGAGTTGGGATCGCGCCGTTGTTTTGCGACATTGAGGTGCTCGAAACCATAAGGTCCCTCGTCGATGACGGGCAGGGCCGGCTTGTCGCTGGTGGTGAATCCGCCATGCGGCTCGGTCGACCATTGCATCGGCGTCCGCGCGCAATTGCGTTCCGGCAGCGAAAGATCATCGCCCATTGCGATCTCGTCGCCATAGCGGATCACCGGCGTCCCCGGCAGCGTGCACATTAGGCTGTAGGCGAGCTCGAGCCGCCGGCGGTCGCCACCCAGCATCGGTGCCAGGCGACGGCGAATGCCGCGGTCGTAGAGCTGCATGTCCTTGTCGGGACCGAAGCGTTTGAACACGATTTCGCGCTGCGCCTTGGTCAGCCGCCCCAAATCGAGTTCGTCATGATTGCGCAGGAACAGGCCCCATTGCGCCGAGGCGGGCCGCGGCTTGGTCGCCTTCAGCGCTTTCCCCAACGGGCGTGAATCGGACGAGGCCAGCGCATAGAACAGATGCTGGTTGACCTGGAAATTGAACATCATATGCATGCGGTCGGCATCCCGGCCGAAATATTCCATGTCCGTCTTTGGCAGCACGTTGGCCTCGGCGAGAATGATGGCATCGCCCTGCCGCCATTGCAGGAATTCACGAAACGTCCGCAGCATGTCGTATTGCTCGGCCGGCTTTTTCACCTTGGCGCCTTTGGTCGAGATGACGAAAGGCACGGCATCCATGCGAAAGCCTGAGACGCCGAGTTGGATCCAGAAGCCCATGATCTTCAGAATCTCGGCCTGCACGCGCGGGTTCGAGGTGTTGAGATCGGGCTGGAAATCGTAGAAGCGGTGGAAGTACCAGGCGCCGGCTTCCTTGTCGCGCGTCCAGGTCGATTTCTGAACGCCGGGAAACACCATGCCCTGATTGGCGTTGGCTGGCTTCTTGTCGGACCAGACATACCAGTCGCGGTAGGGCGAGTTCTTGTCGCTCCGCGCCGCCTTGAACCAGGGATGCTGGTCGGAGGTGTGGTTGACGACGAGATCGATGATGACGCGAATGCCGCGCTGCTTGCAGCCATGGGTGAACTCGACGAAATCTCCGAGCGTGCCGTAGCGGGCATCGACGCTGTAATAATCCGCGACATCGTAGCCGTCGTCGCGGCCGGGCGAGGTCTGGAACGGCATCAGCCAGATCGTGGTGATGCCGAGGCCGTGCAGATAATCGAGCCGGCGCAGCAAGCCCTTGAAATCGCCGATGCCATCGCCGTTGGCGTCCATATAGGTGCCGACGGACAGGCAATAGATGATGGCGTTCTTGTACCAGAGATCGTCGATCATGCGCGCGCAGCCTCGGTGGTTCCGCCGAGGTGTGGCGGCTGCGTGATAAGTGCGAGGGAGACCTGAGGTTCCCCGCTTTTACTCAGGTGTCGTCCCGGCGAAGGCCGGGACCCATACCGGGTGATTTCTCCGTGAGGCGCGGTGCACGTACCGCGGGCCGCAACCATTAGCCTTCGCTAAACTCCTTTCCGTGATTATGGGTCCCGGCCTTCGCCGGGACGACATTTGAGAATGGAGCAAGGTGTCCGCGTTCGGAGGAATCGGCTATCCTCCCGCCATGGACAATCCCGCCCGCATTGCCCTCGTGCCACCACCCGACCGCCGTCAATCCGAGACGGCGCTGGCGATCGCGCGCGGCACTGCGCGATTGTTGCGCTCGCTCGGCTTCACCTGCATCAGCGAATTGCCGCTGCCCTCGGGGCGGCGCGCCGATCTCGTCGCGCTGAACGAGCGCGGCGAGATCTGGATCGTCGAGATTAAGTCGTCGGTGGAGGATTTGCGTGCCGATCAGAAATGGCACGAATACCGGGCGCATTGCGACCGGCTGTTCTTCGCCTTCACGCAGGACCTGCCTTGCGAGATCTTTCCGCAAGATACCGGCCTGATCATCGCGGACGCCTATGGCGCGCACCTGCAATGCGAGGCGCCCGAGCACAAGCTCGCTGCGGCCACGCGCAAGCAGATGACGGTGCGTTTCGCCATGGCGGCGGCGTTGCGGATCAACCGGCTGGTCGATCCGCAGGGGCATGCGGAGTTTTGGGAATAGGCCGGTCTCGTGTCCCGGACGCGCTGCAACGCTTCAGCGTTGCTGCGCAGAGCCGGGACCCAGCAGGCGACGATTCGAGCTGAGGCATGGGCCCCGCCGGCTCAGCAGCGCATCACTTCGTGCTGCGCAGCGTCCGGGGCACGGAAGGCATGACTATCAGCGCGGCGCGCGCTTGGCCAGGATCCGCTGCAACGTACGCCGATGCATGTTGAGCCGGCGCGCGGTTTCCGAGACGTTTCGGTTGCACATCTCGTAGATGCGCTGGATGTGTTCCCAGCGCACGCGGTCGGCCGACATCGGATTCGCCGGCAATTCGGACTTGTCCGAGCCGGTCGACAGCAGCGCCGCGACGACGTCGTCGGCATCCGCGGGCTTTGAGAGATAATCGACCGCGCCCATCTTCACCGCGGTGACGGCAGTGGCGATGTTGCCATAACCGGTCAGCACGATGGCGCGGGCGTCGGGACGCTTCTTCTTCAGCGCCGAGACCACGTCGAGACCGTTGCCGTCGCCGAGCCGCAGATCGACCACGGCGAATGCCGGCGCCGCCTTGCCGATCTGCGCCAGACCGTCCGAGACGGTGTCGCATGACGTCACCGCAAAGCCGCGCGTTTCCATGGCGCGCGACAGCCGCTCCAGAAACGGCTTGTCGTCCTCCACGATCAGAAGCGAGCGGTCGGTCTGTTCGTTCAGTTCGGCGATGGCGTTCAAGGTGTCGTCCTCTCTCCAGCGCGTCTACATATGGCGGCGCAATCGGGCGGTGCCAAGTGCGCCAATAGTCGATCGGCCCCGTTGTGCGACGCAAGGTCGCGGCCTATCCTATTGTTTCTTCGAAGGTCTCGATAGTCTCAAAACGCTCTCTCGGCCACGTGATCTGGACCACTGCGCCATGATCCGGAAAGGTCCGGTTGGTAAACGAGACCTTGGCGCCGGTGCGCTCCAGCAAGGTGCGCGCGATGAACACGCCGAGTCCGAGGCCGCCGCCTTCGTCCCGGTTGCGCCGCCGCGACAAATAGGGCTCGCCGATCCGGTTCAGGATGTCAGGCGGAATGCCTGGACCATCGTCGGAAATCACGAGCTCGATCGTGTCCTTGTTCCACCACGCATTCACCTCGACGGTGGTGCGGGCGAAATCGACCGCGTTCTCGACGATGTTGCCGACGCCGTAGAGGATCGCCGGATTGCGCGAGCCGACCGGCTCGGCCACGATGGCAACGGCGATGCGCACCTTGATATCGACCCCGAAATCGCGGTGCGGCGCCACCACCTCCTCGATCAGCTCCGACAGCTTCATGCGGTCGAACGGTGCGCCGGTGGAGGAGAGCTGGGTGATCTTGCTCAATATGTCGCGGCAACGCTGCGTCTGCTCGCGCAGGGTCTTCAGGTCGGCGGCAAAATTGGGCTCCTTCACTGTCTTCTCCAGCTCGCGCGAGATCAGGAAGATCGTCGCGAGCGGCGTGCCGAGCTCGTGCGCTGCGGCGGCGGCCAGGCCGTCGAGCTGGGTCAGATGCTGCTCGCGCGTCAGCACCAACTCGGTCGCGGCCAGCGCGTCGGCGAGCTTGCGCGCCTCCTCGGTGACCTGGAACGAGTAGAGGCTGGTGACGCCGATCGCGAGCGCGATCGAGAGCCAGACGCCGACGAGATAGATCGGCGGCAGCACCAGCGGATCGTCGGAATCCCAGGGCAGCGGCAGATGGAAGAAGAACAGGACCGAGGCGCAGGCGACAGCGAGCACGCCGAGGCCGAAGGTGAAGCGGGCCGGCAGCGCGGTCGCCGAGATCAGCACGGGTGCGAGGAACAGGAACGAGAACGGGTTCTGGAGTCCGCCGGTGAAAAACAGGAGACCGGCCAGCTCCACGATGTTGAGCGCGAGCAGTCCGGCCGCCTGCATCGGCTCCAGCCGCTGCAGCGGATTGGACACGGTCTGGAGCCCCAGATTGAGCGCCGCCGACAGCGCGATGATGCTGACGCAGGGGACGATCTCGACGTTGAATTCCAGCCCCTGCGCCACGATGAAGATCGCGGCGAGCTGGCCCAGCACCGCGAGCCAGCGCAGCCGCAGGATGGTATCCAGGCGGATATGCCGCTGCGCGGGGCGAAAGTCGGAAGCGGCAAGTTCGGTCATTTCGGCCAATGGGGCGGTGCCTTCTCGATCACAAGCGCGCGGCTCACGGAACCACCGGATTACAAGCCTTGCGCTCTCTGCTGCAATAGCAGAAGAACGCCCAGCATGACCGAGAATGACAAAGCTTCAAGCTGGCCGACTGTCGCGGATCGCAGCCTCTCCGCGGCAATCGCGGTCGATCACCTCGTCAAGGTGTACAAGCAGACCCGCGCCGTCGACGACATCTCCTTTTCGCTTCCGCGCGGCAGCATCACGGGGCTGCTGGGCGGCAACGGCGCCGGCAAGACCACGACCATCGCGACGATCATGGGCCTCGTGCTGCCGACCTCCGGCCGCGTGCAGGTGCTCGGGCATCGAATGCCGGAGGAAAGTGCTTCCGTGCTGGGGCGGATGAATTTCGAGAGTCCCTATGTCGACATGCCGATGCGGCTCACGGTGCGTCAGAACCTCACCGTGTTCGGCAAGCTCTATGCGGTGAAGAACCTCTCCGAGCGCATCGCTGAGCTCGCCGACGATCTCGATCTCACCGAGTTCATCGACCGCGCTAACGGCAAGCTCTCCGCAGGACAAAAGACGCGCGTTGCGCTTGCCAAGGCGCTGATCAACCAGCCCGAGCTGCTGTTGCTGGACGAGCCGACCGCCTCGCTCGATCCCGACACCGCCGACTGGGTTCGGGGTCATCTGGAGCGTTATCGCAAGGCGAACAACGCCACCATCCTCCTGGCCTCGCACAACATGCTCGAAGTCGAGCGGCTCTGCGACCGCGTCATCATCATGAAGCGCGGCCGCATCGAGGACGACGATACGCCCGAAGCCATCATGGCGCGCTACAACCGCACCACGCTGGAAGAGGTGTTTCTGGACGTCGCGCGCGGCCGGGTGAACGGCGCGCAGGAGGACGCACGATGAGTGACTGCATTCGTAGCCCGGATGGAGCGCAGCGTAATCCGGGATTCGCGCATCTGGCCCGACCGGCCCCGGATTGCGCTACGCTCCATCCGGGCTACGGGAGGCCGCCATGAGCGAGCTCACCGTTCACCGCGGCATCTCCCTGCATCGCATCGGCGCGATGATCCTGCGCTATTGGTACCTCTTGCTGTCGTCCTGGCCGCGGCTGCTCGAGCTGCTCTACTGGCCGGCGCTGCAAGTCATCACCTGGGGCTTTCTTCAGCTTTATATCGCGCAGAATGCAAACTTCTTCGCGCGTGCCGGCGGCACGCTGATCGGCGCCGTCATCCTCTGGGACATCCTGTTTCGCGGGCAGCTCGGCTTTTCGATC
>NZ_JBVVPB010000017.1:0-189960 GCF_055807435.1 Bradyrhizobium sp. Ken51 | reverse complement strand
CCAAGCTCGCCGGCGGTGTCCACCGTCTCGACGGCCAGCTCATGGTCGTCCTCGACGTCGACCGCGTCCTCGAGCTCGCGCCCGAGATGATGGCGGCCTGATACGCCGGCACATCCGCCGACGTACCTGCAATTGGAAGTGCCCCCGCAAAAGCGGGGAGAAGCAGAGGTTCACATGCGAACTTGTCTCGTCGTTGATGATTCCAGCGTCATCCGCAAGGTTGCGCGCCGGATCCTGGAGGGCCTCGACTTCCAGATCCTCGAAGCCGAGGACGGTGAGAAGGCGCTGGAGGCCTGCAAGCGCGGCTTGCCCGATGCGGTCCTGCTCGACTGGAACATGCCGGTGATGGACGGCTACGAGTTCCTCGGCCATCTCCGGCGCATGCCCGGCGGCGACCAGCCCAAGGTGGTGTTCTGCACCACCGAGAACGACGTCGCGCATATCGCGCGCGCGCTGCACGCCGGCGCCAACGAGTACATCATGAAGCCCTTCGACAAGGACATCGTGACGGCGAAATTCCAGGAAGTCGGCCTTATCTGAGCGACCGCCCCGGAGGCTGAACGGCTCCTTCGGCGTTTGTTTTCAACTGACCGTTTCAGTCTGAGTTGGTGAGTAATGAGTGTTGCGTTCGCAGGTAATTCGACCCCGGGCTCGTCGCGGGAAGCCGGACCTTTGCGGGTGATGATCGTCGATGACTCCGTCGTCATTCGCGGACTGATCTCGCGCTGGGTCGGTGCCGAGCATGACATGGAAGTTGCGGCGTCGCTGCGCACCGGGCTCGAGGCGGTCAACCAGATCGAACGCATCAACCCCGACGTTGCCGTCCTCGATATCGAAATGCCCGAGCTCGACGGTATCTCGGCGCTGCCGCAACTCCTGGCGAAGAAGCGCGATCTCGTCATCATCATGGCCTCGACGCTGACCCGCCGTAACGCCGAAATCAGCTTCAAGGCGCTGTCGCTCGGCGCAGCCGACTACATTCCGAAGCCGGAATCGACGCGCGAGGCGTCGGCTGCGGACATCTTCCACCACGACCTGATCCAGAAAATCCGTCACCTCGGCGCACGGCTGCGCCGCAAGGCCGCGGTCGCGAGCCCGCCGCTGGCGCCCCCAAGCCCGGCTCCGGCTGCACGTGGACCGGTTGTCGCGCGGCCTGCGGCGGCTCCGGCGGTGCATGCGTCGTCGTCCTCGGTGCTGTCCACGCGTCCGTTCTCGACCCAGGCGCCGAAGGTGCTACTGATCGGCTCATCGACCGGCGGTCCTCAGGCGCTGATGGCGCTCGTCACCGAGCTCGGCCCCGTGATCGACCGCGTCCCGGTGCTGATCACCCAGCACATGCCGCCCACCTTCACCACCATTCTCGCCGAGCATCTGGCACGCACGAGCCGCAAGCCTGCGGCCGAGGCGATCGATGGCGAGCCGGTGAAGCCGGGCCGCATCTATCTTGCGCCGGGCGGCAAGCACATGCGCGTCGTGCGGAGCGGCGCCGACGTGGCGATCGCGCTCGACGACGGTCCCGCCGTCAATTTCTGCAAGCCCGCGGTCGATCCGCTGTTCACCTCCGCCATCGACATCTGGCATGGCGCTATCCTCTCCGTGATCCTGACGGGCATGGGCTCGGACGGCATGCGCGGCGGCAAGGACATCGTCGCCGCCGGCGGCAGCGTGATCGCGCAGGACGAAGCTTCCAGCGTCGTCTGGGGCATGCCGGGCGCAGCGGCCAATGCCGGCATCTGCGCGGCGATCCTGCCGCTCAACCAGATCGGCGCCCGGGTCAATCGCCTGTTCGCGGGAGACCGCTCGTGACGCCGGTTGACTACGACTATCTGCGCAAATTCCTGAAAGAGCGCTCCGGCCTCGATCTCTCCCCGGACAAGCAGTATCTGGTCGAGAGCCGGCTGCTGCCGCTGGCCCGCAAGGCGAGCCTCGCCGGGATTCCCGATCTCGTGCTGAAGATCAGGAACGGCGACGGGCGGCTTGCAAGCGACGTGGTCGAAGCGATGACCACCAACGAGACCTTCTTCTATCGCGACAAGATCCCGTTCGATCATTTGCGCGAAACGATCCTGCCGGGGCTGCTTCGGGCGCGCGCGGCGCGCAAGTCGCTGCGCATCTGGTCGGCGGCGTCATCGACGGGACAAGAGCCCTATTCGATCGCGATGTGCGTGAAGGAGATGGGCGCAGCCTTCGCCGGCTGGCGCATCGAGATCGTCGCCACCGATTTGTCGCAGGAGGTGCTGGAGAAATCCAAGGCCGGCGTCTACAGCCAGTTCGAGGTGCAGCGCGGCCTGCCGATCCAGCATCTGATGAAATACTTCACGAAGGCGGGCGAGGTCTGGCAGCTCAATGCCGACATCCGCGCCATGGTGCAGTTCCGCCAGCTCAATCTGTTGCAGGACTTCTCCCATCTCGGCACGTTCGACGTGATCTTCTGCCGCAACGTGCTGATCTATTTCGACCAGGACACCAAGGCGGTGATCTTCGAGCGCATGGCAAAGGTTTTGGAAGCCGACGGTACGCTGCTGCTCGGCGCCGCCGAATCCGTCGTCGGCATCACCGACGCCTTCCGCCCGATCGCCGACCGTCGTGGTCTCTATCAGCTCAATCCGACGCGCTCCGGCCGCCCGATGGGCGGATTGATGCCGCCGTCGTTGAGGGTGGCAGCGGCGCGGTGACACCGCCATTTGCATTGCCACCTGCATTATGGCGGACCGCTGCGCGCGCCACCGGACGAGGCCTGAGCACGACGCCGGCCCGGGCAACGCAACCCACCGGATATTCGACGTACTGGCAATATACGACCGCGGAGCGGCAGGTAGCTGCAAACTGGTGGAGTTGTCAGGCCGTCCCTCCCTCGTCGGATGCGCCGTCCAAGACGCCGATCCGCTCGGCAAGAGAGACCAGCTCGGCTAACGACCGAACCTGCATTTTCTCCATCAAGCCGTGGCGGTGAGCTTTGATCGTGCGCTCGGTCGTTCCGAGCGTGTGTGCGATCTGCTTGTTGATTTTGCCCCGAACGACAAGGTCGAAGACCTGTCGCTCGCGCGGCGTCAATTTAGCGAGACGAGCACGAGCCATGTTCAGCATGGTCTGCAGGTCTCGTGACGATCGATGGTGTGCCAAGGCTCCGGCGATTGCGCGAAGAAGGTCTTCTGAGCTTACCGGCTTGCTCAGAAAATCCTGCGCACCCGCCTTTATGGTTCGCACAGTTATTGGAATGTCGCGATGGCCGGAGAGAAATATGATCGGCAATGTCGAGCCGAGCTCGCTCAATTGTTTTTGGAGCGCAGGGCCGTCCAAGTCGGGGATTTGCACATCGAGAAGGATGCAGCTCGGAATGCTGTCGCTCGGCAGTCGGTCCAGCAACGCCTGCGCCGACGCATAGACGGCGACCTCGTAACCGGCGTGCCTTAAATGACGCTCCATGGCCGTCAGGAACGACAGGTCGTCATCAACGATATGCACGAGCCCCGGCACCGGTCCCCTCTCCGTTGCAAAGAGCGTACCGCGCTATTCAGGTCGCCTAAGTATCTTTGTGCGCACATTTAACACATAGCTGATCTGTCGCTGCGAAAAGTCTCTATGCACTTTGTGCCACGCCGCCGCGGTGCCCTGCCTTGTCGACGCGCGAGCCGCGAGCCCAACTGACACTTGAACTCGCGAATAGAACCTCTCATCCGGCGCTACGCGGCGACCTTCTCCCAGAAGGGAAGAAGGGTATCTTTCACAAAATCGCATGCGGCAGAAACCGCGAGCCGTTGCCGGTGATCGGGCTCTCGTCCTCGCGGATCGACAGGCCGCAGGGTTCGTGATCCACCAACCAGCTTCCCACCACTGGATAGAACTCTGAGAAGTTCGGCAGCGGTGCGAGCGCCTGTCGCACGAATCCCTCGGCGCCGTAGGGACCTGCCTGCTCGTCGAGCGGCATTCCGCCTGATACCAGCGTGACATTGGCGCCTTCGCGCGACAGCAGCGGCTTGCGCACATAGGAGCTGCCGAGCTCGGCTGCCCGCGGATCGTCCTCGAAGAACGCCGGCAGCAGATTGGGATGGTTCGGAAACATCTCCCAGAGCAGCGGCAGGATGCCCTTGTTGGAGAGCACCGCCTTCCACGGCGGTTCGATCCAGCGTGTCGGTGCGCCCTTGAGCTTTGCGCCGAAGCTGTCGTGGAACATCCATTCCCAGGGATAGAGCTTGAAGGCTAGCGCGATGTCGCGGCCGTCGAGATCGACGAAGCCGCCGGCATCATTGCGCCAGCCGATCGCCTCGACATCCAGGAGCGTGGTCGTCAGTCCCGCTTGGCGCGCGGTGTCTTCGAGATAAGCAAGCGTGCCGGCATCCTCCTCATTGCCCGTGGTGCCGGTGAGATGGACGTGGCGGCTGGCGGCAATCTGCTTCCACGCTTCGATCAGTCGTTCGTGGATGGAATTGAACTGGTCGGCCCGCGACGGGATGATGCGCCGTTCGATGGCCTGTTCGAGCCAGGTCCATTGAAACACCGCGGCTTCGAAAATCGAGGTCGGCGTATCCGCGTTGTATTCGAGCAGCTTTGCCGGCCCCTTGCCGTCAAATTTCAGATCGAGCCGGCCATAGAGGCTGCGGTCCTCTCGTGCCCAGCTCTCGGCGATCAGGCTCCAGAACGCGTCCGGTATCTTCAAGCGTTGCAGATGACGCTCGTCGCCGATCACGCGGCCGGCAAGCTCCAGGCACATCGCGTCGATCTCGCCGGTCGGCGTCTCGATGCCGCGCTCGATCTCGTCGAGCGTGAAGGCGTAGTAGGCGCGCTCGTCCCAATAGCGCTCGCCGTCGATGGTGTGAAAGGCGAAGCCGCATTGTTCGGCGGTCTGCCGCCAGTCGTCGCGCTCGGGGCAGACGATGCGTCGCATGGGTCAGCCGCCGCCAGAGAAGCCATGGCCAAACGAGCCGAAGCCGCCGCGGCTCACGCCGCCGGAGCCTGAATCGGACGACGTTCCGGACGAGGAATGGCTCGATGAATCGCTGCTGAAGAAACTCGATCGCGACGACCAGCGTGAGCTGCCGCCGCTGCCCGACGAGCTGCTTCTGCTGCTGCAGGCGGTGCTCGCCTGCACCGGCGCGGCTCCGGGGATCGTCGCCCCGGGAACGATCGCCCCGGCAGCAGAGGGCTCGCAATTCTGCCGCGGCATTAGCGTGTAGGCGGTGGTGCCGACCGCGATCGTGCCCATCACCAGCAGCGCGACACGGCCAGAGCGCTTCACCTGCTGCTGTGCGGGCGGCGGTCCCGCCGCCGGCCGGCGCTTGCCGAACTCCTTTTTGGAGGGCTTGTCGGCCATGTCAGTAGATCATGCAGGCGGCGTTGAGCAGGCCCGCGGCGAGCGAGGACAGCCCGAGCCAGATTGCGGGCGCAAGCTCGCCGGCGGCGATCCTCGCCGGCAGGTTCGGCACCGGCACCCTCACCAGAAAGAGCACGATGATCTGCACGATCAGCGCGATGATCGCCCAGATGAGGCAATCCAGCACATTGGCCGAATGCGCGATGGCGCTGACCAGCGGCGCGACGAAGCCGAGCAGGCTGAGGCCGAGTGCAATCGCCGCGGCCGGCTCGTTGTCGCGGATCAGCTGGAATTCGTTGTACGGAGTGATGCGGGTGTAGACGAACAGATACGCCACGATCGCGATCAGCCCGGTGCAGAAATAGACCAGGAAGGCGGGCAGGCCGGCGAGTGATTGCAGGATCATCGTTCCCCCATCGTGCAGCGACCATTCGTCGGCGGGGGAAGGGTAGCGGTTCAACGGCCGGAGGACGATGAGGCCGCGCTCGCATCCCAAAAAACAAAACCCCGCCATTTGCGGCGGGGTCCAGGCTGGGAGGAGCAAGCCCCGAAGGGCTCGCGGGTAAACCCAGGATCAGGCGGGAATGCGCTCTTCGACCTCGTGCGGCTCGCGCAGCACGTAGCCGCGGCCCCACACGGTCTCGATGAAGTTGCGGCCTTCCGAGGCATTCGCGAGCTTCTTGCGGAGCTTGCAGATGAAGACGTCGATGATCTTCAGCTCGGGCTCGTCCATGCCACCATAGAGGTGGTTGAGGAACATTTCCTTGGTGAGGGTCGTGCCCTTGCGGAGCGAGAGCAGCTCCAGCATCTGGTATTCCTTGCCGGTCAGATGCACGCGCTGGCCGCCGACTTCCACCGTCTTGGTGTCGAGGTTGACGACGAGGTCGCCGGTCTGGATCACCGACTGGGCATGTCCCTTGGAGCGGCGCACGATCGCGTGGATGCGGGCAACCAGCTCATCCTTGTGGAAGGGCTTGGTCATGTAGTCGTCGGCGCCGACGCCGAGACCCTTGACCTTGTCCTCGATGCCGGCAAGGCCGGAGAGGATCAGAATTGGTGTCTTGATCTTGGAGACCCGGAGCTGCTTGAGCACGTCGTAGCCGGACATGTCGGGCAGATTGAGGTCGAGAAGGATAATGTCGTAATCGTATAATTTACCGAGATCGACGCCTTCTTCCCCCAAATCGGTCGTGTAGACGTTGAAGCTCTCAGACTTCAACATCAGCTCGATCGACTGCGCGACGGCGCTGTCATCTTCAATCAGCAAAACGCGCATGCCAGTTCCCCATAGTCGCCGCTCCTGGGCGTCAGGTCGGCCGCATTCGCGGCACACAACAAAACGCCTTTGAACAACTGATTCGGATCCTGACAACAGATGGTTAACAAATTCTGATTCTGGAACGCAAGCCCTGTAGATGCAATTTTCGTCGAATCGCCCTAAGGTCTTGTGTGCGAAGCAGCTTTCGTTATCCGGTTGCGTTCAAGTTCCACTTTAAGAGACGGGCCTAACCGACTCCCGCGACTCAGCCTTCTTCTGAAGGGGAGCCACGCTCAGTCACAAAGACAGTGACGCAATGATTAACGATGCGGGTAAACACGAAGTTAAGCGCCGTTCAGAAATATGGCGAAACTTAAGGTATTCGCCACGAAGCCCGGGATTATGAAGGCGATCACCTCATGAAGGCCCTCTTATGAAGGCTCTTGCCGAACAGATCGGCGACATTGACGGCATCAATATTTACGGCCGTGTTGTCGGCGTGCGCGGCCTGATGGTCGAGGTGGCCGGCCCGATCCATGCGATGTCGGTCGGCGCGCGGCTCGTGATCGAGACCGGCGGCAACCGTTCCATCCCCTGCGAGGTGATCGGCTTCTCCGGCAACAATGCCGTCGTGATGCCGTTCGCCGGCCTCGACGGCGTGCGGCGCGGCTGCAAGGCCGTCATCGCCAATGCCGCAAATCAGGTGCGGCCTTGCGCGGCCTGGCTCGGCCGCGTCGTCAATGCGCTGGGGGAGCCGATCGACGGCAAGGGACCGCTGCCGCAGGGCCCGGCCCCGATGCCGTACCGCAATTCGCCGCCGCCGGCGCACTCGCGCAAGCGCGTCGGCGCGCCGCTCGATCTCGGCGTGCGCGCGATGAACACGTTCCTGACCTGTTGCCGCGGCCAGCGCATGGGCATCTTCGCAGGCTCCGGCGTCGGCAAGTCGGTGCTGCTCTCGATGCTCGCGCGCAACGTCGATGCCGCGGTCAGCGTCATCGGGCTGATCGGCGAACGCGGCCGCGAGGTGCAGGAATTCTTGCAGGACGACCTCGGCGAGGAGGGCCTGGCGCGTTCGGTCGTCGTGGTCGCGACCTCCGACGAGCCGGCGCTGATGCGCCGCCAGGCTGCGTATTTGACGCTCGCGGTCGCCGAATATTTTCGCGACGAGGAGCAGGACGTCCTTTGCCTGATGGATTCGGTGACGCGCTTTGCCATGGCCCAGCGCGAGATCGGCCTGTCCGCAGGCGAGCCGCCGACCGCCAAGGGCTACACGCCGACCGTGTTCACCGAGCTGCCGAAGCTTCTGGAGCGCGCCGGTCCGGGCCTGGGCGAGGGCGCCATCACTGCGATCTTCACGGTGTTGGTCGATGGCGACGACCATAACGAGCCGATTGCGGATGCCGTCCGCGGCATTCTCGACGGCCACATCGTGATGCAGCGCTCGATCGCCGAGCGCGGCCGCTACCCCGCCATCAACATCCTCAAATCCGTCTCCCGCACCATGCCGAAATCGGCCGACCCGCAGTTCTGGCCGACCATCCAGAAGGCGCGGGCGGTGATGGCGACCTATGCTGACATGGAGGAATTGATCCGTCTGGGCGCCTACCGCGCCGGCTCCAGCCCCGAGGTCGACGAGGCGATCCGCCTGCACGAGCCGCTGGAGGCCTTCCTGCGCCAGCGCAAGGACGAAAATGCGTCGCTGGCGGACGGCTACCGTCAGTTGGCGCAAATCCTCGGCAATTTGGAAACGGAACGCTAACTTTGTCCCGTCATCATCCCATCCCACAGAGTAGCAGAGCCGGTCTTGGCCCCCGTCGGGCCTGTGGGGAGACCGGTGTTGTCCCACGCGCAGCCAAGGGACTTCTGGGGAGTACGAGTCGATGAAGTCACGTGATACCCTCATCCGCCTGAAGAAGTTTCAGGTCGACGAGAAGCGCCGCCGGGTCACCCAGATCGAGACCATGATCGCCGACTTCCAGCGGATGTCGACCGATCTTGAACGCGAGATCTCGACCGAGCAGGAGCGCGCCGGGATCAACGATCCCTCGCACTTCGCCTATCCGACCTATGCCAAGGCTGCCATCCAGCGTCGCGAGAACCTGACCCGCTCGGCCGACGAGCTGAAGGGCCAGCTCGACGAAGCCAAGGCTGCGCTGGCCGAAGCCTTCGAGGAGCTGAAGAAGGTCGAGCTCCTCGACGAGCGCGATCAGGCCCGTGAACGGGCCGAGGAAAACGCCCGCGAGCAGGCCGATCTCGACAGTATTGGCCTGATGCGTGCCCGCATGGGCGCCGTCGCCTGAGACGCTAGCCGCCAGACCTGCGAGAATTTGCAAAACCCGGACCCCAAAGGTCCGGGTTTTCGCATGTGCTGTCCACAGAGTGGCGCCGCGCCCCCTTGGTGGTCGGCTTTGTCGCGCGCTATGGTGGCGGGGTGCCAGGGCCCGCGCGGAACGCGAGGGCCGCGCATTGGGGGACTGAATGCTGACGCCAGCAGAGCTGGTCGGGCTGATTGGGGCGGTAGCGCAGGGCGATCAGGCCGCGTTCGAGCGCCTCTACGTCGCCACGCGCGCGAAACTCTATGGCATCGTGCTCCGTATCTTGCGCCGACAGGATCTAGCAGAGGAGGTCATTCAGGAGGCCTACGTCAAGATCTGGAACAGCGCCGGCCAGTTCAATCCCGCTCTCGCGTCGCCGATCACCTGGATGGCGTCGATCGCGCGCAACCGCGCCATCGACATCGTGCGCAAGAAGACGGAAGTCTCCATCGAGGAAGAGCCGCAGGCGATGGAAGTCGCAAGCGATAGCCCCGATCCGCTGGCGCGGCGGGAGATGAGCGAGGAATTGAAGCGGCTCCTGGAATGTATCGGCCGGCTCGAACCGGACCGTCAGAGACTCGTGCTTCTCGCCTATTACAACGGCTGGAGCCGCGAGCAATTGGCGGAGAAATTCGCAGCGCCCGTCAACACGGTGAAGACGTGGCTTCGGCGCAGCATGATGGATATTCGCGAATGTCTCGGGCTATGAGGTTCGAGCCATGAGAGCTCGTACTGTGAGGATGGGTCTGGACCGCAAGTGATGGCCTATACGGAGGACCATATCGCGCTCGCCGCGGAATATGCGCTCGGCACGCTCGACGCCGGCGAGCGCGCGCAGGTCGAGACCATGATGGCGGTGGACAAGGCGTTCGCCGATGTTGTGCAGGCGTGGGCATTCCGGCTCGGCGTCCTCAACCAGATGGTCGGCTCGATCCAGCCGCGTCCGATCGTATGGGAGAACATCAGGTCCGAGCTCGCGCGGACGGCCTTTGCGCAGGAGCCGCCAGCGCTGCCGGATGTCGCGCCGCCACCTGTGCCGGAGTTTTCCTCGCCCGATACCGTGCCTCCGCAGGTGCCGTCGGAGACTATGCAGCAACCGGGGCCGCAGCCGCCCGAAGCGGAGCAGCCCGATCCGGCGCGACTTGCGTCCGATGCGCTTCCCGATGTCGCGCCGATATTCATGCCGCAGGTCCACGCGCCGGACCCGGAGGTCGTGCGCGCGCCACCGCCGCCGGTTGCCGACAACAGCAACGTGATCCAGCTCGAGGGCCGCGTGAAGCGCTGGCGCACCATCGCATCCGCCGTCGGCGCGCTCGCGGCCGCGCTGCTCGTGACGCTGTCGCTTCAGATCTTCCAGCCCGAGGCGCTGCCGGGCGGCTTGCGACCGGCGCCACGCATCCAGACGGTCGAGGTGAAGACACCGGCGCCGCTCCCGGCGGCGGCGTCGCAATATGTGGCGCTGTTGCAGGGCCAGGGCGGCGGTCCCGCCTTCATCCTCACCATCGACGGTGCGACCAAGAACTTTACCGTGCGCAAGGTCGGCGCGACACCGGAGCCCGGCAAGAGCTTCGAGCTCTGGCTAATCTCCGACAAGCTGCCGCGTCCGCGCTCGCTGGGTGTGATCGGCGCCGGCGATTTCACCGCGCGACCGGTGCTCGGTTCGTACGATGCCGACGTCGTCAACGGCGCGACATACGCGGTCACCGTCGAGCAGACCGGCGGTTCGCCCAGCGGCCAGCCGACCTCGGCGCCTGTATTTTCCGGCAAGCTGATCGAGACCGTGCCGCCGTCACAGCCGCAGGCGCCCGCGAAGAAGTAGGTTTCTACTGTCGTCCTGGCGAAAGCCAGGACCCATTACCCCAAGAGCTTGTCGCAAGAATGAGTGGTGGCAACACGGGTGAGCAACCATCGGCGCTCGCTCTGCTCGCTTGTCCAGGACGACACCGGGGAGGCATTGGACGCTTCAACATCGTCGTGGCAATGCCTGATCGTTTCCTGTCGCCACGGTCCGTCCCGCCGTCGTATCCCGACAAATCCCGCAGAATCCGCCCTCAATTTGAACCTCTCTGCATGTCGCGGCGTCAAATGCCCGGAATTTGCAGTCGGCGCCCCCCAATCATGGTGCCGGAGAGGGGCGAGAAATCAGATGGATGCAGCGAAAACGTCGGGCATCTTCATTCACCAATATGCGGGGCTGCCACACGGCCCGGCCTTCGAACATTGGCGCGAGCGGACTTTCGGAGCCTGCGGCCTGGATATCGGGCCGAGCCGGGGCGATAGCATCGATTGCCGGCTTCAGGTCAGCGTGGTCGACAATATCGCGCTCGCCATTCCCGAAGGCGCTTCCGCGCAATATTCGCGCACCCAGAGCCACCTTGCCGACGGCAGCGACGATCTCGTCCTGATCGCGGCACATGCGGGTCTCGTCCGCGTCGGGCAGAACGGCCATGCCGTGGAGCTTGCGCCCGCGCAGATGGTGCTCGTCGACATGGGCATCACCGGCACGGTCGGCCACACCGAGGAAGATCGCTTCACCACCATCCGCATGCCGCGCCGCGCGCTGCTCGACATCAATCCGCGCGCCGAGGACAAGCTGTCGCAAGTGCTCTCGGATGGCGCGGTCGCCGAGACGATTTTCCGCTACCACTCCCTAGCGGCCCATCACGCGCCGCATCTCGACGCCGTCGGCCAGCGCCTGACCGCGCAGCACATGGTCGATCTCGTCGGTCTCCTGCTCGGCACCGATGCCGAACATGCAAGTCTCGCGCGCGGGCGAGGTCATGCGGCGGCCCGTCTCGATCTCATGCGCGCCGACGTGATGGCCGCGCTTGGCCGCAACGATCTTTGCCTGTCCGAGATTGCCACGCGCTCGGGCCTGAGCCCGCGCCAGGCACAGCGCCTGTTCGAGCAGGCCGGAACGACCTTCACCGAATTCGTGCTGGAGCAGCGCCTGCTGCAGGCGCGCAAGCTGCTCAGCGATCCCCGCGCCAGGACGCGCAAGATCAGCGACATCGCGCACTCATCCGGCTTCTCCGATCTGTCCTATTTCAACCGCGCCTTCCGCAAGCGCTTTAGCGCGACGCCGTCGGAACTGCGCGAGGCCTAAGCCGCGCCGACAATTTGTGCGGCGCGGCGGTGCCGCCGCCGTTGGTGCGCCCGGCCGGATGAGCTATATCTGTCTGCGCGGTCAGACGGCTTGATCGTTCGTCGCTTCGTCGTCGCTCTCTTGGGAAATGCAGTCAACGGACATGGCGCGTATCGTCGTGCTCGGCGCCGGGTTTGCAGGTCTGTGGGCGGCCATCGGTGCCGCACGCAAGCGCGAGGAGATCGGCGCGGCCGGCCGTGACATCGAGATCCGTGTCGTCGATCGCAATCCCTATCACAACATCCGCGTCCGCAATTACGAGGCCGATCTCAGCGAGGTCGCGCTGCCGCTGCCGCAACTGCTCGATCCGATCGGCGTGAGTCACGGCATCGGCGCCGTCGAAGCCATCGATCCGGAACGGCGCGAGATTTCGCTGGTCACGGGTGGTGGCGACGAGACGCTGGCTTATGACCGGCTGGTGCTGGCGCTCGGCAGCGAAGTGATGCGTCCCGACATTCCCGGCCTTGCCGAGCATGCTTTCGATGTCGACACTTATGCAGCGGCGCTCCACCTCGAGGGCCATCTCACTTCGCTCGGACGCAGCGTGCCCGCGCCGGGGCGCTCGACGATCGTCGTGGTCGGCGCGGGCTTCACCGGCATCGAGGTCGCGGCCGAGATGCCCGACAGGCTGGCGCGTGCCGGCATCACCGGCAGCCACCGTATCATCCTGGTCGATCCCAATCCTGCCGTGGGCGCAACGATCGGCGCGCATGCGCGTCCCGTCATCGATGCGGCGTTAGCCTCGCTCGGCGTCGAGACACGGCTTGGCGTCCGTGTCGTCTCCGTCGAGGCCGCCGGCCTGCGCCTGAGCTCGGGCGAGGTCATTCCGACGCGGACAGTGATCTGGTGTGCCGGGATGCGCGCGAGCCCCTTGGCCGCGAGCTTCCCGGACGCACGCGATCGCCTTGGGCGCCTTCTCGTCGATCCCATGATGCGGGTTGCGGATGTCGGCGGCGTGTTCGCGGCCGGGGATGTCGCCTCGAGCGTGGTCGACGGCTTGCATCCGACCGTGATGTCCTGCCAGTTCGCGCGTCCCATGGGCCGCTTCGCCGGCCACAACGTGGTCGCCGATCTCGCGGGCCTGCCGATGCTGCCGCTCCGGATCGACTGGTATGTGACCGTGCTCGATCTCGGCGGCTGGGGCGCGCTCTACACGGAAGGATGGGACCGCGAAGTCCGCGCCACCGGCGCGGCCGCGAAGGCAACCAAGCAGACCATCAACCGCAAGCGCATCTATCCGCCGCTCTCGGGGCGCAAGGATGAACTGTTCGCCGCAGCCGCGCCGACCGTGCAGGCGCCGCCGCCGACGTATGGGGCGCGGTAGTCCCAATTCGGTGTCATCGTCCGCGAAGGCGGACGATCCAGTATTCCAGAGACAGCGCGGGAATACGGAGAGGCTGCGGCGTACTGGATTCCCCGCCTACGCGGGGAATGACAGCGCCAGTAGCACACAGTTGCCCGTGCTACATACGCCAGCAAACAATACCCCAGACATGAGAAAGCGCCCGTGGGGGGCGGGCGCTTTCTGTAGTCGACTTGGGGTTGGGGTCGTCTACATATCCACGTGGCGACTTTGGGGGGCTGATAAAGAGCCGCGTGAATTCCTGAAACTCAAATCTCCTTAGCGAACGAGCGAAACGTTCGAGCTGGTGATGGCGATCGGCTTGCCGGCCTTCATGACGCGAGCGGTCTGGGTCAGGCCTTCATCTGAACTCGTTCGCGCGGTGATCCCGAGACCCGCCACCGCGATGCCGGCAACGAGCGCGACAACCACGATCTTGAGGTGGGTCGAGCGATCTGCGCTGTAAATCGAGTGGTTCATGGAAGGCTCCTGCCGCCACCTACCCGAAGTAGTCGCCTGCGTGTTTGGGCAGGTTCATGCTTCCGGTGCCCAACAACCTAGTATTGGGGGGATTCGTTCCCAAGGGGCGATCACAAGAGCGTGACAGGACGTGAGAAGCCGCGATCAAAAACGGCCCTTGATCGTGCAATTTGGCAATTATTTCAAAGCTGTAATGTGTCTGCCAGGCGCCTTGCCGGCCGTCGATCGGCAAGGCGCCAAAAGCTTAAAAACCATTTGCCTGTGGCCAAAAAACACACGGCTTCTTAAGGCAAATCAGATGCTTCCGACCGTTTTCAGTCTCGCCCTGGGGTGGATTTCAGCCTGCGACAGCACGGTCGTCTGGGCCCGGAACCGCTCGACCAGGGAACGCACGAAGGGACGAATTGCCGCAGAGGTGACCAGCACCGGGGCCTCGCCCTCGCGCGCGGCGCGCTCGAAAGCTTCGCGCACGCCGGTCATGAACTCCGACAGTTTCGAAGGCTGCATCGCGAGGCTGCGCTCCTCGCCCTGGCCGATAATGGATTCGGCGAAGGCTTGTTCCCACCGCGCCGACAGCGCGATCAGCGGCAGATAACCGCTGTAGGAGGTGTTCTGCGCACAGATTTGCCGCGCCAGGCGGGCGCGGACGTGCTCGACCATGGTTGCGGGATTTCGCGAGAAGGCGAGCGAGTCCGCGATGCCTTCGAGGATGGTCGAGAGGTCGCGGATCGAGATGCGCTCGGCAAGCAGCAGCTGCAGCACGCGCTGAATGCCGGAGACCGTGACCTGTCCGGGCACGATGTCCTTGACCAGCTCGCCCTGCTCCTTCGGCAGCTCCTTGAGTAGCTTCTGCACCTCGCCATAGGAGAGCAGGTCCGACATGTTGGCCTTGAGCAGCTCGGTGAGGTGGGTCGAGAGCACGGTCGCGGCGTCGACGACGGTATAGCCCTTGAGCGAGGCCTCCTCCTTGAGGCTGGCGTCGACCCAGGTCGCGGGCAGACCGAAGGTCGGCTCGGTGGTGTGGATGCCGGGCACCTGAACCTGGCTGCCGCCGGGGTCCATGACCATGAACTGGTTCGGCCAGATCTTGCCGGTGCCGGCGTCGACCTCCTTGATCTTGATGATGTAGGTGTTGGCCTCGAGCTGGACGTTGTCGAGGATCCGCACGGCGGGCATCACAAAACCCATCTCGATCGCGAGCGAGCGGCGCAGCGCCTTGATCTGCTCGGTGAGGCGGTCGGTGCCGTCGGGGCCGTTGACCAGCGGCAGCAAGGCATAGCCGAGCTCGATCTTGAGGTCGTCGATCTTCAACGCCGCGGAGATCGGCTCCTCCGCCGCAGCGGAGCCCGGTGCGCCCGGCATTCCCGGCGCAGGTGCGGTCTTCGCAACTTCCTCAGCCCTGGCAGTCGCCCGGTTGCGGTTGCGGGCGTTCCAGGCGAGCGCGCCGGCGCCGGAGCCGAGCGCCAGGAAGGGAAGGGTCGGGATGCCCGGCAGGGCCGCCAGCACCAGCATGACCGCCGCGGACATCGCGAGCGCCTGCGGATATCCGGAGAACTGCTTCATCAGCGCCTTGTCGGCGGCGCCGGAAACGCCGGCCTTGGAAACGAGCAGGCCGGCGGCGGTCGAAACGATCAGCGCCGGCACCTGGGTGACGAGGCCGTCACCGACGGTCAGCAGCGTGTAGCTGCGGCCGGCATCGGCAAAGGACATGCCCTGCTGCGCCACGCCGATGATCATGCCGCCGACGACATTGATGAAGACGATCAGGAGGCCGGCGATGGCGTCGCCGCGGACGAATTTGGAGGCACCGTCCATGGCGCCGAAGAAGCCGCTCTCGTCCTCCAGATCCTTGCGCCGCTGCTTGGCGACCGCCTCGTCGATCAGTCCGGCGGAGAGATCGGCGTCGATCGCCATCTGCTTGCCGGGCATGGCGTCGAGGTGGAAGCGCGCCGCGACTTCGGCGATACGGCCCGAACCCTTGGTGATGACGACGAAGTTGACGATGATCAGGATGGCGAAGACGATGATGCCGATGACGAAATTGCCGCCCATCACGAAGCTGCCGAAGGCTTCGATGACGTGACCGGCGGCGTCCGTGCCCTCGTGCCCGTGCGACAGGATCAGGCGGGTCGAGGCCATGTTGAGCGACAGCCGCAGCATGGTCGAAATCAGCAGGACGGTCGGGAAAGCGGAGAATTCCAGCGGCGCCTGGATGAACAGCGACGTCATCAGGATCAGGATCGAGAGCGTGATCGAAATCGCCAGAAACAGGTCCAGCACGATCGCGGGCAGCGGAAGGATCAGCACCACCAGGATGGTGAGCACGCCGAGAGCCAGCGCGATATCGCCGCGTTTGAGGATATTGCCGATCTCGGCAAGGGTGGGGAAACCGGCGTTTGTGCCGCCTACGCCCTGTCCCGCGGTGACGTCGACCATGGTAGCTGCCCCTCCGCGCGACTGCCGTCCGCGCGCCCCAAACGTCTGCGCGGCGGCCGAAGGGCCGCCGTTTCGAAAGTGAGGCACCGCACTGGCGTCCACGGGAGCTCCCGTTCTACGCGGCTGACGACACTCGACTCCACTGGGCAATTCTTGCCGGGTGTATGGTTAGCAAAGGGTTAATAAGGGGTGCGGCATGGGGGCTGACTGCGGTATTTCGGCCATCTGGCGGGCAAGCAGCCGTCATGCCCGGGCTTGTCCCGGGCATCCACGTTCTTCATGCCGCGCCGAAGGCGTGGATGGCCGGGACGAGCCCGGCCATGACGTTGTGGAAGCGTCTGGCGCCGAAATTCGGCGGACGGAGGCAGTAGCCCTACTTTGCCTTCTCCATCCGGGTCACCGTATAGCCCGAGGCCGCCTCCTCGGCTTCGAAAGTCACTTTGTCGCCGACCTTCACCTGCTTGAGCACGGCCGGGTCCTTGACGCGGTAGACCATGGTCATGGGTTCATCCATGCCGAGATTCTTCGCGGGCCCGTGCTTGAGGGTGATCTTGCCGGCGCCCTCGTCGATCTTCTTGACCTCGCCGCTGATCGCGGCGCCTTGGGCCGCCAGGGCACCTGTGGCAAGGCCGATGGCCAGCGACAGCGCTGCGGCGATACGGATGATGCGGTTCATGGGAGCCTCCTTGCGTTACTTTACGGTGACGTGGCCGACCATGCCGTAATCGCGGTGGTCGGGAATCAGGCACGAAAATTCGAACGTGCCGGCCTTGCTGAACTTCCAGAGGATCTCGGTGGTCTTGCTCGGTGCGAGCCTGACACCGTTGGGATCGTCGTGCTCCATGTGCGGATGCTTTTTCATCTCCACCGCATGCGCGAGATTCTCCTTTGTGGTGGCGAGCAGGAATTCATGGTCCTCCTTGCCGACGTTGCGCAGCACGAAGCGGATCTGCTCGCCGCGTTTGACCTCGATTCTGGCGGGTGTGTAGTCCATCTCGTTCAGCAGGATCTCGATCGTGCGCGCGGATTTTTTCGGATCGCCGGGCTCGCCGGCCGAAAAGGTGCCGTGCCCGTGCTGGTCGTGGGCAAAGGCCGGCGCGGTCGAAAGCGCGGCCAGCGCAAGACCGAGCTTGATCGTCGTCTTCATTGATATCTCCAGTTGGTGGTGGTTCATCGAAACGCTCACATCTTCATGTTCTTCATCGGCGGTCCGCCCGGTTGTTGCCGCACGGGCTCCGGGGCCGGCGGCGTGACCTCGTAGGCGACGGTGCCTTGCGGGAATTGGTAGGGGCCGGGATCGCGATAGTCGTCGCGCGCGAGGCCTTCGCGGATCTTCATCACCGTGAACATGCCGCCCATCTCGATCGGGCCGAACTGACCGGTGCCGGTCATCATCGGCAGCGTATTGTCGGGCGCGGGCATCTCCATGTTGCCCATCGCCATGCCGGTCGAGCCCATCGCCATGCCGTCAGGGGCGAGCTTGCCGACGGCCTTGGCGAGATCCTTGCGCGACACCCCGATCATGTTGCGCATGTCGTGTCCCATCGCATTCATGGTGTGGTGCGACTTGTGGCAGTGGAACGCCCAGTCGCCGGGATTATCGGCGAGCACGTCGAACACCCTGACAGCACCGACCGGTACGTCGGTCGTCGTCTCCGGATATTGCGCGCTCTCCGGAATCCAGCCGCCGTCGGTGCAGGTCACGGCAAAGCTGTGGCCGTGCAAATGGATCGGATGGTTGGTCATGCTGAGATTGCCGATGCGCACGCGCACCTTGTCGCCGAGCCTGACCGGCAGCGGATCGATGCCGGGAAACACCCGCGCATTCCAGGTCCACATGTTGAAGTCGGTCATCTCGTTGACCTGCGGCAAGTACGTGCCGGGATCGACGCGATAGGTACTCATGACGAAGACGAAGTCGCGGTCGACCGGACGGAAGTTCGGATCGCGCGGATGCACGACCACCATTCCCATCATGCCCATTGCCATCTGCACCATCTCATCGGAATGCGGGTGGTACATGAACGTCCCGCTCTTCCTCATCTCGAACTCGTAGACGAAGGTTTTTCCCGGCTGGATGTGCGGCTGCGTCAGTCCACCGACACCGTCCATGCCGCTGGGAATGATCATGCCGTGCCAGTGCACGGTGGTGTATTCGGGCAGTCTGTTGGTGACGAAGATGCGGACCTTGTCGCCCTCGACGGCCTCGATCGTCGGGCCCGGCGACTGGCCGTTATAGCCCCACAGATTCACCTTCATGCCCTCGGCGAATTCGCGCACCACGGGCTCGGCGACGAGATGGAATTCCTTCCAGTCGCCGTTCATCCGGAACGGCAGCGACCAGCCGTTCAGCGTAACGACGGGGCGATAGTCCGGTCCACTGATGGGGTGGAGCGGCGGCTGCATCACCACCTTGTCCATGTGCGGGGCTTCCGGAATGGAGGCGGCCTGCGCGCGGCCGCTGACGACGGATGCGCCGGCGAGCGCGGCGCTGCCCAGAAATCCTCGGCGGGAAAACATGTTGGCCTCCATGTCAGTGACGGCCATCGGCAGGCGCTGCCGCGGCGAGAGTGGTTGAATTGTCGCCGTCGGCAGGCGCGCCGCCGCCATTGATGGCGGTCTGCAGGTCGGACTGGGCAAGGAAAAATCTTTGCCTGGCATCGATTGCACCGCGCAGCGAGGCGAGCCGCTGCCGCGCCTCGGTGAGCAGCGCAAAAATATCGACCTGCATGCTGGAGAAGCGGAGCTGCATCTCCTCGGTGATGATTTTTCGCAAGGGGATGATCTCGCGCTGATAGTGGCTGGCGATGTCGTAGCCGGAGCGATAGATCCGGTAAGCATCGCGCGCCTCGGAGCGTACATTGACGGCGCGCTCGGTCAGCCGATTGAAGGCGAAATTGTAGGTCTCCGCCGCCTGCCGCACCCGCACCTCGCCGCCGTCGAAGATCGGGATCTGGAACTGCACGTCGAAGCCGCGCTCGCGGAACGGCGCGCCTTCCGGATCCCGGGTGCGGCGGGAGATGCCGGCGAGATCGAGCAGGGTCACGAAGCGGGTCGCCTCGGTGAGGTTCAGCGATTTCGCCAGCGCCGTCAGCTCGAGCCGCGCGATCTGAAGGTCGATGCGATGGGCGACCGCGTCGGCCTCGATCGAGGGTAAAGCCTGCGGCCGGCGCGGCAGCGGCGGCAGCTGGTTGGGCAGCCGGAAGTCGAGGCCGCCGTCCCACAGTCCCATCAGGCGCGCCAGCTTTTCGCGCCCGCTCGTCGCCGTCTGTCGCGCGGTGGCGAGGTCGGCGGTGGTTTCGGCGTAAAACACCTGTTCACGGGCCTGATCGAGCTTGTTGATCGAGCCGGTTTCGCCGAGCTTGACCGCGAGCTGCGCAGTCGATTCCGCCGTCGCCTTCGCATCCGTCAGCAACGCCACCATCTCGTTGCCGCCAACGGCGCGCCAATATGCGCGGCGGACATCGGCGGCAAGCCGCAACGTCGCCAGACCCGCGCGCAATTGCGCCTGGCGAAAACGGTCGCGGGCGATCTCCGAGCGGAACGGCAGTGTGGCGAGCGCGAGGATGTCGCCGACAATTTGACGCTCGATTTCGCTGGCGCCGTTGCCCAAGATCCGCGAGACCGAGAACACGGGATTGGGCGGCAGGCTCTGCTCGACGAGATCGGTCTCGGCCAGCGCCAGCTCGTTATAGGCGGCCTGGAGCCCCTTGTTGTTGAGCAGTGCGATCTGCACGGCGGTCTCGACGCTGAGTGTTCGCGAGAGCAGTTGGCGAACGCGCGCGTCGGCCGCGCCAGCTCCCTCGGCCGTTCGCACGAAAGCGACATCCTTGTTGATGGTCTGGCTCGTCAGCTCGGAGACGGCATTCATGCCGCTGTCGGGCGAGAAGGCGGCACAGCCCGACAAGCCGAGCGAGGCAAGAACGAGCAGGCTTGGCGCGAGACGGTGTGTCATGGCGCGCTCCTACCGGTCTTGCTTGGGCTGCGGCGCGACGCTCTGGTTGCGCTCGCGCCATGGTGCCGGGGTTGCTGGCCGCAGGCTGGTGTAGGGCGCAATCGTCGAATGATAGCCGGCGCGCGCGACCTTGGCCGCCGGATTGGCAGGATCAGCGCCGGCGATTTGTGTCGTTGCCGGCATGCAGCCGGACAACGCCAATGCGGTCGCGGCCAGCAGCGGCCAATTGAATCGAAAGTGTCGCCCCCGCGCTGCGGATGCAGCGGCGGACTTCGCCCCGGAAAGCGTAAGCATGACTCATCCCTGATCTGTCTGGAGACCACAGGCTCACGCACGCAGATGCGCGCTCGGCCTGACGTTGTCGCGCGTCAGATCAGATGATGGGAGGGCGGTAGTGCAGGGGCGGCGCCGCGCTGTGCAGGCTGGCCACGATCTCGGGCGAGCAGGCGGAAACCGGCTGAAGCGGCTTTGCGACGCTGGGCAGGTCGGCCGGCAGCGCGCTCACACACATCATCGCGCAGCACGGTCCCGGCGTACCCTTGCCGTCGTGACGATGAGGGGCGGGGGGCGCGTCCTGCGCGGCGGCCTGGTGATGCGCATGTGCCCCTGCGTGGTCATGCGAGGCGCCGTCATGCGTGTGGCCGGCGTGGATCTGGTGATGCACCGGCCCGAGGTCGGCGAGGAGCGTGTCGTCGAGGCACGGTGCTGGACCGCTACCCCAGGCGAGGCTTGCGGCCGGCGCGAGCACGCAGAACAGATAGGCGAGGGCAATGAAGCGCCCCACCCTGATCCGCATCGATCGTGTCAATCGCAGCAACATTCCGCCGACTTGCTCTTCGCGCGGCCATGTAGCACGCGCTGATTTGCAAAATAATGACAAAACGCGCGTTCGCCAAGCTCCTTCTTACCGCAGTGCACCGTGCATGCCCAATATCGCGCCACAATGCTTGACCCTGTGGCGATCCGCGGGCCATGGTCCCGCCCGTGCACGCGCCAAATCAATCAGGACAAACACCCGAAGCATTCACCCCTGATTCGCGTCAGGCCTGGATGCGCCTTGTTATTGCACTTGTGATCGGTTCGATCGGCGGCGTCGGCATGTGGGCGATCGTGGTCATGATTCCCGCGGTGCAGGCCGAATTCTCTGCCACGCGCGGCGCGGTGTCGCTGGCTTTCACCCTCATGATGTTCGGCTTCGGGCTTGGCGGCGTCATCGCCGGCCGGATCACCGACCGGTTCGGCATCGTGGCGGCGATGGCAATCAGCATCGCCTTTCTCGGCGTCGCCAATGTCCTGGCGGGTCTGTCGACCCAGCTCTGGCAGTTCGTGGCAGCGTATTTCTTGATCGGGCTCGGCACCTCCGCGACCTTCGCGCCGCTGATGGCGGAGGCCTCGCACTGGTTCGAGCGCTATCGCGGCCTGGCCGTGACCATTGTCGCCAGCGGCAATTATGTCGCCGGCACGATGTGGCCGCCGATTGTGAATTGGGGCATGCAGGAGGTCGGCTGGCGCCACACCCATATCGGAATCGGCCTTGTCTGCGTCGTCCTGATGACGATCCTCGTGCTGGTGCTGCGCGCGCAGATCGGTCACGACAAGGTCCACGACCATGCCAATGCGCCGCCGCCCCGGGTCGATCTCAAGCTGTCGACCAACACGCTGACGGTGCTGCTCTCGATCGCGAGCATCTCCTGCTGTGTCGCCATGGCAATGCCGCAGGTGCATATCGTCGCCTATTGCGGCGATCTCGGATATGGCGTGGCTCGCGGCGCCGAGATGTTGTCGCTGATGATGGCCTGCGGCATCGTCAGCCGGATCGGTTCGGGCTATCTCGCCGACAAGATCGGCGGCATCCCCACACTGCTGATCGGTGCGGTGGCCCAGGGATTTGCGCTCGTATTCTACCTGTTCTTCGACAGCCTGACCTCGCTCTATTTGATTTCCGCGATGTTCGGCCTGTTCCAGGGCGGCATCGTGCCGAGCTATGCCATCATCGTGCGCGAGGCGATGCCGGCGAGCGAGGCCGCAACCCGCGTCGGCATCGTGATCTTCGCGTCCGTGTTCGGCATGTCCTTCGGCGGCTGGGTCTCGGGCGTCATCTTCGACGCGACAGGTTCCTACGCGGCTGCGTTCGCCAACGGCGTGGCGTGGAACGCGCTCAATATAGGCATCGTCTTGACGCTGCTGATCCGGTCGCGGATGAATGCAGTCAGGACCGGTCCGGGTCTTGCGACCTAGACTGCCTGTCCCGCCTTCAGCAGCGAACAACCCGTGATCTTGTAGCTGCCGTCCGGTTGCTGCTCGAGCGTGTAGAGCGCTTCCCAGGCTTCGCCATTGGCATCGATGATATGGACGTGCTGGGCAATCCGGCTGCCGTCGCTTTTGCTGTCGCCAAATTCAAAGCTCTTGTGCCGATAGACCGGCGGGTAGCCGTTCTGCACCATGGACATGAAGATGTCAGGCGCGGGGAAGATCTCCCGGATCGCCGGCGCGGCGTAGGAATAGGCCGCGCTCGCGTCGTCGCGGCCGAATGCCTGCTCCTGGGCGCGGATGATGTCCCGTGCCGTCGCGACATCGTCGGCGCGCGCTGAGATGGGACCGAAGACGACACTGAGAAAGACCAGCAAGGCGGCGATGCGCATGACAGGCTCCGCGTTGAATTCCCGGCCGCGCCGATCCTAGCACATCTCGCCGGCTATCGCTTCCGCTTTGCAGCCGGCTTCGCGGGCTTGGCGGCCGCGTGGACCCTGGCTTTCACGACAGGCTGCACCCGCAGCCCGTCAACGAACACGTCGAGCATTCGCAGCACCGAGGATTGCCAACCGGGCTGGTCGTGCATGTAGCACATGCCGAAGAACGCGCGCAGCAAGTCCTCGGGGCTGACGTCTGCCCGCATGGCGCCGGCCGCGGCTGCGCGATCGAGCAGCGAGCCGATCGCCTTGGTCAGGCGTTCAAAGGAAAAGGCATGCAACTCCGACCCGCTCTGCACCGCGAGTGCCAAGGCTGCCACCATGCCCTTCTTGGTGGCAACGAATTCGACCCCTGAGCGCAGCCAGCGCCTGAGCGCGTCGACGGGGTCCTTCGCGTTCTTCAACTGCTCGGCGAGTTCGCTGAGCTGCTCGACCTCGCGCCGGTACACCGCCTCGAACAGATCCTCGCGGGTCGGGAAATGCCGATAGAGCGTGCCGATTCCCACGCCGGCGCGTTTTGCCACCGCCTCGAGGCTCGCCTCCGGCCCGCCCGCGTTGAACACGGCCTTGGCCGCCTCGAGCACGCGCTCGCGATTGCGCACGGCATCGGCGCGGGGCTTCCGGGTCTGGTCGGTGTGCTCGTCCATCCACGCAATGTAGATCACGAATTGGTTAGATTGAACCCTTACGGGGCTGCATCGCGTTGATGCGCACGGGCTTTTGACGAATTCCAAATATTTCCCGCCGGCCCTTGTTAAGCGGAGGCTGCCTCCGTATCTTCGCTGAAGACGTTGGCTCGGACGATGTTCGGGCGGCGCTTGTCGACGGCGGCCACGGCGGTGGCGCGCTGCGCGACGACTCATGTCCATATCTGATCGGAGCCTTGTATGAACCACTCCATCAGCCTCACCGTGAACGGTGCGCGGCGCGACTTCGTCCTCGACGATCCGCGTGTCACGCTGCTCGATCTCTTGCGTGAGCGCCTCCATCTGACCGGAACCAAGAAGGGATGCGACCGCGGCCAATGCGGCGCCTGCACCATTCTCGTCGACGGCAAGCGCATCAACTCCTGTCTCGCGCTTGCCATCAGTCATGACGGCGCCGACATTCTTACCATCGAGGGCGTGGCGCGCGGCGACCAGCTTCACCCCGTGCAGGCCGCCTTCATCGCCCATGACGGATTTCAGTGCGGCTTCTGCACGCCCGGCCAGATCATGAGCGCCATCGGCATGATGAGCGAGGCGCAGGCCGGCAACGATCCCGAGCGCATTCGCGAATGCATGAGCGGCAATCTGTGCCGCTGCGGCGCCTATGCCGGCATCGTCGATGCCGTGCTCGACGCGCAGGCCGGCATGGACGAATCCAATCAGAGGCGCTCCGCATGAAGCAGTTCGATTATGTCAGGCCCGCCACGGTCGCCGAGGCCGTCGCTGCCGCGGCCCAGCCGGGCGCGGTCTATCTCGCCGCCGGCACCAACCTGCTCGATCTGATGAAGGGCGGCGTCAGCCGTCCGGATCGTCTGGTCGACGTCACCCATCTCGACGGGCTCGATCTAATCGAGCGCCTTGCCGACGGTGGCATCCGCATCGGCGCGCTGGTGAGCAACGCCGATCTTGCGCATGACGCCGACTTTGCAAAGTCCTATCCGGCCGTCGCCGAAGCGCTGCTCTCCGGCGCATCGGCGCAACTGCGCAATGCCGCGACCGTCGGCGGCAACCTGCTGCAAAGGACGCGCTGTGCGTATTTCTACGACACCGCCAGCCGCTGCAACAAGCGCGAGGCCGGCAGCGGCTGCGACGCGCGCGACGGCGAAAACCGCACCCACGCCGTGCTCGGCTGGAGCGAAAACTGCATCGCCACGCATCCGTCCGACTTCTGCGTGCCCCTGGTCGCGCTTGACGCCATCGTCGAGATCGAGGGCAGGAACGGGCGGCGCGAGATCGCGCTCGACGAACTGCATCGCCTGCCCGGCGATGCGCCCGAGCGTGAATCGGCGCTCGAGCCGGGTGATCTCATCGTCGCGGTGCGTCTGCCGCCCGCTGCGCGCGGCTTTGCCGCGCATGCGCGCTATCTCAAGGTCCGCGATAGAACGTCCTACGCGTTTGCCGTCGTCTCGGCTGCCGCTGCGCTGCGGATCGAGAATGGCAAGATCGTGGAGGCGCGGCTTGCGCTCGGCGGTGTCGCCGCAAAACCCTGGCGCGCCCGCGCTGCGGAGGACGTGCTCAGGAACGTGGCGCCCACGGTGGACGCTTTCCGGGAAGCCGCCTCGCGCGCGCTTGCCGACGCAAAACCGTCCGGCGACAACGCCTTCAAGATCGAGCTCGCGCGCCGCATCGTCGTGCGCGCGCTGAGCCTCGCCGCCGCCGGTACGCTCGCGCGCATCCCCGCGCTGCCGGCCTCTCCCTTTGCCCCGACGTCCGGAGCCATTCATGCCCGAGCTTAATCTCACCAGCGCGCCCGCTCATCTGCGCCACGGCTCGAACATCGGCCAGCCGCTGACCCGCCGCGACGGGGTCCTCAAGGTCAAGGGCCAGGCGACCTACGCCGCTGACAATCATCCGCCCGGCATGCTGTTTGCGGTGATGGCCGTCGCCAGCATTTCGCGCGGCCGCGTGACCTCGCTCGATGTCGCGGCTGCCAAGCGCCATCCTGGCGTCGTCGATGTCATGACGTCAGACCACAAGCCTGAACTCGCGATCGACCCCGAGATCAAGACCAATCCATTCGTATTCCGGATGGAAGTGTTGCAGAGCAATGAGGTCCGCTACGCCAACCAGCCCATCGCCGTCGTGATCGCCGAGACGCTGGAGGCGGCGACGGAAGGCGCGGCACTGCTGGCGCCGCGCTACGAGACGCTGCCCGCGCTCATCGGCCTCGATGCGGGTGAAAGCTTCGTGCCGCCGGTCGTCGGGGTCGGCAACCCGACGGAAAATCACCGCGGCGATGTCGAGGCGGGACTTGCGTCTGCCGACAAGCGGATCGACGCGGTTTACGAAACGCCGCCCCAATATCACAACGCAATGGAGCCGCATGCGATCGTGGCGGCCTGGGACGGCGATAGTCTGCAGATCGACATGCCGACCCAGGGCCTCATGCTGTCGCTCGCGCGCGTTGCCGAATTGTTCGGCATCGCGCACGACAAGATCCACATCCGCAGCCCGTTCCTCGGCGGCGGCTTCGGCTCGAAGGGGCTCATGGCCGGTCCTCCGGTTCTCGGCATCATGGCGGCAAAGCTCGTCGGCAAGCCGGTCAAGCTGGTGCTGCGTCGCGAGCAGATGTATGGCCCGGTCGGCCATCGCGCGCCGACGCGGCAGCGGCTGCGCATCGGCACCGACAGCGAGGGGCGCCTGACCGCGCTCGATCACCATGCGAGGACCGTGTCGAGCACGTTCGATGATTTCTACGAACCCGCAGCCGATGCCTCGCACACGCTCTATGCGGCGCCTGCGATCCGCACCTCGCACGATGCCGTGCGCGTCAACACCGGCACGCCGTTGTTCATGCGCGCGCCCGGCGAGGCGACCGGCTCGATCGCGCTGGAGAGCGCGATCGACGAGATGGCCTGGGCCTGCGGCATCGATCCGCTCGCCTTTCGTCTGAAGAACTATGCCGAGGTCGAGCCGATCACCGGCAAGCCGTTCTCGTCCAAGGCATTGCGTGCCTGCTACGAGCAGGGCGCGGCGCGCTTCGGCTGGGCGAAGCGACCGCTCCAGCCGCGGCAGATGCGCGACGATGCCGGCCTTCTGGTCGGCTGGGGCATGGGCACTGCGACGTTCCCGGCATTGATGTTCCAGGCCGAAGCGCGTGCCGTGCTTCGCCGCGACGGCTCCGGTGCCATGGAGATCGGCGCGCATGACATGGGGCAGGGCGCCTGGACGGCGCTGGCCCAGATCGCGGCCGACGAACTCGGGCTCGAGATCGACCGCGTCGAGTTCAAGGCGGGTTCATCCGACCTGCCCGATGCCGGCATTGCCGGCGGCTCAGCACACACGGCAACCGCGGGTGCTGCGATCCACAGCGCAGGCGCGGCCGTGATTGCAAAACTCGCCGATCTCGCCACCGGTGACGAGCGCTCGCCGCTGTTCGGTGCGGGCAATGCCGGCGTGATCGCGCGCGATGGCCGGTTGATCCGGCGCGACGACGAGAGCCGCGGCGAAAGCTATTCCGAGATTCTCGCGCGCGCCGGCGTCGCCGAGGTCGAGGCGCGCGGCACCGGCGCGCCGAATCCGGCGGCGATGGAGGAGTATGCGATGCACGCCCATGGCGCGGTATTCGCTGAGGTGAAGGTCGATCCCGAGCTCGGCCAGATCCGCGTCACCCGCATGGTCGGCGCCTTCGCCGCGGGACGCATCGTCAACCCGCGCATGGTGCAGAGCCAGCTGTTCGGTGGGATGATCTGGGGCCTGTCCTTCGCCTTGCACGAGGAAGCCATCACCGACCGCCGCACCGGAAGGATCATGAACGCCAATCTCGGCGAGTACCATATCCCGGTGAATGCCGACGTGCCGCCGCTCGACGTGATCACGGTCGAGGAGCACGATCCGCATGTGAACGCGCTCGGCATCAAGGGTGTCGGCGAGATCGGCATCACCGGCAGTGCAGGGGCAGTCGCCAACGCGGTGTGGCATGCGACCGGTGTGCGTGTGCGCCGTTTCCCGATCCGGATCGAGGAGTTGCTGAAGTAGCTTTGAGGCCGCGGCGGGCGAGGCCTTCTCGCCCCCGCGTGCTAGTGCAGCTTCTTGCGAAGAGCCTTGAGCGCTTCTCGCTGCGACTCGATGTAGTTCGCGATGGCCTTGCGCAGCTCCTCCGAATGGAGCTTGTCGCTGTCGCGCTGCACTTCATCGAGTGCAACCTCTGCATTTGCGAGCGTGATCTTCATAGCGAGCCCTGCTACGAAGCGGCTCCGGAAAGCGGAGGCTGCTTGGCTATGGCTCGAAACATATAGAGGATCAGGCCGCGGAAATTGAGATGGCTCAAGCTCCGTAAGATACCGGTGGCTCCGTAGGATTGCGGACAACTTCAAAACGTTGGAGGCGTGCAGGCCGAGATCACCTCGCACGGCTTGCCGCCGACGCAGCGGAAGCGATGCGGGCGACGGCTCTCGAAATAGTAGGCATCGCCCGGATTGAGAATGCGGCGCTCGTCCTCGACGGTGACTTCGAGCTTTCCCGAGATCACGATGCCGCCTTCCTCGCCGTCATGGACGAGGTGAACGCGTCCGGTGTCGCCGCCAGGCTCGTAGCGCTCCTTCAGGATCTGCAGGCTGCGACCGAACAGATTGTCGCCTACTTGCCGATACGAGATCGGCTTCTTGCCGACCTCGGTCAGCTCTTCACCGCGGTAGAATATCTTGCGCCGGCTCTCCGGCTCCAGCGCGAAGAACTCGGCGAGCCCCATCGGGATGCCGTCGAGAATGCGCTTGAGCGCTCCCACGGACGGGTTCATCTGGTTGGATTCGATCAGCGAAATCGTCGAATTGGTGACGCCGGCGCGCTTGGCGAGTTCGCGCTGCGACAGCTTCTGGCGCGCCCGGATGAATCGCAGCCGTCCACCGATATCGACGCTCATGTCCCTGTCCCGTGTTGCAGGTGTTGCGGATCTCGCAAATATGGACCGGCAGCCCCAGTCAAATCAATGGCTTGCAGCTCATCAGAAAAGGACTTGTTGCGCTTTTCAAGCCGTGCCTCTGGTAGCAGGTCAGCAAAGGAGCGTGGCCCGTGACCCTTCATCAGATTCCGAACACCATCAAGACCGACTCGTTCTGGATGCCGTTCACGGCCAACCGGCAGTTCAAGAAGGCGCCGCGCCTGTTCTCCTCGGCCGAGGGCATGCATTACACCACCGTCGACGGCCGCAAGGTGATCGACGCCTCCGCCGGCCTCTGGTGCGTCAATGCCGGCCACGGCCGCAAGCAGATCGCCGCCGCCGTCGAGCGCCAGCTGATGACGCTGGACTTCGCACCGTCGTTCCAGATGGGCCATCCGCTGGCATTCGACTTCGCCGAGCGTCTGGCCGAGATCGCACCGAAGGGCCTCGATCGGATCTTCTTCACCAATTCCGGCTCCGAGTCGGTCGACACCGCACTGAAGATCGCGCTCGCCTATCACCGCGCCAACGGCCAGGCGAGCCGCACCCGCCTGATCGGCCGCGAGCGCGGCTACCACGGCGTCGGCTTCGGCGGCACCTCGGTCGGCGGCATGGTCGCCAACCGCCGCGCCTTCGCCACCCTGCTGCCGGGCGTCGACCACATCCGCCACACCCATGATCTCACCCGCAACGCCTTCGCCAAGGATCAGCCCGAGCATGGCGCCGAGCTTGCCGATGATCTCGAGCGGCTGGTGGCCCTGCACGGCGCCGAGACCATCGCGGCCGTCATCGTCGAGCCGGTGCCGGGCTCGACCGCTGTGTTGCCGCCGCCGAAGGGCTATCTCCAGCGCCTGCGCGAGATCTGCGACAAGCACGGCATTCTCCTGATCTTTGACGAGGTCATCACCGGCTTCGGTCGCCTCGGCACGCCGTTCGCCGCCAACTTCTTCGGCGTCACGCCTGATATGATGACGACGGCCAAGGGCATCACCAACGGCACCGTTCCCTGCGGCGCCGTGTTTGCGAGCCGCAAGGTGCATGACGGCCTGATGGTCGGCCCGGAGAACGCGATGGAGCTGTTCCACGGCTACACTTATTCGGCGCATCCGGTCGCCTGCGCCGCGGGCATCGCCACGCTCGACATCTACAAGGACGAAGGTCTGCCGACGCGCGGTGCGTCGATCTCCGAATACTGGCGCGATGCGCTGCATTCGCTGAAGGGCCTGCCCAACGTCGTCGACATCCGCAATTGCGGCCTGATGGGCGCGGTCGAGCTGTCGCCGCGTGACGGTATGGTCGGCGTGCGTGGCTACGACGTCATGGTCGACTGCTTCAATCGCGGGCTGTACTTCCGCATGAGCGGCGATAGCTTTGCGCTGTCGCCTCCGCTCATCGTCGAGAAGAGCCACATCGATGATATCGTGTCGATCCTCGGCGACGCCATCAAGCGGGTGGCCTGATAATTGCTCTCGCCGTTGCGGAGTTTCCTCTTGCAGCGGCGAGCGTGATGCCGCGGGAGTTTGACGAAGCGTGAAAGTTCTGATCCTCGGCAGCGGTGTCATCGGTGTCACCTCTGCCTACTACCTCGCGCGTGCCGGCCATGAGGTGACGGTTGTCGACCGTCAGCCCGAACCGGCGCTCGAGACCTCCTTTGCCAATGCCGGCGAAGTGTCGCCCGGCTATTCCTCGCCCTGGGCCGGTCCCGGCGTCCCGGTGAAGGCGGTCAAATGGCTGCTGATGAAACACGGCCCGCTGGTGATCCGGCCGAAGCTCGATCCCGTGATGTGGGTCTGGCTGCTCAAGATGCTGCGCAATTGCACCAGCGAACGCTACGCGATCAACAAGAGCCGGATGATTCCGATCGCGGAATATAGCCGCGATTGCCTGCGCGACCTGCGCCGCGACATCGGCATCCAGTATGACGAGCGCTCGCAGGGCACGCTGCAGCTGTTCCGCTACCAGGCCCAGCTCGACGGCACCGGTGAGGACATCGCCGTGCTCAAGGAGTACGGCGTGCCCTTCGAGGTGCTGAGCCGAGAGGGCTGCATCGCGGCCGAGCCGGCGCTGGCGGGCGTGAAGGAGAAGTTCGCGGGCGGACTCCGCCTGCCGCAGGACGAGACCGGCGATTGTCACATGTTCACGCAGGCGCTGGCCAAGCACGCCGAAGCGCTCGGCGTGCGCTTCATGTTCAACACCGGCATCGACCGCATCGTCACCGACGGCGCGCGCGTCAGCGGTGTCGCGACCAGCGCCGGCATGTTGCAGGCAGACGCTTACGTGCTCGCGCTCGGAAGCTGGTCGTCGCGGCTGGTCGCGCCGCTCGATATTTCGCTGCCGGTCTATCCCGTGAAGGGCTATTCGATCACGGTGCCGATCAAGGACGCTTCCGGCGTGCCGGAATCGACCGTGATGGACGAGAGCTACAAAGTCGCCATCACGCGCCTCGGCAATCGCATCCGCGTCGGCGGCACCGCCGAAATCTCCGGCTTCTCGAGCCAGCTCTATGATGCGCGCCGCGCCACGCTCGATCACTCCCTGACCGATCTGTTCCCGCGCGGCGGCGACCTCTCCAAGGCGACGTTCTGGAGCGGTCTGCGCCCGATGACGCCGGACGGCCCGCCGGTGATCGGCCCCACGCAGTATGCCAACCTTCACCTCAACACCGGCCACGGCACGCTAGGCTGGACCATGTCCTGCGGCTCCGGCCGCGTGCTCGCCGACATGCTGTCGGGCAAGAAGCCGGACATTGATGTGAGTGCGCTAACGGTGGACCGGTACAAGTACCGGTTTGGCTAAGTGAGGCCGTCATTCCGGGGCGTCTCGAAGAGACGAACCCGGAATCTCGAGATTCTCAGGTGCGCAATTGCGCACCATAGTTCGATGCTGCGCATCGCCCCGGAATGACGGCTGCGCTACCCCACCGCGGTCACGCAATTCACCCACAACACCACGGCCTTCGCATTCTCGGCCGGATTTGAAAATCGGTGCGGCCTCCGGCTTGCAAACCGAAAACTGTCGCCCGTCTTCAGTGACCATGTCTCGTTGTCCACCGTCAGCATCATCTCGCCTTCGAGCACGAGGCCGGCTTCCTCGCCGTCATGGGTATAGAGCTCGTCGCCGGTGGAGCCGCCGGGCTCCAGATGCACCAGGAACAGGTTGAGCCGGTTGTCGGTGCTGGCGGGGCTCAGCAATTGCTTCGACACGCCGGTGCGCCAGAGCTTCAGTTCGGGCCGCTGAAGCCCTCGCGTGACGATTTGGTCGGATGCGCCGTCGGCATTCGGGCTCGCGCCGAACAGCGCGGCGATGCCGACGCCGAGCACGTCGGCGAGCGTGGCCAGTACGCGCAGCGACGGCGACGACAGGCCGCGCTCGATCTGGCTGAGGAAGCCGATCGAGAGATCCGTGCGCGAAGCGACCGTCTCCAGCGAGAATTGCCTGATGCGCCTGAGATCGCGAATGCGGCGGCCGACCGCGACATCCATCGCCGGCTCGGCCGCTCTCGCAATAGTCCTGGTGCTGGCGCTGGCTTTCACCTTCACCTTTATCTGCACCTTCTTCACCCGCTTTGCGGCGGCCGGTCTGCGCATTCTTTTGCCACCGCTCACGTCAAACCGCTTCCTTCATGTGCATGAAAACCGCTTGCATCGGCCGTAAAAGTGTGACCAAATTTTCATACTGGTGAAAATAGGCCGAAACGGCTTGGCCCGCAACGTCTGCGATGACGAGATCTGCGAGCGCCGCCATCGGCCGGGCCCAAGGGGGATGCGATGAAGCGTTTTGGTCTGGCCGCGGTTGCGGCACTCGCGATTGCCGCAATGGTGCCGGCTTCGGCGCAGCAAGTGCTGAAGGTCGGCTCGACGCCGACAGGCATTCCCTTCACGTTCCTCGACACCAAGACCAATAGCATCCAGGGCATCATGGTCGATCTTGTCACTGAAGTGGGCAAGGATGCCGGCTTCAACGTGCAGATCGAGCCGATGCAGTTCTCGGCGCTGATTCCATCGCTGACATCGAGCAAGATCGACATCATTGCGGCCGCGATGTTCATCACGGCGCCACGCAAGGAGGTCGTCGACTTCTCCGATCCGATCTACACCTATGGCGAAGGCCTCGTGGTCCCGAAGAGCGATTCCAAGGCCTACGCCACCCAGGACGATCTGAAGGGCGAGACGGTCGGCGCCCAGGTCGGCACCGCCTTCGTCGACGCGCTGAAGAAGTCCGGCCTGTTCGCCGACGTCAAGGCCTACGACACCATCCCCGACATCCTGCGCGACGTGAACACCGGCCGCCTCAAGGCCGGTTACGCCGACTATCCGATCCTCGCCTACAATCTGAAGCAGGGCGGCTTTCCCGAGGTGCGCCTGGTCGACGGCTATAAGCCCGTCACCGTCGGCTCGGTCGGCATCGGCGTGCGCAAGGGTGAGACCGCGCTGCTCGGCAAGATCAACGCCTCGCTCGCCAAGCTGAAGGCCAACGGCACCATCGACAAGATCCTCGATAAATGGGGCCTGAAGGCACAGGGTTGATCGCCAGACGCCAATCGATGAAAGCTGATTGATGAAGGGCTTCTGGCACGACGCGGCCGAATTCTTCCCGATCCTGATGAGCGGCGTCGTGCTGACGATCGTCGTCACCATCGGCTCGCTGCTGCTATCGACGGTGCTTGGCCTGGTCTGGGCGATGATGCGGGTCTCCGGCATCCGCGTCCTGTCGCTGCTCAGCGCCAGCCTGATCAACGTGATCCGCGGCATTCCAATCATCGTGCTGTTGTTCTACCTTTACTTCGTGATGCCCGATCTCGGCGTCACGCTGTCCGCGTTGCAGGCCGCGATCCTCGGGCTCGGCATCGCCTACTCGGCCTATCAGGCGGAAAATTTCCGCGCCGGCATCGAGGCGATCGACAAGGGGCAGATCGAGGCGGCGCAATCGATCGGCATGGGCTGGTGGCTGACCATGCGCCGGGTCGTGCTGCCGCAGGCGGTGCGCATCGTGCTGCCGCCCTATGGCAACGTCATGATCATGATGCTGAAGGATTCCTCGCAGGCCTCGACCATCACGGTCGCCGAGCTCGCCCTTCAGGGCAAGCTGATCGCGTCCTCGACCTTCAAGAACACCAACGTGTTTACGATGGTTGCGCTGATGTATCTCACCATGAGCATTCCGCTGATCCTGCTGGTCCGTCACTTCGAGAAGCGGGCCGGCAAGAAATGATCGAGCTGACCGACGTCCACAAGAGCTTTGGCGAGAACGAGGTGCTCAAGGGCATCACGGCGTCCGTGCAGAAAGGCGAGGTGGTCTGCGTCGTCGGGCCCTCCGGCTCCGGCAAGTCCACCATTTTGCGCTGTATCAACGGGCTCGAAAGCTATGACCGCGGCGAGATCAGCGTCGAGGGGTTGAAGGTCGATCGCGACGCTCCGTCGATCGTGAAGGTCCGCACCCAGGTCTCGATGGTGTTCCAGCGCTTCAATTTGTTTCCGCACCGAACGGTGCTGGAGAACGTCGTTGAGGGTCCGCTCTATGTGAAGAAGGAGCCGCGCGCTGCCGCATTCGAGCGTGGCCGCGCACTGCTCGCTCAAGTGGGCCTCGCCGAGAAGGCCAACGAACATCCGCCGCAGCTCTCCGGCGGCCAGCAGCAACGCGTCGCGATCGCGCGGGCGCTGGCGATGCAACCCAAGGCCATCCTGTTCGACGAGCCGACCTCGGCGCTCGATCCTGAATTGGTCGGCGACGTTCTCGGCGTGATGCGCAAGCTCGCCGATGACGGCATGACCATGGTCGTCGTCACCCATGAGATGGGCTTTGCCCGCGACGTCGCCGACCGTGTGCTGTTCATTGACGGCGGTGTTATCGTCGAGCAGGGGCCGGCAAAATCGGTGCTCAATCAACCGCAGCATGCGCGGACGCAGGACTTTTTGCGCCGCGTGCTGCATCCGCTCTGACCGGTTCTTGCCATGACGCGCCTGCCGCTGCCACCCTCGCTCTACGCCGACACCGCCGTGGCGCCGGTTGCGACGCCGCCGCTCGACACGGACAAGAATGTTTCCGTCGCCATTATCGGCGGCGGCTACACCGGCCTGTCCACCGCATTGCATCTGGCGGAGCAGGGCGTCGAGGCACTGGTACTGGAGGCGCAGGAGCCGGGCTGGGGCGCATCCGGCAACAATGGCGGCCACACCAATCCCGGACTGAAGCACGATCCCGATCAGATCGAGGCCGATTTCGGCGCTGAGCTCGGCCGCCGCATGGTCGCGTTCTCCTACGGCACGACGAACTTCACCCACGATTTGATCCGTCGCTACCAGATTCCGTGCGAAGCGCGGCAGAACGGCACGCTGCGCGCGGCCTATAATGAGGCCAGCGCCGCCGCGATCGAGACAACCGCACAACAGTGCATCGCCCGTGGGATGCCGGTGACGTACCTCAATCGCGAGCAATTGCGCGAGATGACCGGCACCGATCGCTACATCGGCGCCATGCTGGATACCCGCGGCGGCGACCTGCATCCGCTCAGCTACGCCCGCGGCCTTGCGCGCGCCGTGATCTCCGCGGGCGCGCAGGTGCATGGCGAAACACCGGCACTATCGCTCCGTCGCGAGGGCAGCCGCTGGCGCATCGAGACTCCGCGCGCGGTGGTTCATGCCGACAAGGTGCTGCTCGCGACCAACGGTTTTACGGACGATCTCTGGCCGGCGCTCCGCCGCACCATCGTGCCGGTGTTTTCCTCGATCGCCGCCACGGCGCCGCTGTCTGATGACGTGGCACGTTCGATCATGCCGACGCGACCGGTGCTCTACGAGAGCGGCCACATCACCGTCTATTACCGCATCGATCAGCAGAACCGCCTCTTGATGGGTGGTCGCGGTCCGATGCGCTGGATCAATTCGCCGCGCGACGTCGCCTATCTCATGCGATATGCCGAGCGGCTATGGCCGCAGCTCAAGGGCGTTGCCTGGACCCATGGCTGGAATAGCCGGCTCGCCATCACAGGGGATCATTATCCGCATGTGCACGAGCCCGCGGACAACATCCTGATCTCGCTCGGCTGCAACGGCCGCGGCGTCGCGCTCTCGACCGCGATGGGCGCGCAACTGGCGCGCCGTCTGATCGGTGGCGCCAAGGCCGAGATCGACATGCCCGTCACCGGCATCAAGCCGATCCCGATGCATGCGTTGTGGCCGGTGGGCGTGACGACGGCAGTGATCGCTGGTCGCGTGCGGGACCGGCTGGGGATCTAAGCCTCAGCCCTCGACCACCGCGTCGGCCCACGGCTGGAAAATCTCGACTGCGCCGGAATTGGTGTCGCCGTCGCGCATCACCACGCTCGGGCAGGCGAACTTCTGCGGCAAGGACTGCACCCGCGCTTCCTCATAGTCGAAGCGCGCCGCGAGCGTCTCGCGTGTGCCCGCAGGCAACCTGGTATCGCCGATCACGATTGCGCCTTCGCTGGCATCGATGCGCGGCTGATGGATCGCGGCATCGAGATCCATGCCAAAATCCATCGCAAACGATACGATCTGCATCACCGAGGGCAGGATGCGGCGACCGCCCGAGGCGCCGACCGCGAGCCGCTTGCCGTCCTTGGCCTCGGCGATGACAGGCGTGTAGTTGGTGAGGCAGCGCTTGCCAG
Source organism: Bradyrhizobium sp. Ken51 (assembly GCF_055807435.1). Lineage (NCBI taxonomy): Bacteria > Pseudomonadati > Pseudomonadota > Alphaproteobacteria > Hyphomicrobiales > Nitrobacteraceae > Bradyrhizobium > Bradyrhizobium sp. Ken51. The sequence goes on along the minus strand of NZ_JBVVPB010000017.1, from coordinate 153,815 downwards.
GGGCGAGCGAGTTGGTGGTGCCCGGCGTCGGGTCGAACCACATGATGCCGTTGTTCATGGCAATGCCGGTGTGCGGCGTGACGTATTTCGAGCCGAAGGATGACAGCAGCGTCTGCGTCACGGCCGCGATGTTGCCGTGGCGGTCGACCACGGAGAAATGCGTGGTGCAGGCGGGCGCCAGATAGTCCGCCCCGAGCGAACGCTTGCCGTCCGCATCCCCCATATCCTTGAGCCGCTCGCGATAGGCTGATTGCAGCGCGGCGGCATATTCGACGTAGGCGGCTGCATCGGGCGCGCTTCCCGGCTTAAAGTTCTGTTGCAACAGGCGCAGCGCATGCGCCATCGTCGGCCCGGCCGTGAGCTCTGGCGTCGCAAACACTTTGCCGCCGCGATAGGGGATCGCCAGCGGCTCGCGCGGATGGGCGCGGAACGCGGCGAGGTCCTCCACCGACAGCGCGCCGCCGTCGGCGCTGATGTCGGATGCGATGCTCCTGGCGAGATCGCCTTGGTAGAAATCGCGCGGACCGGCGTCGGCAAGGTGCAACAGCGTCGCCTTCAGTGTGTCCAGCGGCAGTCGCGTCTCTGACTTGATGCCCCATGGCGCGCTTGGCGGGAGGCCGTCCTTCAGGAACGTTGTCGCACTCGCGGGATAGCGCCGAAGATCGGCCGCCGACGCCGCGATCGTCAGCGTGGTCCACCAATCGACCAGCAGGCCTTCACCGGCGAGGGCCGCGGCTGGCGCGACCAGATCTTTCCAAGGCAGCCTGGCGTGACGACGATGCGCCTCTTCCATGCCGGCGACGACGCCGGGCACGGCGATCGAGCCGGGGCCGTGGATGTTGCGGTCGTCCTTGACCCGCTGCCAGGGAAACAGATCGGAAGCCGCGCCTTCGCCGCTGAGCGGATAGTCGGCGGTGCGCAGGCTTTGCGGGGCGCACATGCCGTAGTCGATCACTTCGTAGCGATTTTCCGCCGCACGGTAGAGCACCATCGCGCCGCCGCCGCCCATGCCGCTGTTCCAGGGCTCCAGCACGTTGAGCGCGAAGGTGGTGGCGACGATCGCGTCCACACAGTCGCCGCCTGCCGCCAGCACTTGCGCCCCCACTTCGGCCGCCCGCCGCGATTGCGCAGCGACGATGCCGCCTTTGGATGTAACGGCGGGCTTGCGGACGGTTTGGGCGTGGCTGAACTGATGAGGCATGATGATGTCTGTGTGCTGTCTTCGGTTTGGCTTCGTTGCGCTGAGCTCCGCAATGGGCGGGAGCGTGCGAAGAATGGCACATCGCCCCCACCGAGAACATGGAAAGGGAGGCGCGACATGGCTGGTGTGAAGCAGGCGGGGGAGGCGCCAACACGTGAATGCCCGGGCAGGCCCGGGCATGACGAGTTGTGAGACCGATCAGTGGAAAGCAGGAGCCGCAGGGCTCAGCGGGCGCGATCCAGCCGGCTGGCCTGATACTTGGCGTGCCATTTCGGGCCAGGCCCGCGCATGTAGTGGAGCTCGGGCCGGTAGGGATTGCCGGCGATCCGGATCAGCGTCTGCCATTTGCTGGCGACGAAGCTCAGGGGCTGGCGGAGCAGGGTCAGTGACGCGAGCAACATGGCATCACCTCAGTGCGGCTTGCCGAGCATGGCAGTGAAGGGGAGATCGAAGATCTCCTCGCCGTCGGAGCCGCTGACATGGATCACCCAGTCGCGCCAATCCTCAGCGCCGGGCGTCAGGATCATCGCGTTCATGATCTGGGCGGCACGGTCGCGCGCCTCGGTCAGATTGGTCACCGCTGTGCCGCTGCGATCGATCAGCGTGCCCTCGGTATTTGAGCAGTGAAAATAGACCTGGACCATATGCGTCTCCTATTGGGAGCGATTGGGACGGCAAACCGATACCATTCCAAGCCTTCGCGAAACATTCGGGTCGAGCCCGGTAAGGGAATCTACGGAGATTGGTCGGCGCCAAGCCCCCTGCTGGTTTGATCACAAGGGGGTGTTGATCAACTGGACGGCATTCCCACGGCATGGAACAACCCTGGACGGAAAGCCCGGGAGGCGCCGTGAACCACCTCACATTCTGGCGTGAACGCCGAAGCCTGCGCGTATGCGCGGGCGCCTTGGTGATCCTCCTGACCTTCGCCTCGGTAGGCTCGTCAGAACCGGTCCGCAAGAGCGGCTATGCGATCGGCCCGGAGACCTGCGGCAGCTCCGATCTGGTTTTTCCAAGAATCCAGATCGACATGAAAGCGGGATTTTGCGCCGGCCTCGTCGCCAGCGAGGAGGATCGGCTGAAATTCCCGCGCTCGATCATCCAGGTGCCCGGTCGTGACCTGTTCGTGGTCGCGGACATGGCGGGCTGGGGCCATACCGACGGGCGGCTGCTGTTGCTCGACCCGCGTGCACCTGAGGGACAGCGGTTCAAGGAGCTGCTGACTGCAATCGAATATCCGTTCGGTCTCGTGATCGGTCCGGACAAGAAGCTCTATGCCTCGAGCGCGGAGACGATCTTCCGGTTCGATCCGCTCGCCGACAAACCGCGCGATACGGTCGAGACCATCGTCCGTCACATGCCGGGCCGCCGGATCACATTGCCCGACGGCACCAGGGTCGACGAGAGCGCGCATCCACTCAAGCAGTTTGTCTTTGATAAGAACGGCCGCCTGTTCGTCAACATCGGCTCGCACAGCGACGACTGCATCACGCCGGCGCCGATCACAAAGCCTTGCGCGGCGGCCGAGGGCGCTTCCGCGATGGCGTCGATCTGGCTGTTCATGCCGCCGCCGGGCGGTATTTTCCCGGCGTTGAAGCCTGGCGATGCCGACCCGCCGCATAGCGTCTATGCGCGCGGCCTGCGCAACTCGATGGCACTGGCGCTGCACCCGAGCTTTCCCGATGCGGGCTATGCCTTCCTGCAAGGCGAGAACGGTCGCGACCTGCCTGACATTTTCAAGCCGAACGAGGAGATCAATGCGATCGAGCAGGGTCGGCATTACGGCTGGCCCTATTGCTACGATCTGTCGACGCCGAGTCCCGAATTCAGGATCGTCTTGCAGGCGGGAATCTACAAGTCGCTGTGCACCTCCAACGTTCTCTACAAGTCGCCGTTCTCGCTGCTGCCGCCGCACGGTGCGCCGCTCGCGATGCTCTATTATCACGGCGTGAAATTTCCGGAGCTCGAGGGCAAGCTGCTGGTCGGCCTGCACGGCTATCGCCCGACCGGCAGCCGCGTCATCGTCTATGACGTCGACGACCACGGCTTCCCGAAGCCCGCCCCGGCGCCGGTGCGCTATCATGTCAGTTGCGCGGCCGATCCGACCCACAGCTTTCACACCGAGGCCGGCGACGTCGCCGCGGCGCCGTTCGAGGAGCTGATCGCAGGCTGGCACCGCGTCAACGGCGCGCGGCCGCAAGGTGCGCCCGTCGGCATGACGGTCGCGGAGGACGGCGCAATCTGGTTGGTCGAGGACAAGAACCAGACCGTGATCCGGATCGACCGGGCCGCGGGCGATGCGCCCGCGCCGTTGCCCTGCGACATGCGTAGCCAGGCGCTGATCGATCAACTGGCGGTCTTCGTGGCCAGGGACGCGCAGAACAGCGTCCGGCTTACCAATTTGCGCAAGGGCCTCGTCGAGAAGCATTGCGTCGGCTGTCACTCGGATTTCGGCTTGAAGCCCGGCCAATCGGACGCACAGAAGGACGCGACGGTGCTTCGCTTCATGCTGTCGCAGGATGGCTGGATCTATCCTGGCGATCCCGACTCCGGCAAGTTGCGCACGCGGCTTCACGGGTTAGGCGCGGAGAAGCTGATGCCGCCGGGTGGCGAAGGCTTGCCGAAGGCCGAGCCTGGTTACACGCGCCTGCTCGACACGGCGGATCTGCTGGTGTCAAAAATGGTTCCAGGCATCCGGATGCGGATCAAGCCCGGCCCGCCGCAGCGCAAGTTCTTTGGGAAAACCAACAAGGAATGCGGCGAAATACCGGCTGCCAAGGTCGTCGTCGTGACACAAAGGAACGCTGTAGACAAACTTGGCTTCAGCCGCTTCTTCCGGCCGGCCGATCCCTATCTGAATGGCGAGTGCAGCGACGGCGATGGCTATTACATCCGGCAGGAATTTTTGGTGCCTGTGCAGTAGCGTTGTTCTCGTCCTTGCGACGGCACCGGCCCGAGCGGAAACGAAACTGTTCGAAAGCGTGCAGGTGACGCCATCAGGCGAATACACGTTCGGCATCGAAGGGCCGGCCGCCGATCTCGATGGCAATCTCTTCGTCGTCAATTTCGGCAAGCCCGGCACCATCGGCAAGCTGCCTGTCGGCGGCGCGGCGTCCGTGCCGTTTACGGCTTTGCCCGAGGGCAGCGTCGGCAACGCCATCCGCTTCGCGCGCGATGGCACCATGTTCATCGCCGACTACAAGAAGCACAACATCTTCGCGATCCCGAAGGGATCGACCGAGCCCGCCCTCTGGTTTCACTCCGACGAGATGAACCAGCCCAACGACATCACCATCGCCCGCGACGGCACGATCTACGCGAGCGATCCGAACTGGAAAGGTCGCGAAGGTCACATCTGGCGCATCGCGAAGGGAGCCGACGGAACGGTGCAGGGACAGCTCATGTCGGCGCCGCGCGCGATGGGCACCACCAACGGCATCGATCTCAGCCCTGATGACAAGACGCTCTATGTCGGGGAATCCAGCAGCGGCCAGATCTGGTCCTACACGGTCGGCGCCAATGAGCTCACCAGTCCGAAACTCGTCAAGGCGTTCCAGCCCGACACCGTCGACGGCCTGCGCACCGACATGGCCGGCCGCCTCTATGTCGCGCGCATCCTCAAGGGCACGATCACGTTGATGAAGGCCAGTGGCGCGGTCGAGCGGGAGATTGCGCTAAGGGCCAAGGAGCCGACCAATCTCGCCTTCGGCGGCAGCGACGGCAAGACGATCTTCGTGACCCAGCGTCAGGGCGGCTTCGTCGAGTCCTTCCGCACCGACCAGCAGGGCCGCGAGCACTGTCTTCAGCGCGGGCGCTGCTGAGTTTCACGAGCGATCTGCTTCCGGCGCAGGGCGGCGCGACACGGGCGGCATTCTTCTTGCTTGCATCTCGCCGCCGCGGGGATTTAGACATCTGTGGCACCGTCAAAGCGACCACGGAGTGTTTGAGTGAAAGCCGTCCATACCGAGCTGCATCGCAGCCACGATCCGCAATTCTTCCTGGTTCGTGGTGTGGTCAAGCGCACAACCGAGCAGCCCGAACGTGCCGACCGCCTGCTCAAGGGGCTCAAGGACGGCAAGCATCAACTGGTCGAGCCGACCACATTCGGGCAGGGGCCGCGTGCGCGCATCCACAGTCCGGAATATCTGTCGTTCCTGAGCGAGGCCTGGGAGGCCTGGACCGCGCTCGGCGATTCCGGCCCGGAGATGATTGGCAACATCCATCCGGTGCGCCATGCCGCGACTTATCCCACTCACATCATCGGCAAGCTCGGCTGGCACACCGCCGACACCGCGGCGCCAATCGGCCCGGGCACCTGGGCCGCGGCCTGCGCCGCGACCGACGTCGCCGTCACCGCGGCGCAGATGGTGATGGACGGCGAGGATGCGAGCTACGCGCTCTGCCGTCCGCCCGGCCATCACGCCTATCGCGACATGGCCGGCGGCTTCTGCTTCCTCAACAACAGCGCGATCGCGGCGGCGCATCTGCGGCAGAGGCACGAGCGTGTCGTGATCCTCGACGTCGACGTCCATCACGGCAACGGCACGCAAGGCATCTTCTACGCGCGGCCGGACGTCTACACGGTCTCGATCCATGCCGATCCCGTCGCGTATTACCCTTACGTGTGGGGCTATGCGCATGAGCGCGGCGAAGGTCCCGGCCTCGGCACAAATCTCAACATCCCCCTGGCGATCGGCACCGGCGATGACGGTTACATCCAGGCGATGGACGTCGCGCGCAAGGCGATCGAATCCTTTGCGCCCGGCGCCCTTGTCATCGCTCTCGGCCTCGACGCCTCCGAGCACGATCCGCTGAAGGGTCTCGCGGTCACTACGCCCGGCTTCCGCCGCATCGGCCAGGCCATCGCGAAGATGGGCCTGCCGACCGTGTTCGTGCAGGAGGGCGGCTATCTCTCGGATATCCTGGGCGCGAACCTGACCTCGGTGCTGGCGGGATTCGAAGAGGCGCGGTGATTTTCGCTGAGTAGCCCATCCTTCTCCGTCATTGCGAGCGTAGCGAAGCAATCCAGAATCTTTCCGCGCAGGGACTCTGGATTGCTTCGCTACGCTCGCAATGACGATGTGATGGTTAGGTCGACTTCATCAACAACTCAAAACATCCCGCTTGCCGCGAGCGCCTTGCAGACGTGCTGCATCTCGGTCTCGTCTGCGACCATGTCGAGCATGATCGTGGTCAGCCCTTTCGCGGCAAATTCCTTCAGCTTCGCGCCGATCTCCGCGTAGCTGCCGACGAGGTAGGGGCAGTCGGCCTGGAAGGTCAGGAACGGCAGCAGCCAATAGCCATTGTCCGCTAGCTCGCCGCTCTGGCCCTCGTAGAGGCGCCGCTTCCACACGGAATCGCTGTTTTCCACGGTGAGTGCGAGCAGTTCGCGATCGTCGGCATTATCGCGGAAACGCGCCTTTGCCGCTTGTCGTGCCTCGTCGCGTCCCTCGCGGGCGAAAATTCCAAAATTCACGCCCGGCGCATCGAGGCCGCGGTCGAGATCGGGCGGCAGCATCTGCATCTTGATGCAGCCGGTCTCCTTCGCCACGCGCTGTGCCGGCTCGGACTGGCCTGCGACCAGAAATTCCGGCATCAGCTCCGGCGGCAGGCGCGGCCGCAGTTGCAGGTTGCTTGCGCGGTAGAACCGGCCCTCGAAAGTCGCCGGCCGCGGGCTTGCCAGCAGCTGGCGCATCAGCGCAACGAATTCGCCGAGCCGGACATAGCGGTCGGCATGCGACTGCTCGTCGCCGAGCCCCTGCAAATCGCTGACCGCCGTCCCCGTGATCATGTTGAGATAGACCTTGCGGCCGTGGAGCTGCGCAAAGGACGAGACAAATTTCGCCGCCGTGAACGGGTGCATGTAGACCGGATTGACCGCGATCAGCGGCGAGGATCGGGTCGTCTCGCCGATGATGTGCTGGGCCATCGCCCAGGGCTCGACGAACACGTCGTTGCCTTCGAACAGCAGGATGCCTTCGAAGCCGTTGCGGTCGGCGAACTGCGCGACCCGCATCAACTCGGCGACGTATTTCTTGGGGTCGCGGTTGCGCGAAATCGCGGGAAATACGCGCAGCCGCCGCGGCGTCATTCAGCCGCCTCCTGCAGCGGCCACGCATTGCGGGTGATGGGAAGGCCGCCGGTGGCGCGGGAGCCATCGGCAATCGCGAGACGATGCGAGGGCGACGGCGAGATCAGCTGGAATCGCCACCCTTGCGGATCGTCGGCAATATCGGGCTTGAAGCTGATCTCGATCGCCTCGCGCGATACCTGCATCGCGAAGGCATCGAGCGGCAAATTGAGGCCGAAACCCCTGGCCTTCAGATAGGCCTCTTTCAGCGTCCAGTAGTCGAAGAAGCGCTCGGTCGCGGCGGGCTCCGGCAGCCCGCGCAGCGTTTCGACCTCTTCCGGCGCGAAGAACCGAAGCGCCGTCGACAGCGGCGCCACCCGACGCGACACGGTCTCGACATCGACGCCGACGGTCTCATGCCCTGACACGACGCAGGCGACGCAGCCGTCGGCATGCGACAGGCTGAAATGCAGCGCGCTCGAGGTCTTGGGCGATGCGACAAACGGCCGCCCGTAACGCCCGGCCGCAAATGACCAGTCGGTGGGGGCGACCTCAGGTGCGACATGCGAGAGCGCAAGGCGCAACATCGCATGCGCGAAAATATACTGCCGCTGGTGCCGCTCGAACATGAAGCGGTGGGCTCGTACCCGTTCGTCGACCGAGAGCAGGCGCCGGCACGTATCAACCGCATCCGGCGCGTCAAAAGTCTCGATCAGTCCGACAAACAGTTCAATTCTGTCGTCTGCCATCAATTGGGCCCATGGCGTCAGGCCGGGGCCAAATCCCCTGCCATGACGGAAGAATCAACTGAGCAAGAATCAACTGAGCGGACCGCTTCTAGCGGTCCACTCGGGCGAATCCTTGTCGATTGCTGGCCGGTTTACGGGCGCAAGCTTGTGCGAGACCCCAACTCGACACGCGAGCGGCCAAATTTGAAAGCTGAAGCCCGAAAACTGAAGCCCGAAGATTCGTGCGGCGTCCCGGCCGACGAGTCTTACGTCTTCTTCTTCTTGGACTTCTTTGAGCCGCCCAACATCGAGATGCTAGCGTCGACGTCCTTCAGCGCGGACTGCAGCTTCTTCTTCTCGGCGCCGAGCAACTTCTGCAGGGCCTTGCGGTCCTTGTCGCTCAACGAGGTGCCCTTGGTAAATTTGATGAAACCCATAACGAACTCCCCGGTTGAAAATAATCGTCCAAATCAAAACGCGAGAATAATCTTGCGCGATGGCGCCAAATAATCAAGATGCAACTTGGTCATTCACAGCTTTGACGAGTGACCCCGTATTCGTCCGTGCTTTGCGGCCGGTCATGCCGCCCTGCGATTGAGCAATCGGCCGAGTGGCGCATTGGGTTGGACGAGAGCAGCCCCGAGCAGCGCGACGAGATCCTCCATCCACTGGCCGACCGTAGCGCCGTCGAGCAGCTCGCTCTTGTAATTGCATGAACCGGTGATACCCGTCGACCGCTCCTTGAGCATCAGCGACAGCCATGTCTGGTCGATCGGCAGCACCGGCTGGCCTTCGCGGGCGATGTTGCCGATCGATGCTGTCGCGAGATCAGGCAAATCGAGCGGCTGGCGCAGCGGATTTTGCAGGGTGAAATAGACCTGGAGCAGCGAGGCTGGATTGACGCCCTCCTGCTCCAGATGGTCGGCCAGGATGTTGAACGGCAGCTCCTGGCGCGCATGCGCGTCGAGCACGCTCTCGCGGACCCGGGCCATTGCCTGCGCGAACGACAGCTCCGGCGTGATTTTGGTGCGAACCATCACCGTGTTCTCGAACGGACCGACGATCCGGTCGGTGTCCGGCTGGGCGCGATTGGCCATGGCGGTGGCGATCGAGATGTCGTTGCGGCCGGTCCGCGCCAGCAGCAGGGCTTTCAAACCGGTCAGCAGGCACATGAACAGCGTGCAATTGTGCTGGCCGGCGAAAGCCGCGAGCCGGCTGATCAGCTCACGCTCGAGACTGACCGGATGGTGCCCCCTGGACGGGCCCGGGCTTGATTCGCCCTCGAAGAGGGGAGGCGCCCCGCGCAAATTCTCGGTCCAGTCGGCCGCCTGACGGCGGGCGGCATCGGTGCCGCACCACCAGCGTTGCCAGCGCGCCACGTCCGAAAAAGCCGGCGGCGGTTTCGGCAGCGGCACCGACCGATAGCCGGCCAGCGCCGCATAACGGTTGGATATTTCCTCGAACAGCACGCCGATCGACCAGCCATCGACGACGGCGTGGTGCAGTGTCAGCAGCAACACGTGATCGCCGTCGTGAAGTCGCAGCAGCCGGGCGCGCAGCAGCGGCGCGCGCGTGGTGTCGATCGGGGTATAGGTCTCCTGTTCGATCAGGAGATCGATCTTGCGGAGCTCCAGCGCCTTGCGCCGCTTGTTGTTGTGGGGCTGACCGTCGCCGATCGTCTCGACGGCCAGAACACGGCCGAGGGCGCCGGGCGCGGCGATGCGGCTGACGGGCTCCCCGCCGTTCCAGCCGAAATGGGTCCGCAGCGATTCGTGCCGGCGCACGATGTCGTCGATCGCCTGCGCCAGAGCAGCCAGAATGAGCGGCCCCTGGAGACGGAAGGCGAAAGGCAGGTTGAACAGCGGCAGTCCCTGAAGATTCTGCTCGATCCGCAGCATCTGGTCCTGCGCGATCGAGAGCGTGGGAGGGCTGCCTTCGGCCAGGCTCGCTGTAGCCAGCCTTGCGAAACTTGCGGCCGGCTTGCGCGGCTTTGCCGCCACGGCCTCGTCGACCCGCCGGGCAAGCTCGTCGATCGTCGGTGCCTCGAAGATGGTCTTGATCGGCAGCGACACGCCGAGCGCCCGAGCGACGCGCGCCATGACTTGGCCCGCCAGCAGCGAATGGCCACCGAGGTCGAAGAAATTGTCGGTCACGCCGAGGCTCTCGACCGTCAGCAGGTCGATCCAGATGTCGGACAGTACCTTTTCGGTGAAGCGCCGCGCCGGCACGGTCGTATCCGGTCCGAACGTTTCCTGCTGCGCCGGCGCCAGCAGCGCGCTCCGGTCGATTTTGCCATGGGCATTGAGCGGCACCTGATCCAGGAACAGGAACGCGGACGGGATGGCGTGTCCCGGCAGCCGGCTCTTCAGGAAGTCGCGCAGCTCGCTGGCGCTGCTCCGGCTGCCGGATCTTGCGACGATATGGGCAATCAGCCTGGCATCGCCGCTCGCTTCGCGACGCGGCTCGACGATGCCAGCGCGCACACCCGGATGGTCGGCAAGCGCGTTCTCGATCTCCTTGAGCTCGATACGGTAGCCGCGGACCTTGACCTGATGGTCGGCGCGACCGAGGCATTCGATCGTGCCGTCGGCGCGGCGGCGGGCGAGGTCGCCGGTCCGGTACAGCCGGCTGCTTGCTTTGCGCGAGAACGGATCGGGCAGGAAGCGCTGCCGGTTCTGCGCGGGATGGTTGACATAGCCGCGGCCGACACCGGCGCCGCCGATGCAGAGCTCGCCGGTCACGCCGACCGGCTGCGGCTGCAGGCTTGCGTCGAGCACGTAGAGCTGCATGTTCGGAAGCGGCGCGCCGACCGGGACATGGCTCGTGTCGGTCGCCGGCGCCCTGGTCAGGCGATGCAGCGAGACGTCGTCGGAACATTCCGACGCACCATAGGCATTGATCAGCGGCACTTTCGGACAGCGGGCGAACCAGGCCTTGCAGAGATCGATGGGCAGCGGCTCGCCCGTCGAGATCAGAAGCCGCAGCCTCGCAAAGGCGCGTCGGACCTGTGCCTCGTCCATGCGATCGAGGATGACGCGCAGCAGCGACGGGACGATCTCGAGCACCGTGATGCCCTCGCGCTCGATTTCCTGCGCAATCAAAATCGGGTCCTGCACGATCGCGGTACTGCAGACATGGACGCGCGCGCCGACCATGGGCCCCGCGAGGAACTGCCACACCGAGATGACAAAACTCTGGGGCGCGGTCTGCGCGATCACGTCCCGGGACGAGAGGTTCAGCTCGGAGATGAGCGAGGCCAGATGGTTCGAAAGCCCGCGCTGCTCGATCATGACGCCCTTCGGCGCGCCGGAGGAGCCGGAGGTGTAGATGAGGTACGCAAGGCTCGAAGCCGCGCGCCGGGCCGCGCGGGCCGGCTTGGTCGACGCTGGCGCAATGGCGTCCTCGAGCTCGGCCATTCGGATGCGCTCGACCAGCGGTTCGAGCAGCGCCTCCGCCATGGACGACTGCGCCCGTCCGGTCAGCAACACGCGGGCGCCGCTCGATCCGAGGATGGTTGCGAGCCGTGCCGGCGGCTGGTCGGGATCGAGATTGAGGAAGGCAGCGCCCACGCGTTGCACCGCGATCATCGCGGCAAGCAGGTCGGGCCCGCGATCTGCAAGCAGGGCGACCACGACCTCGGCGCCGATGCCTTCGAGGGCCAGCCAGCGCGCGGCCGCCTGGCTGCGGCGCGCCAACTCGCGATAGCTCACGGATGTGCGGCCGTCCGACACGGCGATCGCGTTCGGCGTCTTCTTGACCTGGCGGTCGAAACGTTCGCTCGGATTGCTGCGCGTGGCGAAATTGGCCCGCACGCCCCGGCCCTGCGCCAGCAGCTGCCGGCGTTCGGCCTCGGTCAGGAGTGGCAGGTGCGAGATGCGCTGCTCGGGATCGGCGATGACGGATTTGAGCAGGGTTTTGAACTGAGCGGCCATGCCCTCGATCGTCGCCGCGTCGAACAGATCGGTGGCGTATTCGAAGAAGCCGGTGAAACGGCCGTCGGCCTCGACCAGTTCGAGGGTGATGTCGAATCGCGCCACCTTTGGATCGATCTCGAGCCGCCGCGTCGACAGACCGGAGAAAGATGCCGCCTCGATCGAGGCGTTCTGGAGGATGAACATGATCCGGAACAGCGGATTGCCATCGCTCCTTCGCGCGATCTGAAGCGCGCGAAGGACCTCTTCGATCGGGAGGTCCTGATTGCGATAGGCATCGAGCGTGACCTGCCGTACCCGGCGCAACATGTCGCCGAAGCTCGGATCGCTGCCAAAATCATTGCGCAGGATCAGGGTGTTGGCGAACAGTCCGATCAGACGCTCGCTCTCGATCTGGTTACGGTTGGCGATCAGCGATCCCGTCGCGACATCCTCGTGTCCGGTGTGGCGGAACAGCAGGCACTGGAACGCCGCGAGCAGGGTCATGAAGGGCGTGACGCCCTGGTTCTGGCTCAGCGCACGCAGGTCGGCCGACAGAATTTTGGAGAATTCCAGATAGTGACGGGCACCGTGACCGCTCCAGACCTCCGGCCTTGGCCGGTCGGTCCACAGCGGCAGCGTGGTGACGCCGTCGAGATGCGTCCGCCAGTAATCGAGCTGCTCCTTTGCCGCCGGCGTCTTGGCCCAGCTTTGCTGCCAGAGCGCAAAGTCGCGGTACTGGAAGGCGGGCGAAGGCAGTGCCGCCGCGTCCTTCTTGCGCGCTGCCGAATAATGGGCGGCGAGTTCTTCCCAGAACAGCCGCTGCGACCAGCCGTCGGTGACGAGGTGGTGGACGTTGACCACCAGCGCGTGGCTGCTCTTGTCGAACGAGAGCAGCGTGACCTTCAGCGGCGCCTCATGCGCAAGGTCGAACGGATGTTGCGCGAGCCGGAGCGCTTCGCGCCTGACGACAGCGGCCCGCTTGTCCGCAGGGCAGGGCTTGAGCTTGATCCGCTCGAACTGCGGCGGCGATTGCAGCACAAGCTGCACCGGCTCGCCCTCGCGTTCAACGATGATCGATCGCAACGCCTCATGGCGCGCCGAGATCGCGGCGAGGCCAGTAGAAAGTGCGGAGACGCCGAGCCCACCCTTGAGGAGCGCGACTTCGACGACGTTATAATTGTAGCGCGTGGGGTCGAGCCGCGAGAGCACGTACATCCGCTGCTGCTGGAACGAGAGCGGCGCGTCTGCTTCCGTGGCCTGGCGCCAAGCCGGCAGCAGCGTTTCGCGATGGGTTGCAGCGGTCTCGATCCGGGCCGCAAGCGCGGCGGCCGTGGCGCAATCAAAAACGTCCTCGAACGAGAAGTCGACATTGAAGCGTTCGCGCAGGCGCGAGCGCATCTGCGTCACCGCGAGCGAGTCCGCGCCGAGCGCGAAGACGTCCTGATCGCCCCCGACCTGCGGCAGCTCCAGCAAATTGGCCCAGACCCCGGCGAGCTCCGTCTCCAGCGCATTGCGCGGCAGACGAGCCTCGTCCTCGCCGCCGCCCCCTGTTGCGATCAGCTCGGCCAGCGCATTGCGCTTAACCTTGCCGCTGGCGCCTTTCGGCAGCGTCGCCACGCTGCGGATCAGGCTCGGCACCTTGTAGGCCGCGAGCCGCTTCCGGGCGAACTGACGCAACTGGTCCGAGGTCGCCTCGGAATTAGGCCGCAGCACCACGATTGCGGCGACGTTCTCGCCGAGCTTCTGGTGCGGGACGGCAAACACGCCGGCCTCCAGCACCCCCGGATGGCTGAGCAGAACCTCTTCCACCTCGAGGGGCGAGATCTTCTGCCCGCCGCGGTTGATGACGTCCTTGATGCGGCCGACGATGAAGAGATAGCCGTCGGAGTCGAGATAACCGAGATCGCCGGTCCGGAACCAGCCGTTGCGAAAGGCAGCCTGTGTCGCCGCCTCGTCATTATAGTAGCCGCGGCTCATATTGGGTCCGCGCAGCGTGATCTCGCCATGCTCGCCGCTGGCGAGCGCGCGGCCCGTCTCGTCCATGATTGCGATCTCGGGGCCCGCGGCACGGCCGACCGATCCAATCTTGCGCAGCTCGAACGGGTTGGCCGCGATCTGTGAGGCCGCCTCCGTCATGCCGTAGGTTTCGAGCACGGGAACGCCGAACGTCGCCTCCAGCCCGTCGAGGATCGCAGGCGCAAGCGATGCCGAGGCGGAGCGGATCACGCGCAGCGACGACGATCGGGCAAGATCCGGGTTCGCCTCCGCCGCCGTCAGCAGCGCGCGATGGATGGTCGGCACTGCCGTGTACCAGGTCGGTTGCAGCTGCCGCATCCAGCCGAAGAAGGAGGATGCGTCGAAACCGTCGGTACAGATCACGCTGGAGCCCGCGGCCAGCGCCGTCAGCAGGCCGGAGATCAAACCATGGGCGTGAAACAGCGGCAGGACGTTGAGCAGACGATCGTGGGACGCGAGCGACAGCACGCGGCCGGCGTTGTAGGCGGAGAGACACACATTGCGATGCGTCAGCGGCACCATCTTCGGCCGCGCCGCCGTGCCCGATGTCAGCAGGATGAACGCGTCATCGTCGCCGCGCGAGGCGCCGATGCTGCTCGCCGGTCCAACCGCAGGCCCGACGAACGCGCAGCCGCCGAGATCATCTTGCGGCCCCGGCATGAAATCGATCACGGCAATATCGAGCGCCTTGGCGACATCGCGGGCGGCCGAGTTCGTGTCGGCCCTGGTGACGAGCGCCGTCAGCTTCAATTCGCTGAAATAGCGTTGCAGCTCGTCCGCCGTCAGATCGGGATTGACGGGGACGCAAGCGCAGCTCGAGGCGACCGTAATCAGAGCCAGTGCGCTGTCGGCACCGCGCGGCAGCGCAACCGCAATGCGGTCGGCAGGTGCAATGCCAAACCCGCGCAGCGTGCTGACGAGCTCATGCGTTCGCTCGGCAATCTCGCCGTAGTTGAGGACCGGCCGGCCGGGGGCGAGGAGGGCGGGGGCCGCCGGCGTCTTGCGGGCATGGAAATCGAGAAGGCCGCCGATATGCGCGAATATCTTCGTTTCGGCCGTCGTGCCGGCTGATTCCTGCGGCGCTGGGCGTGTGGCGTCCGACAATTCCGTTCCCTTTTGATCCGATTGGGCTATTCTTCCAAGAAGTTAAGGAACGCGTCCAGTCTGAGGTGAAGTTTTGGCCCCAAAATCTGTGGTTGCGGGGCCCTGAGCCCTTCGACGGAGTGATTGGGTCGGGCAGAATCGCCATGCTGGAGAATGAGCCGGGCACGGGAGCGGAAGGCGGGCTGAAGCGCTGGCTCGAGGGCATCGGTCTTAGCCACTATACCGATCTCTTCGCGCAACACCGTCTCGATCTCGACGTCATGGGGGACCTGACCGAATCCGATCTGGTCGAGCTCGGCTTGCCGCTCGGCGATCGGAAGCGGCTCCAGCGGGCCATGACCGCGCTGTTCCGGGCCGAAACCGCGGAGAAGGCCGACGCGACGGTGCGCCCGCAAGTCCGGACGGAGGTCGGCGCCGAGCGACGTCAGCTCACCACCATGTTCTGCGACATGGTGGATTCCACCTCGCTCTCGGTGCAGTTCGATCCGGAAGACGTGCGCGACATGATCGCGAGCTTCCGCGAAACCTGTGTCCGCGTGGTGAAGCATTACGAAGGTTTTGCCGCCCGTTTCGTCGGGGACGGTATTTTGGTCTATTTCGGCTATCCGACCGCACATGAGGACGACGCCGAGCGCGCCGTGCGTGCGGGGCTGGAAATCGTCCGGGTGCTGTCCACCGCCCGCGCGATCGAGCCACGTGGCGCGCTCAGCCACTCACCCGCCGTCCGCATCGGCATCGCGACCGGTATCGTCGTGGTTGGCGACCTCGTCGGACAGGGCACGGAAGAGCGCGACTCCGCGGTCGGAGAAACCGTCAATCTCGCCGCGCGCCTGCAAGGTCTGGCGCCGCCCAACGGTGTGGTGATTTCCACGTCGACCCAGTCGCTGCTGAAGGGGAAGTTCGACTACCGCGATCTCGGCGTCCACGCGCTCAAGGGCATCTCGGAGAAAGCCCAGGCCTGGCACGTGATGCGCGCCTCGCGGGTGGAGACCCGCTTCGCCGCCGCGATGGGCACGCGGCTGACCCCGCTCGTCAACCGCGAGGAGGAGATTGCGCTGCTGATGGGGCGCTGGCAGCAGGCCAAGGAGGGCGAGGGCCAGGTCGTGGTCAAGTTCGGCGAGCCCGGCATCGGCAAGTCGCGCATCATCCAGGAAATCTTCGAGCGGATCGCGGGCGACCGCCATGGACAGGTCTCGTTCCAGTGCTCGCCCTATTACACCTCCACGGCGTTCTATCCGTTCGCCGAGCAGCTCAAATTCTCTCTCGGTCTCGATCGCGAGGATGCGTCCGTGCAGTCGCTGGCGAGCCTGGAGACCGCGATCGCCGCCGCTCATGGCGACATCGAGCAGGTTGCGCCGCTGCTTGCCGCGCTGTTGTCCATTCCGACCGGCGACCGCTATCCGCCGCTGGAGCTGTCGCCGCAGCAGCAAAAGGATGCAACCGTCGCGGCGCTGGTCAATCATTTCCTCGGCCTTGCGCGCGAGCAGCCGCTGGTGATCGCATTCGAGGATCTGCACTGGATCGACCCGACGTCCCGTGAGGTGATCGATCTCCTGGTCGACCGGGCACAGAACCGGCCAATCCTGGTCATCATCACCGCGCGCACCGAATTCCAGCCGAGCTGGAACGCCCATTCGCATATCACGACCCTGGTGCTGAGCCGATTGAGCCGGCTGTTGCGCGCGACGCTGGTCGAGCGCGTGGCGGGACGCGAACTTCCCAAGGAGGTCATCGAGGAGATCATCGTCAAGACCGACGGCGTGCCGCTGTTCCTGGAGGAGCTGACCAAGACGGTTCTCGAATCCAACCTCCTGACCGAACGGCACGGGCGCTACGTGCTGTCGGGCCCGTGGCGGCAGCTCGCGATCCCGGCGACGCTGACGGACTCGCTGATGGCGCGGCTGGACCGGATGGGGCCGTTCAAGCGGATCGCGCAGATCGGCGCCACTATCGGCCGCGAATTCTCCTACGAGACGCTGCACGCGGTCGCCAACACGCCCGCCGAACAGATCGAGGCCGCGCTCAATCATTTGGAGGAGGCCGGGCTGATCATGCGCCGCGGCCATCCGCCCGACGCGCTCTACTCCTTCAAGCACGTGATGATTCAGAACGCCGCGCATGCGAGCTTGCTGCACAGCGAGCGGCGCAAGCTGCATTCCCGGATCGCGCAGGTGCTCGCCGAGATGTATCCCGAGAAGACCGAGCGCGAACCGGAACTGCTCGCCCATCATATGACTGAATCCGGCCAGAGCGAGAGCGCCGCCAGCTTCTGGCTCAAGGCCGGCAAGCAGGCGGCCAAGAGTGGCGCCAATCTGGAGGCGATCGGGCATCTGGGCCGCGGCCTCGGCGTCGTGCAGGCCAATGCGCGCATGCAGGGCGCCGACGAGATGGAGCTCGAGCTGCGCATCGCGCTCGGCAACGCACTGATCGCCGCCAAGGGCTATGCCGTGCAGGAGGTCGAGGAGAACTACGTTCGCGCCCTCGAACTCGGCCAGCAGCTCGACGACGACGAAAAGGCCTTCGCCGCCACGCGCGGGCTCTGGGTCTGTCATTTCATCCGCGCCGATCTGACCCGCGCGCACGATCTCAGCGTCGAGCTGTTGAAGTTCGCCAAGCGCGAGCGGCTGAACGAAGGGACGCAACCGGCGCAGCAGACCGGCTATCTGATCGAGGCGCATCGCTCGATCGCGATGACCATGCTCTATCGCGGGCGCTTTGCCGCGTCCCAGCACCACCTGCACCGCTGCATCAACCTCTACAGCCCCGACCTGCACTCCGATCTGATGGAGCGGCACGGCACCGATCCCGGCGTCGTCTCGCTGTCCTATCTCGGCTACCTGCTGTGGTTCCTCGGCCGGCCCGACGCGGCGCGCCAGCACAGCGAGCAGGCGATCGCGAACGCCGAGAAGATCCGCCACCCCTTCACGCTCGCCTTCGCGCTCGTGTTCGGCGCCTATCTCTGCCAGCATTTACGCGATGTCGAGGGCACGCGCGACCACGCCAACCGCGCCATGATCATCGCCACCGAGCACAATTTCCTGCACTGGAAGCAGCAGGCGGCGATCCTGCGCGGCTGGGCGCTGGCGCAGCTCGGCGAGGCCGACGAAGGCCTCAGCCAGATGCGGTTCGGCCTCGACGAATACGAAGCGATGGATTCCTGGCTCGCCGGCTGCTGGTTCCGCTGCCTGCTCGCGGAGGCCTACGCCAAGGTGGGGATGCGCGACGCCGCCCTGCGCGCGCTGGACGGTGCGCTCGCGACCGCAAGACGGACCGGCGACCACTCCTACCTCGCCGAAGTCTACCGCCTGCAAGGCGAGATCACTCTGTCGGACGGGAATCCAGCCTCGGTGCAGGAGGCCGAGGACCTGTTCAACCTGTCGCTGGAGATCGCGCGCAAGCAGGGCGCACTGTCGTGGGAGCTTCGCACCGCCGTCAGCCTCGCGCGCCTGTCGCACGAGGCCGGCAAGCGCGAGCACGCTAGTCTCCTGCTCGTACCGATCGTCGGCAGGTTCAGCGAGGGCTTTTCCACGCCGGACCTGAAACAGGCGATGCAACTGATCAGCGAGCTCGGAGCGGACGCGCCTGTTCGCGAACAGGCCATCCCGTGAGATGAGCGACCTTGCCGCCGCGCGTGCGCGTTACGTGGAGCTGATCGCAAGGCGCGAGCGCATCTCCTCGACGCGCCTGCTCGAAGCCCTCGCCATTGTTCCGCGTGAAAACTTTCTGGCGAAGGGGCCGTGGCGCATCAAGAGCGAGGCGGCCCGCAACTATCGGCTGACGCCGGATGCCGATCCCGTTCATCTCCAGGACAATGTGCTGGTCGCGATCGATGCGCGCCGCAAGCTCGACACCGGACTGCCGAGCCTGTGGGCGCACTTCATCGATTTGCTCGACGTCGGGGAAAAAGACCGTGTCGTCCAGATCGGCTGCGGGCTCGGTTATTTCTCGGCCGTGCTGTCGAAGATCGTGGGCCCGAAGGGCAGGGTGCGGGCAATCGAATGCGACGAACGGCTTGCGTCGCGCGCCGCGAATTATCTCAGCGCCTATCGCAACGTCGCGGTCGTCCATGGCGATGGATGCGAGGACATCGGCGAACCCGCCGACGTGATCATCGTTCATGCCGGCTTCTCGCAGCCGCATCCGCTCTGGCTTCGTTCGCTTCGTCCGCGCGGCCGGCTTCTGGTGCCGCTGACCCAGCGGGACCGCGAAGGCGCCGCCCTCAAGATCACCCGCAAGGGCAAGGGGTTCGAAGCCGAGGCGGTGCAGCAGGTCCGGATCTTCCCCGGCCAGGGCCGAGGTGTGACCGCACTCGACGACCGCGTCGCCGACTGGTGGCAGCGCGCCTCCGCGCTGGCCCCGCTGCGTTTTCGCGGCATCGAGCAGGGGCTGCCATCGGATGGCTAATGCTTCGTTTCATTTTACCTTGATTGCGAATGTAAGTATCCAACGCGTCTCGACGCCGCTATGACTGCGGCCTGATCGCCATACGAGCGCGTGCCATGCATTCCGTTGCCCTGCTGACCGCCAGCTACGCCAAGGATATCGAACGCTTTTCGCTGCTCAGCGAGAGCATCGACACCTGGTTGACGGGCTACACGCGGCATTATGTTCTCGTTAACGATGAGGATCTGCCGCTGTTCGCGCGGTTCGCTTCCGACAAGCGTGTCATCGTTCCGGCCTCGCTCTATTTGCCGAAATGGCTGTGGGCGCTGCCGCCGGCTCTTCAGTTCATCAGCAAACGGCGCGTCTGGCTGTCGTTGCTGTCGTCACCCGTCCATGGCTGGCACATCCAGCAGATCCTCAAGATCGCCGGCGTCCTCAACGCGCCCGAGCAGCGCGTCTGCATCCTGGATTCGGACAATCTGTTCTTCCGCGAATTCGACGTCAGCCAATACGCCGGCGCCGAGAAGACGCCGCTGTTCGTCACGCGCAACGGGATCGACGCCGCCCACCCCTTGCATGTCCTGTGGCTCCGCACCGTCGATCAACTCCTTGGTATCAAGAACCGGTCCTTCCCCGCGGACGACTATGTCGGCAACGCACTGGTCTGGGACAAGGACACCGCGCGCGCGATGACCGACGGGATCAAGTCGGCGACGGGATTGAACTGGGTTCTGGCACTGTGCCGGAAGAAGAAGTTCTCGGAATATCTCATGTACGGCCATTTCGTCGCGAACTCGCCCGCGCATCTGGCCACCCATCGGATCACGGAAGACAGCATCGCGGTCTCGCATTGGGACGACACGCGCCTCGACCGCCCGGCCATCGAAACGATGATGCGCGCCGCTTCGCCCGACCAGGTGGCGCTGTGCATCCAGTCCTATTCGTCGACCTCGATCGACGATATCCGCGACGTGTTCCGCCTCAGTTCGCGCGACCGTCGCGCTCCGAGCCTGTCGCCCGAACACATGGGCGAGGAGGCTCAGTTCGAAGTGCCGAAAGCTCGCTAGACCTTACACGTCCCTCGTGAACTTGCTGATCACGTTCATGAACGGCTTCGGCTTGAACTCGCCGTCTAGCGGCAAAGGACGGTTCGGCTGCTTGTCGGCGCGGGCAAAGGTGCCGTTGATCCAGCTGTAGCGGTCCGACAGGCCCCAGGTCAGGATCGAGCGCACCGGTCCGCTGGTCGAGATCGCGGTCAGGAGGTCATTAACGCGCTTGGCAACGATGGCATCGCGCTCCGCCGGCGTCCCCGTCAGCTTCTGGTCGTCGACGTCGAGCTCGGTGACGAGCACCTCGAGGCCCCAGGCGCGCAGCTCGGTCACGAATTCCGCGAGCCCATGGGTGTCGATCTCGAGTTCGGCATGCAGATGCGACTGCAGTCCCACGGCGTGCAACGGCACGCCCTGGTCGAGCAGGTCCATGATGAGATTGCGGTAGGCCGCGCGCTTCGCAATGAACGTGTCCTTTGCCGACTCGATGTCGTATTCGTTGATCGCGAGCTTGACGAAGGGGTCGGCCGCGGCCGCCGTACGGAACGCCAGCGGAATCCAGCGATTGCCGAGGTGCTGCGTCCAGAACGAGTCGCGCCGGTCTTTTGGACTGCGCGGATTGTCCGGGATCGGCTCGTTGACGACGTCCCACGACGTCAGCTTGTCCTTGTAATAGGAGACGACGGTGCCGATGTGGTCGACATAGGCGCGCTCGACGCCCTTGCTATCCTTGATCTGCTTGGTCCAGTCCGGAATGTCGTGATACCAGGCGAGCGCGTGGCCGCGCATCGTCAGGTCGTTCTGCCGCGCGAAATCCAGGATCGCGTCGGCACGTTCGAAGGCAAAGGTGTGCGCGTCGGGACGCAGCATCGGCCATTTCAGCTCGAGCACCGGAACCACCTGCGTGCAATAGGTGCTGATGGCTCCGCCGAGCCTGGGATCGGCTTGCAGATCCCAGAGCGTGGCCGCGGCACCAAATCCCTGATGGCGCTGGGCGAGTTTCGACATCGGCGCTGCGGACGCCGATGCGCCCGCCGCGAGTGCGGCGGCGCTGCCGACAAGAAATTCGCGTCTGTCGAGCCTGGTCACGGCATTCCTTATCGAGCCAACGCGCCATCGTACCAAGCGACGCCTTGCAACGCCGGGGTTTCCCCTCGTTGGGTTAACTTTGCCATTTCCAAAACACGGTTCCTTTCGGTAGCCACGCCCCCGTCAGGGAAGGGCAAATTTAACGCTAACCCGCGAAAGCGGCCTCAAAGCCGCATTCGCCGCCCGATCTCCAGACTTATGTGACACTGTTGAAGGATGCTGCGGCGCAATTCGTTCGCCCCGCCATGGTCCAATTGATGAACGGCCGTCACACTCGCAACAATGTTGCCGGTCCCGTGCTCGCATGCTGAACCGCCATTTCTCGATTTATCTCGTCGCCTACATCCTGCCCGCGGCTGTGGGCTTCTTCGCCGTCACGGCCTACACGCGGCTGCTGACGCCGGCGGAGTACGGCGTCTATGTCGTCGGCATCAGCCTCGCCGGCATCCTGGGCGCGATCTTCTTCGCCTGGATCAAGCTGTCTGTGTCGCGCTATCAGGCGATGTCGGCCGAGGTGGATTTTCGCGGCACTGCAATGGTCGCCTTCGCGCTCACCGTTGCCGTCCTCTGCGCCACCACGCCGCTGGTCTTCCTGTTCCGCAGTGATCTCAGCGTTGGGCTGCTGCTTGCCAGCATGTTCGTCGCAATCATGGCGAATGCCGTCGATGTCGGGCAGGAGTTCGAGCGCGCAAAACTGCGCCCTTACAGGTTCGCGGCGATCTCGATCGTGCGCAGTGTGTCGAGCGTCGGTTTCGGCCTGCTCGGCATCTGGCTCGGCTGGGGTGGATTGGGACTGCTCGCCGCATTCGGCCTGGGTTCGCTCGCCGGGATCATCCTGAACCTCGTCGGGGACCGCACCAGGATCGCGCGCTTTCAGCGCAGCCAGTTCGTGCAGCTGGCGCGCTACGGCCTGCCGCTGACGCTGGCCGGATTGTCCGTTGCGGTCTACTCGGCCTGCGACCGCCTCATCGTGGCTTATTTGCTCGGCAAGGACGCCGCGGGCATCTTTGGCGTCGCCGCCGATCTGCCGCGACAGTTCATGGTCATGATCGCCTCCAGCGTTGCTGCGGCGACAGTCCCGCTGGTATTCCGGTCATTGTCGGACAAAAATACCGAGACGACGCGGGAGCGGCTGACCGAGAGCCTCGAACTTCTCCTCGTCGTGGTCGCGCCCGTCGCCGTCTGGCTCGCGCTCGCAGCCGACCAGGTCGCCGGCACGCTCGTCGGCGTCGACTTCCGCGCCGGCGTATCGGCGCTGCTGCCGACCCTGGTGCTCGCCCGCTTGTTCGGCATCGCCAATCAATTCTACGTGCAGATCAGCTTCCAGCTTGCCGAGCGGCCGTTCATGCTGGCGGCGCAGTCGTTCCTGACGCTGGTCGTCAGCGTGGCGTTGATGTTCGTGCTGGTGGCCGGCCATGGCCTCTACGGCGCGGCGCTGGCGACGCTTGCGACCGAAGCAATCGGCTTCCTCGTTGCCGTCGTCCTGATGCATCGCGCCTACCCGGTCCCGTTCGACATCCACCGCCTCGCCGGCGTTGCCGTGTCCGCCGCGGCGATGGCGGCTGCGATTCTCGTGGCACGATCTCAGGTCAATGGCTCCGGCCTCGTCCCGCTCATTGTCGTGAGCCTTGCCGGCGGGCTCGCTTATGCCGCCGCCGCGTGGTTGCTGAACGTCGCCAATGTCCGGACACTGTCGCTGCGTTTCCTGCGAACCTTCAACCGCAAGGCGCTGGGCGTTTAGCCGCGGTCTCTGACGAGACTCGGCCTCGCTGTCTGAAGCTCTGAAAGCGCCGCCTGGCTTGGCAAGGGCCCTGTTCCGACCGGAAGCGTACAGCCGCCGGCTCCAGGGCAGGGCGATTCTGTTGCGTCGATGGCCATAACCGTGCTTCTTGGGCGCCATGTCGGGAGCAGAGCAGGTATGACCCAAGAAACGCCGGAAATCCGCGCATCGGCGCAGTTGCTTGCCCCCTATCGCGAGCCCGACAATGCGCGGGGTGTCCTCGAACTGGCGATTACGGCGATACCGTTCGTCGTCATCTGGGCTCTGATCTGGGCCGCTCTTGACCAGGGCTATTGGTTTGCCCTCCTGCTGGAGGTGCCCGCGGCGGGTTTGCTGGTCCGCCTCTTCATGATCCAACACGATTGCGGACACGGCTCGTTCTTCCGCGGCCGCGTTGCCAACGATTGGGTCGGCCGTGCCATCGGCGTGATGACACTGACGCCATACGGCTACTGGCGGCGTAACCATGCGGGCCACCATGCGAACTCCGGCAATCTCGATCAAAGAGGGTTGGGCGACATCGATACGCTGACCACGCGTGAATTTCTCGGGCGGTCGCGATGGCGTCGGACGCTGTATCGCTTGTATCGACATCCCCTGGTGATGTTTGGCGTCGGTCCCTCGTATTTGTTCATCTTGAAGCACCGATTGCCGGTGGGGATGATGCGTCGCGGCTGGAAACCCTGGCTGAGCACGATGGGCACGAACATCGCCCTCGCGGTTCTCGTCGTAACGATGATCCAGCTGGTCGGCTATGGGCCGTTCCTGCTCGTGCATCTGCCGATCGTTGTTCTGGCGGCATCGATCGGTGTCTGGCTGTTCTACGTCCAGCACCAGTTCGAGCACACGCACTGGGCCCACGACGAAACCTGGAATTTTCACGACGCCGCGCTGCACGGCAGCTCTCACTACCAATTGCCGGGTGTCTTGCGATGGTTCACGGCAAATATCGGCGTCCACCACATCCATCATTTGTCCAGTCGAATTCCCTCCTATCGCTTGCACGACGTGTTGCGCGACCATCCGCAGTTCGCTGGTGTCGGGCGGATTACGCTGCTCCAGAGTTTGCGGACCGTGCGGCTGACCTTGTGGGACGAGGAGCGGCAGCGGCTCGTCTCCTTCGGAGAGGCGGCCTTGTTTGGCAAGACAGCCGTGTTTGGAGGGGCCGCCTTGGCCCCAGCGGCTTCGCTCACGCAGCCCCCGCGCGGCTGACGAATGTCGTGAGCGTCCGCCCCCCGGTCATTCTGCCGCAGCGATAGACCGCCAGCTTCGGCCGCACGCCGCCCTTCCGCCTGCGCCAACCGTCGTATATGAGATTTATCGCCCAAACGTGCCGAATCTCGCCACAGACGGAACGTAAGGCGGCTGCGATTTCTTAATTCAAAGATCGCAATCTGATCAATGACCGGCGGACTGGCATTTCGACCGAGGATGGCATGAGAAACCTGATGACGACGGCGCAATCCACCGTGGCGATGCGGCGTTGGGGGCCTCCAGGGATTGTGATCTTGGCGGCAATGCTCGCCTTTGCGGCTGTGGGCCCGGCCAATGCGGCCAAGCAGGCGCGCCAGCCGGCCGAGGCGGTGGCGCCGCGCGAGGCCGGCGAGCCGATCATGGCGATCGTGTCGATCAAGAGCCAGCAGGTCACCTTCTACGACGCCGAGGGCTGGATTTTTCGCGCGCCGGTGTCCACCGGCACGACGGGACGCGAGACGCCGGCCGGCGTCTTCGCCATCGTCGAGAAGGACAAGGACCACCGCTCGACCATGTATGACGACGCCTGGATGCCGAACATGCAGCGCATCACCTGGAACGGCATCGCGCTGCATGGCGGGCCGCTGCCCGGCTATGCCGCTTCGCATGGCTGCGTGCGGATGCCGTTCGGCTTCGCGGAAGGCCTGTTCGACAAGACCAACATCGGCATGCGGGTGATCATCTCGCCGAACGACGCGGCTCCGATCGACATCGTTCATCCCGCATTGTTCATGCCGAAGCGGGACGCCATTGCGGCGGCGCCGGGCCAGATCGGCAAGCTCTCCGGCGAGGCCGAGGAGGCCACAAGGGCGGCCGACGAGGCCAAGAAGGCCGCGACTTTGGCCGCGAAGGAGGCGGCAGCGCTGCCGGCGTCGCTGCGCAAACTGGAACAGCAGAAGACCCGCGCTGACGCCGAGTTCGCCTTCGCCGACAAGCAGCTCGCGGCCGCCAAGACCGATCAGGCCCGCGCCAAGGCCGAGGAGCTGAAGCAGAAGGCCGCCACCAGGGCCGCCGACGCGGCGACGCAGCTCGATGCCGCCAAGGCCGCCGCACAGCCGAAGCGCGATGCGGTCGCGGCCACGAAGGAGGCGGCCAAGGCGGCAGCGGCCAGGAAGGCCGATGCCGTGAAGGCTGCGACCGACGCAAAGCTCGCGCTCGAACCGGTCTCGGTCTACATCAGCCGCGCGACGCAGAGGCTCTACGTGCGGCGGAACACGCACAAGCCGGCACCGGACGGCGGCGGCGAGGTATTCGACACCAGCATCGAGGTTCCCGTCACGATCCGCAATCCGGATCAGCCGCTCGGCACGCACATCTTCACGGCGATGGCGAAGAACGATACGGGCCTGCGCTGGAGCGTGGTCACGATCGAAGACGGCGACACCGCCAGGAACGCGCTCGACCGCATTACCATCCCGCAGGAGGTGCTCGATCGCATCGCGCCGACCGCGTTGCCGCGGTCCTCGATCATCATCTCGGACGAGCCGCTGAGTGCTGAAACCAACTACCGCACCGAGTTCGTCGCGGTGCTGAGCAACCAACCCCAGGGTGGTTTCATCACGCGCAAGCCAACCGCGCCTCCGATGGCCATGGCGAGCGACGACGGCTGGGACAATGGCGGCAATGGTTTCGGCTTCTTCTTCCAACGCGATCCGAACCCGCAGCCCGTCAATCCGCGCCGGCGCGGCCAGTATCAATATTATCAGCCGGCACAGCCGATGCAGCGGGGCTTCTGGTAGGAGGCGGGCAGATCGAAGCCCGTCACGACCGCCGCGCTTCGATCACGATAGCCTGGATCTTGCCTTCGATCGGTCCGGACCCATGGCGCGTTCGGATCGCCTCGGCAACGATGTCGGTCGCAGCCTGAAGCTTGCTGGCATCGCGTGCCTCGATCTCGCTGCGCAGCGGCGTGCCCTGGCAGAGCGCGATCGCGACGTGCTCCGGCGACGGCGCCCGGCTTATTTCAGTTCGCGTTTCGATCGATATGTCACGAAAACCTGCGTGTTCGAGGTCGGTTCTGATGACGGCCTTGTCGTGATAGCCGTGCGGCGTCCGGGCCATGAAACGGGGCGGGTCGTCGGGGAACAATTTTTCGAGCGCGACCGTTGCTTCATGCGTCAGCACATTGTCCTCGATGCGATCCCAGACGTTGAACACGAACGTGCCGTCGTCCTTCAGGACGCGCTTCACCTCTCCGTAAGCCTTGACGCGGTCCGGAAAGAACATGGCGCCGAACTGGCAGCAGACCACGTCGAAGGCGGCATCCTCGAAGGGCAGGGCCGCTGCGTCGGCCTGGCGCCACGAGATGCGATCGTCATCTGACTGACGCTGCGCCGCGACGGCGAGCATCGGCTCGTTGAGGTCGGTCGCGACATAACGGACGCCGCGCGGCAGTGCCGCCGCCACCGCGCGCGTCACTGCGCCGGTGCCTGCCGCGATCTCGAGCAGCACGGAGGGAGAGCGGGCCGCGACACGCCTTGCGATGTCGTCGGCGTAGACGGCGAAGATCATCGGTACCAGATATTGGTCGTAGAGCTTTGGGATCGAGCCGGCGAAAACCTTGTCAGTGTTGGACATGCTTGCCTCGCTGAAGGTTCGGACACGAGGCTCATATTACCATGGATTGCGGTCTACCGCGCCAGCAGCGCGGTGAACCCGGCCGGTTCCTGCATCGCCTTGCGGGCCTCCGGCGTCATCGGCTCGCACCGACCTCACGGATCGGCCGCGTGCCGTCCCAGTTGGCCGCGGCCTGTCGGACCTTCTCGAAGAACGGCCCCTTGGTGCCGCTGATGTCGGAGATCTCGATCACGGTGCCTGGATGGGCCTGCGTGTCGAAATAGGCAAAGCGCCCCTTGTCGCCGCCGATCTGGCCCTCATGGCCGATCCTGTAGCCGAGCCCGAGCGCCCGGTCGTAGAGCGCCTGGTAGTCGTGGCTCCAGTAGGACATGTGCTGGAGGCCTTCGTGGCCGGACTCGAGGAATTCCCGGTACAGCGAGGGCGCGTCGTTGCGCTGCTGGATCAGCTCGATCTGGAGATCGCCGGAATTCGCCAGCGCGATGCTCATCTCGACGGCTGAGTTTTCTCCGCGATGGCGAAACCAGTCGGTCTTGACGCGGTCCATGTAGTACCAGGGGCCGACGCCCATCACCTCGATCCAGTGCTTCATCGCGGCGTGGATGTCCCGCACCACATATCCGTTCTGGCGCACCGCGCCGAAGATGCGGCTCATGCCGGCGCTCCCCTTGTCACTTGGCTCACTTGACCTCCGTTCACTTCACTTCAATGCCCGCCTCCTTGGCAACCTGCTTCCAGGCCGCGATGTCGCGGGCGTTGATGTCGCGCTGCTCGTCGCCCGGCACGAATTGCGGCGTGATGCCGAGCCCCAGCAGCTTCTGCTTCACTTCGGCATCGGCGAGCGCGTCCTTCAATGCTGCCGACAGCTTTTTCGCAATCGGTTCGGCAAGGCCCGCAGGCGCATACATCGCCCAGGACAGGCTGCGGTCGAACGGCACGCCCTGTTCCTTGTAGCTTGCGACATCCGGCAGGCTCGGCGAACGCTCGCCGCAGGCGGCCAGCGCCTTGATCGAGCCGTCCTTCACCAGCGGCGTCGCGGTCGCCATGTCCAGTGTCGCCAGCGAGATGTGGCCGCCCAGCAAATCGCCGGCCAGTTTGGCGATGCCGTTGAACGGCACGTGGTCCATCTTGATTCCGGTCTGCTGCATCAGGATTTCCGCGCAGAATTGTCCGGTCGAGCCCACGCCCCAGCTTCCGTACTGGATCGGTTCGCCCTTCTTGGCCAGCGCAATCAGGCCCTTGATGTCGTTGGCGGCAAAATCCTTGGTCGCGACCAGCATGATCGAGGACGTGCCGATGCGTCCGATCGTGGTGAAATCCTTGATCGAATCGTAGGGCAGTTTCGGATAGATCGCCGGCGCCAGCACATGTGTGGTCATGCCGCCGACTGTGATGGTGTAGCCGTCATTCGCCGACGCCGCGACCATCTGCGTGCCGAGCGTGCCGGCGGCGCCGGTGTGGTTCTCGATATAGATGCTCTGTCCGAGCGTCTTGCCCATTTTGTCGCCGAGCAGCCGCCCGATCACGTCGCCGCCGCCACCGGCCGCATAGGGCAGCAGCATCCTGATCTTGTGCGTGGGATAGGCGGCCGGATCCTCGGCCCGCGCAGGCAGCGCTGCCGAGAGCAATGCGAGCAACGACAGTGTGATAATGCGCAGCTTCATGGTGTCTTTCCCCCTCAATCCTCGAACCGAAACCGGAATGCCTCGCCGTGCCGGATCACGCGCCCCGCGGTCGGCGCCGGAAAATGGCCGGTGAGCAGATAGCTCGGCGTGTCCGCGAGCTCTTCGAGCAGCGCCATCCGTGTCGCGATCGCAGCAGCCGGATCGACGTCGGCCGCATTCGACAGCCAGGGCGCGGCGCACTGGATCGGATGATGGATGACATCGCCCGACATCACCGCGTGATCGCGGCCGCCATTGAGATGGATCTGCATGTTGCCGGCGGTGTGGCCCGGCGCCGGCGCGAAGCGCAAGGCGGCATCGCGATCGTCAAACAGGCGATGATCGGTCTCGACGAATTCGGCAAGGCCCGCGGCGACCACCGGCAGCACCGAATCCTCGAACGAGCCGTGGTTCACCGGGCTGTTTGGCGCGGCATTGTGCGCGGCCTCGAAGTGGCGATATTCGGCGCGCCCCATCAGATAGCGCGCCTGGGGGAAAGTCGGTACCCAGCGGCCGTCGAGGAGGCGTGTGTTCCAGCCGACGTGATCGACATGCAGATGCGTGCACATTACGAAGTCGACCTGTTCGGGCCTGACGCCGAGCGCCTGCATGTTCTCGAGATAAGGCTGGTCGAGGTTGTTCCACGCCGGGACGCGCGGCCGCTGCTTGTGATTTCCGCAGCAGGTGTCGACGATGGCGGTCCAGCGCGGCGTGCGAACCAAATATGAATGGTGGCTGAGGATGAAGCGGCCGGTCTCCGGCTCGATATAGCGGTGATCGAGCCAGCTTCGGTTCGCCTCGATCACCTCGTCGGTGACGTTGGCGAACAGCCAGGCCTTGTCGAACGCGAGCGCTGCGATCTCGCTGACGAGATCGATCCGCATGCTGCCGATGCGCACCTGCCGCATCGCTCAGTTCTTCAGAAGATCGCCGAACGGCATCCAACGCGTGCCGTCGAAGCGGATCAGCTGGAGGCTGGTCATGGGCGTGAAGCGTTCGGGCGAATTGCTGACCGCGGTGCCGTTGATCAGCATCGGCAGGCGCACGTCCTTCATGGTCGTTGCCTGCTTCATCACGTTGGCGCGGGTGAGGTCGTTGCCGGCGGCCTTGAGCACGGTCACCAGCGTCTGCGCGATGGTGTAGCCATAGACGTTGAGCCAGTCGCTCTTGTTGGCCTCGGGCAGGTACTTGTCCATGAAGGCGACCCACTCCTTGAGGCCGGCATCGTCCTTCAGTGCCGGATCGGTCGCGTCCTTCAGATACTGGCTGGAGATGACGCCGGTGGAATTGTCCTTGCCGGCCGGCTCGAGCACGCCGCTGATCGAGGCCGAGACGTTGGAGATGATGGTGACGGGCTTCCAGCCGATCTCGCCGATCTTGCGGATCGCCTGCGCCGCAAACTTCGGCGTTGCCGCCACCAGCACTACGTCAGCGCCTGCGGTCTTCAACTGGAGGATCTGGGTGTCCACGGTCGGCGCCGAGGTTTCATAAGCCGCGCGCGCGACGATCGCCTCGCCGTTGCCGAGACCTTCCTCCAGCGCCTTCAGATAGTCCCTGCCGAGGTCGTCGTTCTGGTAGAGCACGCCGATTTTCGCATTGGAATGGCTCGCCTTGATGTATCTGGCATAGGCGATCGCCTCGTCGCGATAGGTCGGCTGCCAGCCGACGGTCCAGGGGAAGTTCTTCGGATCGTCCCACTTCGCCGCACCGGATCCCAGGAAGAGCTGCGGCACCTTGCGGTCGTTGAGGTATTTGTGCACGGCGCTGTTGGTCGGCGTGCCGACACCGCCGAAGATCAGCAACACGTCCTCGCTCTCGACCAGCCGGCGCGTCTGCTCCACCGTCTTCGGCGGGCTGTAGGCGTCATCCGCGATAATCATCTGGATCCGACGCCCGTTGATGCCGCCGTCGTCGTTCACCTTGCGGAAATAGGCCTCGGCGGATTTCGCGATCTGCGCGAAGGCCGACACCGGGCCGCTCAGCGGCGCGGTGGTGCCGATCTTGATGGTCTTGTCGTCGGCGCCGGGGTCGTATTTGTTTTGGGCGTGAACGGTGCTGGCTGCGAGCACCGGCAACAGGATGCAGGCCGCGCGAAGGCGGGCGAAGCGCGCCATGACGTCGTCTCCCCAAGGTTTGCTCTCCGCTTCTCTGAGGCGCGGAGTAGAAACGAACGATCGTTCGTACGGTTGACTAGCGAACGATCGTTCGTTAGTCAAGCCGCATGGCTGTCCACACCACCAGCGCGGCGGAAGCGGCTGCGCCCACGACCCGCGAGCGCATCCTCACCGAGGCGCTCGATCTGTTCGCGCAGAGCGGCTACGGCGGCGCCTCGATGCGCGAGCTCGCGCGTCGCGTCGGCATTCGCGAGAGCAGCCTCTACAATCACTTCGCCGGCAAGGCCGCGATCCTCGATGCGATCGTTGCCGAGCACGGTCCGGCCAGCTCGGCGAGCCGGCTGGAAGAGCCGCGCTACAAGCAGCTTGCGCGCCAGCCTGCCGCGTTCTGCCGGCAGTTTGCATTGGATTTGGTCGAGCAATGGTCCGATCCGCGCGAGCACCAGTTCCAGAAAGTCATCACCGCCGAGCGCAACCGCGTGCCCGGCATCCGCGCCAAATTCGCCGATCATTTCTACGCGCGCGAGCAGAGCATGATGACGGATTATTTCCGCGGCTTTGCGCTCGCCGGTCTGGTCTCGACGCCGGATCCGCGCGAGACCGCGCGGCTGTTCGCGGCCGGGCTGATCTACATCCGTCTCGAGCATTACGTGATGGGCGCGGCACCGTCGCCGCGGCCGAAGGTGATCGAGGCGATCGACCGCTACCTCGCGTTCTTCCTGTCGCTGATCGCGGCGGATGGCGGGACAAACGACAACAAGAAACGAAAAGCCAAGGGAGAGAATCGTGGCAAGGCTGCCCCTGGTTGATCCGGAGACGACCAGCGGCGATATCCGCGCGTCGTTCGACCGCATGCCGGTCAAGCTGAATATTTTCCGCATGATGGCTCATGCCGAGGCCAACATGATCCCGGCGATGCGGCTCGGCAATTCGATCCTGCACAAGCAGAAGCTCAGTGCGGTCAATCGCGAGCTCCTGATCCTGCAGGCAGCCCAGCTCGAAGGCGGCGCCTATGAATGGCGCCAGCACGTGCCGATCGCGCTCGGAATCGGCTGCACGCAAGCACAGATCGATGCGGTCGAGCGCGCCGACTACGATGCCGCCGGCCTAGGCGATGCCGAGCGCGCCCTGCTGAAATTCGGCCGCGAAGTGGTCGAGAACGTCCGCGTTCCCGAGGCGATCTTCGCCGCCATGCGCGAGTATTTCAGCGACCAGGAGATCGTCGAATCCATTGTCGCGCTCGGCTTCTACATGATGATGGCGCGTCTCACCGAGGCGACCGAGACCGATCTCGATCCGGCAGCTGGCATGAAGGTCTATGACGGCGGCAAGAAATAAGGCGGCGCGCATGTCCGAGAATTCCGAGACCAGGCCAGACCGCTATGTCCGCCCGCCGAGCGCGGAATCGCTGGGCGAAGCGCCGGGCAGGGGACGTCTCGAAGGCCGCCGCATCCTGATCGTCGGCGGTGGCCAGCGTGTGTTCGACGCCGCCACCGATCCGATCGGCAACGGCCGCGCCATGAGCATTCTTTGCGCGCGCGAGGGCGCGAAGGTCGCGGTCGCCGATCGCAACCGCACCTCGGCCGAGCATACGGTAAAGTACATCACCGACGAAGGCGGCGAGGGCTTTGCCATCGCGGCCGATGTCACCTCTGAATCCGACGTCCAGCGCATGATCGACGAGGCGCATCGCGCCATGGGCGGTCTCGACGGCATGGTGCTCAACATCGGCACCTTCGGCAAGGTCGGGCTCGATGCCGTCAGCCCCGAGGAGTGGAATGGGATCTACGACGTCAACGTTCGCGGTCCGATGCTGTGTTGCCGCGCGGGCCTGCCGAAGTTCGACAACGGCGGATCGATCGTCTTCATCTCCTCCATCGCCGCGCTGAAAGCCGGCTCGCAGATGGCGGTGTATGATTCATCGAAAGCCGCGCTCGGCGGCCTCATGCGCAACATCGCCCATCTCGGATCGCGCCGCGGCATCCGCACCAACCTGGTCTATCCCGGCCTCGTCGACACCCCGAACGGCCGCGAGGCCGGCGCCGGCCGACCCAACCGCGGCAAGGGCCACGTTCCATTCGGCCGCCAGGCCACCGCCTGGGAAATCGCCTATGCCGTGCTGTTCTTCCTCTCGGACGAGAGCGTCTACGTCACTGCGCAGACGCTCGCGGTCGATAGCGGCCTGAGCGGGATGTGACAGGACGCCTAGCGCCTATGGCCGGGGGCCGCGCGCTCGGCAGATCAAATGGTCCAGCGAGACCCAGCCCGGCCCATAGGCCATGATGCCGAGCGCCATCGCCGCCCAAGTGATGTGGATCGGCCAGCCGTCAGGCACGGTCAGCTCGACGATGACGGTCATGAACAGCAGTCCGAGCGCCGCAAACCGCGTGCCGAAGCCGAGCAGAAGGAGGATCGGGAACATGATTTCTCCGCATCCCGAGAGGAAGGCCATCACGGTCGGCGCCGGATAATGATAGGGCCCGCCCGGCAGATGCAGCATGAATTCGTCGCTGAACAACGTCACCGCGGTGTCGTTGAGCCTGAGGAAGCCTGCCCATTTGAGCATGCCGGAACGCCAGAACGGCACCGCTAGCGCGACGCGGAGCACGAGCTGAACGA
The DNA here is from genome assembly GCF_055807435.1 of Bradyrhizobium sp. Ken51. NCBI lineage: Bacteria > Pseudomonadati > Pseudomonadota > Alphaproteobacteria > Hyphomicrobiales > Nitrobacteraceae > Bradyrhizobium > Bradyrhizobium sp. Ken51. Next base: position 120,256 of record NZ_JBVVPB010000017.1, on the reverse strand, counting down.
CCGATGGCGAGGCGATGGTCTGCACCAGATGATTGGCCTTGTCGACGAGGAGCCCGAGCGAGGGGAGGCCGCCACCCGCTTGCATGCGTTGGTCCGTGATCATCAGACGTCTCCGAAAGCGATTGAGGTGAAGGCGCCCGCCTCGATCAGGCCGGTGATGTTCGAAGCGATGTCGAAGTCGGCCGCCGCGTCGAGCGCGCGTGCAGCAGCCTCGCCGAGCGGCCGACCCGACATCAGGCTGCTCGCGAATGCCGCTCCGCCGGGCGGCAGGTGCCGGACCACGACATCGAATTCGGCGCGCGTGACCAACGCGTCTTCCGGCGACGCAGCGTCGATGCGCCCGACCGGCGACGTATCGCGGTTGGCCGCGAATATCGTCACCGCCGCGAATTGCGACCGCACGATCCCCGCCGCCGGGTGCGGTATGAGAACGAGATCGCCCAGCCGCGCCGGCGCAACCCCTGCAAGCTGCGCCGGCGACAGCGGTGCGGCGTCGGCTGCGTGATAGGTATCGAGCCAGGCCCGCTCGATGCGGGCGACATCTGCGAGCCATGGCATCATCTGCGCATGTTCATATTGCGCGACGAAGGCCGGGAAGTCGCGGCCGTACTCGAACAGCAGCGGTGAGATCGGCGGCGTCTGGCGAACATGGAAGCGCGCCATGGCGCGGAAGAAGTCGATCCCGGTGATGCGCTGCACCGCCGGATAGATCGCGGCGAGCGCGTCGATCAGGCTGACCGTGACGTTATTGCGGTAGACATCGTAGCGCTTGCCGGGTGCCTTGCCGTTCGGACCGGTCACGATCTCAGGCGCAGGGCGCACCGGGTCCAGCAGCGCCGGTGCAAAGGCTGCGGCAAAGCAAACGTCAGGCTCAGGCGGCATGACGATCTCCCGTCAACGCGACCGGGCGGCAACGATCGAGGATCGCCTGCGCGGCGGCGGCTTCCGCCTGCAGGACCGGCCAGTCCGGAATCTTGCTGTCCCACTCGATCAGCGTCGGCACGCCGTCGCGGCGCCGGACGACGATCTCGTACAGCTTCCACACGGCGTCCGCGACGGGGCCGTCATGGCTGTCGATCAGCAGCAGATCGCCTTCGTCGTCGGCCTGCTCGGCATGTCCGGCGAGATGGATCTCCCCGACGCGGGCCAGCGGAAAGTCCGCGAGGTAGTCGAGCGCTGAGAATCCGTGATTGGTCGCTGATACGAATACATTGTTGATATCGAGCAGCAGCCCGCAGCCGGTCCGCTCGGCGACAGTATGGATGAAATCGGTCTCGCTCATCGACGATTCGCGAAAAGCGATATAGGTCGATGGGTTTTCCAGCATCAGCGGGCGGCGGATCGCGTCCTGCACCTGATCGATGTGATCGCAGACGTTTCGGAGCGTTGCCGCGGTGTAGGGCAGCGGCAACAGGTCGTTGAAGAAGCTGGTCTCATGCGTCGACCAGGCGAGATGCTCGGATACCAGCGCAGGCTGGTAGCGCGCCACCAGCCCGCGAAAGCGGGCCAGATGCGCCTTGTCGAGCGGCTGTGGTCCGCCGATCGACATGCACACGCCATGCAGCGACAGTGGATGGTCGCGGCGGATCGCTTCCAGCGCGCGATGCGGCGGTCCGCCTGCACCCATATAGTTCTCGGCGTGGACCTCGAAGAAGCCGCGCTGCGGTTTTGCGCTCAGGATCGCCTGAAGATGTTCGAGCTTGAAGCTGGTCCCGGCGACGCCGCCGATGGGCGCGGAATAGCGGAGGGGCACCGCAGACATGTCAGGCGCGATTGCCGTCGTCATGGTTTCTCTCCGCTCTTCCCTGTTGTCGTGGTCGTGTCGCAGCGCGTCAGACCGGCTTGAGCGAGCCCTTCTTGCCGCCCGGCAGCTCGATGCTGGTGCAGGTGCCGCCCTGGACGAATTTCCATGCATTGCCTTGGAAGTCGGTGGTCGAGGTGCCCTGGCAAGTCGTGCCCGGCCCGGCGGCGCAATCGTTCTGGCCCTTCAGCGCGACGCCGAAGCATTTTTCCTTTTTGGCCGCGACGGCCGCGTCGCCCTCGGCCTTGGTCAGCGGAGCAGCAGCGGCCAGGGTCGCAAGTGCGGTCGACATGGCGCCGGCGAGAATGAGCGTGGTCACGGCAAGTTTGGCAGACATTGAAGATTCTCCTGTTCGAGATGGCATCGCCTGGCAGGCGAAGAGCGCCTTGTTCGGTTCGCCTCGCACCCAGCTCGTGTTACCGATCGAGCAGGTCACGAGTTTGTGAGGCCGTTGGATGGGCGCACGGGCTGTGCGCTTGGACCGAATTAGCGGGTGACGGGCGGGTCAATCCAATGCCTAGTCTCTATCGAGACCTTAGCCGGAGAGCATTGGCGGCGGCACGCGGTGCCTGTCACAGGTAACGAATGCACGCGTGCCACGTAGAACGGTAACAGGAGGTGGCCAGTCGCCGCTTTGCCGGAGAACGGAAACAGCGATGAATGTTGATCCCGGACGGCACCTGCGCGCGATCGCGAAGCTGACGGTCAGCATCCGCCTCGCCGTCTCGGCGCTGGTCCTGACCGCGATTCTTTTGACCGCGGCCCTCTCCAGCCTGCTGTGGTGGCGCACGGCGGAAGCGGCGAGCCGGCAGCTCGCATCGACCATCAACGAGCAGATCGTGGCCGCTGTCCGCAAGGAGGTCGCCGCGATCGTGGACGAGGCGCGTGCCGCCCATACCGCGATCCGAACCCTGTTCCTGCAGAACGTGCTCGACACCCGCGAGGCCGACAAGCGCGAATTCGTCTTCCTGTCGCAATTGCAGTCGCAGGCGACGATCTCCTGGGTCGCCTTTGGCTGGCCCGACGGCTCCTTCTTCGCCGCGCACAAGCTCGGCGACCGCCGGCTGGAGATGATGGAGATCTCGCTGACCGATCATGCTGGCCAGCGCCGCATCGACGAATACGAGGTGGTGCCCGGCGACATCGAATTCGCCAATCGCCGTTTCGAACCGACCGATTTTCGTGTCGCCGATCGCGCTTGGTTCAAGACCGGGCTGGCGGCCGCGGACCCGGAGTGGTTCAAGGTCATGGACCATCCGACCGGAGAGCGGCCTTCGATCGCCTTTGCCGGTCCGATCGACGTCTACCAGGAGCGGCAGGGCGTCCTGGCCATCGTCATCGAGTACACCAGGCTCGCGCGCTTCCTGTCGCAGCTCGAGGTCGGGCGCACCGGAACGGCTTTCATCATCGACGGCAGTGGTGAGCTGATCGCGGCGCCCGACAAGGACGCCGACGAGCTGCACGCCGCGAAGGGCGATACGACGCTGCTACCGCTGGCGTGGATGGCACTCGTGAAGGCGGGCGAAGATGGCCGCAAGGAAGCCTGGCGAAGCCGGCTGACATCGGCTGGCGCGGCTTACGAAGTGGCGCTCACGCCGCTGCCGTTTCCCGGCTGGTCGCTGGCGACCGTGATCCCCGAGGCCGAGTTCCTCGGTCCGGTCGAGACGACATTGCGCCGCCTGATCCTCGGCCTTGCCATCGGCGCCGTGCTCGCAGCATTGGCCTCGGCGATGCTGGCGCGTTCCGTCATCGCCGCGCCGCTGTCGCGCGTCGTCGGCGAGCTGCGTCATGTCGAAGCTTTTGCGCTGGAGCAGGTCCGCCGCCATCCGTCGCGGCTGAAGGAGATCGCGAGCCTGTCCGGCGCGATCGCCGAGATGGCGGCCGGTCTTTCAGCGTTTCGCAAATTCATCCCGGCCGATCTGGTCCGCTCGCTGTTGCGGCAGGGCGTCGAGGCCAGGCCCGGTGGCAGCATGCAGGAGCTCAGCGTGATGTTCGTCGACATCGCCGGCTTCACCGGGCTGTCCGAGCGGCTCGGCGATCGCGTGGTGCCGTTGCTGTCGCGCTACCTCGACCTCGCCTCAGAGGCCGTCGTCGCCAATGGCGGGACCATCGACAAATTCATCGGCGACGCCGTCATGGCATTCTGGGGCGCGCCGCAGCCGCAGGCCGACCACGCGCTGCGCTGCTGCCGTGCGGCGCTCGGCTGTTGCAGAGCCATCGCGGCGTCGGGCCTTGCCGACGATCTCGGCCAGCCGCTCCAGATCCGGATCGGGATCAACTCTGGCCGCATGCTGGTCGGCAATATCGGCTCCGAGCTGCGCCTGAATTATACCGTGATCGGCGATGCCGTGAACGTCGCGAGCCGCCTCGAGGGCGCCAACAAATCCTACGGCACGCAGATCCTCATTGGCGAAGCGACCGAACGTCTCGCACGCGGCGCCATCATCACGCGCGAGATCGACAGCATCGCCGTGTATGGACGCGAGGAGGGTTTTGCGGTCTATGAATTGATCGGACTTGCCGGGGAGGGCGGCGGCGACCAGACAGCCTGCTGGATCGGGCGCTACGAGCAGGGGCTCGCCAGCTATCGCGCTCGCCGGTTTGCGGCTGCACTCGCCGATTTCGAAGGCGTGCTGAACATGCGTGGCCCGGATCGCCCGGCCGAACTGATGCGCGACCGCTGCCGGCAGTTGGTTGAGAGCGCGCCTGATGTTGCGTGGCGCCCGGTCGCGGCACTGACGACGAAGTAGTCGCGAAAGATTGGCGCGCTGACGGGAAGCGAGCTGGCGACGATCCTGTCTGCGTGATACGCAACTAACACCACCCGTCCTCTTGCGCTCCCGGACCACCTCAAGACATGAAAACCACACTGCTGAAATCCGAAGACTACGCTCGCTCGCCCTGGAAGAACGGCGGCGGCATCTTCACCGATATCGCGGATGCCCATCGCGCTGATTCCAGCGTGAAGGATTGGGACAGCCTGCTGTGGCGCTTCGCGGCGACCCCGATCGTGGCACCCGGGCCGTTCTCCCATATGCCCGGCATCGACCGTTTGCAAATGGTGGTCGGCGGCCGCGGGCTGGTGCTGAAGTCCCCCACCCAGGAATTCGACGAGCGCGAGCCGTTCACCACGGTGCGCTTCACCGGCGAGCTCGAGATCGTGACCAGGCTCGAGGAAGGGCCAGTCGAGGTCGTGAATTTGATGGGCCGGCGCGGTGCGGTCGCTCTTGAGCTCGAAGCGCTCAGGGAGCCCGGTGAACGGCGATTGTCCGCCGGCACGCATCTGGTCTATGCGGCGCGTGGCGACTGCGGCATCCGTCTCGACGGTACGGATTTTTCGATTTCGCACGAAAACACGTTGAAGGTCGAACTGACGGGGGCATCGACGCTTGCGCTCGTCTCGGGGCGGGCTGTGCTGGGCTCTATTCAAATCGTCGGCTGAACGGCGTTCCCGCCCATCAGAGCGATGCGTACAATCCGTGCAACTAGCTAGGTTGACGCCGTCGCGCCGGAGCACGATATCTGCCCTGATGCAGCCGCCGCCCAAAGCACGATGCGGGCGGCCACGATATGAACGGGCAGATATGATCCCAGAGAAGAAATCCGCCACGCTGTCCGACGGCGTCGTCGACTGGCTGATCAACGGCACGCGGGACCAGCGCTTCATCGACGTTATCTTTGCCGAGATGTGCATCCGGCTTCAGCAGGCCGGTATTCCGCTGGCGCGGTCGACGCTTCACGTGCTGATCCAGCACCCGCAATGGCTGGGCGCCCGCTTCATGTGGTCCGACGGCATGCGCGAGGCGGAGATTGCGCGGGTCGACTATGACGTCCGCGAGCGGTCCGAGTTCATCGGTAGTCCCGCCAGCGAAATGTTCGACGGCGCAACCGAGTTGCGCGAGAATCTCGAAGGCGACCCCGCGCTCGGCCGCAAGCACGCGCTTTATCGCGAGATGCGCGCGCAGGGCCTGACCGACTACGTGGCCTGGCCCCTCTATCATACGCTCGGCAAGCGCCCTCGTCACCTTCGCGACCGACCGGCCCGGCGGTTTCGACGACGCGCATATCGCCGCCCTCAAGAACATATTGCCGGTGCTGTCGCTGGTCAGCGAGATCCGAATCAAAAATCGCTTGGCGCGGACGCTGCTTGAGACCTATGTCGGCTCCCACGCGGGCGAGCTCATCCTGGCCGGCGCCACGCGGCGCGGCACCGGCACGACGGTGCGCGCCGCGATCATGATCTGCGATCTGCGCGAATTCACCAAGATTTCGGACAACTGGCCGCGGGACGACGTCATCGATCTGCTCAACGATTATTTCGACGCGATGTCGGAGCCGATCGCCCGGCATGGCGGCGAGATCCTGAAATTCATCGGTGACGGCCTGCTCGCCATCTTCCCGCTGAGCGAGCCCAATGCCGGTGCAAACCTGCTGCACGCCGTGACCGAAGCCCGGCAGGCCATGATCGCGTTGAACGCGCGCAACGACGGCACCGGCCGCGCGCCGCTGAACTACGGCATCGGCGTCCATGTCGGCGACGTCATGTACGGCAATATCGGATCGTCCACCCGGCTCGACTTCACCGTGATCGGTCCCGCCGTCAACATGGCCTCGCGCCTTGAAGCCCTGACCAAGCAATTGGGAAAGACGGTGCTGCTGTCACGCGAATTCGCCGATCTCGTTGGCAGCCAGTTCGATCTGGAGCGTGTCGGCGAGCACGGGGTGCGCGGCTTCAGCGAGCCGATCGAGCTGTTTGCGTATCAGGGCTGAGGCAAGGAAACATCACTGTTTCGATCCGGTCCAGCTTCCGACACATCCATCGGATCGCCGGAACGTACCGGAGCCGCTGCGGCCTGAAAATCGGCCGGACATGGTCCAGGTCAGGCTTCCGGCGGCACCGACCCCGGATGTGGAGCCGTTCGGACTGACTTGAGCGGTGCCGTACTGTCCGACCAGCTGGCCGCCGGTGATGACCACCGTATCGGTGGAGGTGCCGCAGGACGCGCCGACACTGGTCAGGACCCATGCTCCGTCGAGATTGCCGCCTCCGCCGCTCTTTTGCGGCGCGCGGCGCGGCTCGTCGTCCGCGGGCTTGCTGCGTCGTGCCGGCTTCGAAGGCTCGGCCGCCCGCGGCGTCTCGCGCGAACCGGACAGCGATTTTTCGTCGTTGCCGATGCTGCCGCCGGCGCTCCCCGACTGCGCACGCGCCATGTCGGGCAAGGCGACGATTTCGAGCGCGGCTGACAACAGGGCGGCTTCACAAAAAGCGCGAAAATGATTTTGCATATGCACTGGTTTCAAATGAACAGGTCTTGACGGGATCGTATTGCCAATGCGCGAGTGTGTCACTACGCTTGACCCTGGGTCGCCCAAACGTTGCTTCGATCGGCCGCACGTTCATGCCAAAATTCCTCCGCATCGGAATCCATCAGTCGAACGTATCGGGTTACACGTCGAAGGCGTGGTGTGTCCGGCGCGTCGGCACGGCGATCCTCCTGAAGTGGGGCGCCGTGGAGGTCCAGGGCGCCGGTGACGGACGAAAGGTCTACTGGACGCGTCTGCCGCAGGAGAAGACAATTCGCTGTGGCAGCGCGCAGCGTGCCCAGGATTACGCAAAGGCCGCGATCGCGCGGCGCCGCAACCATCGCTATGAACCGCTGGCCGGCGCGATCGTGCTCCGTCGCCGGCCGGCCGCAGGCAGCACCGAGCTCAAGCGAGCGCTCGCCACGATCCTGATCGTCGATATCGTCGGCTCCACCGCAAAAGCGGCAAAGCTCGGCGATGTCCGTTGGACCAAAATCATGGGCCATTATTACGCGGCGGTCCGCAAGGAGCTGAAGAGCTCGCGCGGCAAGGAGGTCACGACGACGGGCGACGGCGTGCTGGCGACGTTCAAGACGCCGGCTGCCGCAATCAATTGCGCGACCGCGCTTCAGAAGGCCGTGCGTACGCTCGGCCTCGAGATCAGGGTCGGACTGCATGCCGGCGAATACACCGTGAGCGGCACCGAGGCGGTCGGCCTCGCCTTCCACATCGGCACCCGCGTCGCCGCAAAGGCGCGCGCCGGCGAGGTGCTGGTGTCGAGTGCGGTGAAGGAGCTGCTGGCGTCGCAGTCCGAAATCCGTTTCAGGGATCACGGCATGCACCAGCTCAAGGGCGTGCCGGAACGATGGCGGCTGTGGCGGGTAGAGGGCTGAGGCGATTGGGCGGGCCGCATCCACGCCCTCATCTCATCTGGACGACGATTTTCCCCTTAGCTCGTCCCCTTTCGAGATACGCCAGCGCCTCTTTCGCCTGTTCGAACGGAAAGACCTTGTCGATCACCGGCCGGATACGCTCCGCCTTGAGAAGCTCGCCGATCTCGGCGAGTTGGCTGCCGTCCGGGTGCACGAACACGAACGAATAGTCCGCGCCGATTTTGCCGGCCTGGCGAATAATCTTGCGGCTCAGCAATCCGAACAGCAGCACCATGAAGACATTCATGCCCCGGGCGCGCGCGAACGCGGCGTCCGGCGGCCCGACCAGTGAAGCAATCCTGCTCCCCCGCTTCAGGATCCGAAGCGATGTCTCGACCGCGTCGCCCCTGAGCGTACCCAGCACCGCGTCGTAGTCCCGCAGCACCGCCTCGAATTGCTGGATCTTGTAGTCGACCACCTCGTCAGCCCCGAGGCTGCGCACCAGATCGATATTGCCGGTGCTGGTCGTCGTCCCCACTTTTGCCCCGAGATATTTCGCGAGCTGGATCGCAAACGTGCCGATCCCGCCGGCGCCCGCGGGGATGAACACTTTCTGGCCCGGCTTGAGCCGTATGCGCTCCCTCAGCGCCTGCCACGATGTCAGGCCGACCATCGGAATCGAGGCCGCCTGCACGAAGTCCAGGTTCGGCGGCTTGAGTGCGGCGGCATCCTCCGGCACGATCGCGAATTCTGCGAGAGCGCCGGTGCCGAGATCGAAGATGCTGGCAAAGACGGCGTCCCCCGGCTTGAAGCGGGTCACGCGGCTTCCGACCTCGACGACGACGCCCGCCAGGTCGCTCCCCAGCGTGGCCGGCAGCTGAAACTTGAGGATCGGCTTGAACGTCCCTTTCGGAATCATGTTGTCGATTGGGTTCAAGCCCGCGGCGTGAACCTGGACCAGGATTTCGTTCGGCTTCGGCGTCGGCCGGGGGATGTCGGCCAACGCGATCTGGTCCGGCTTGCCGTAGCGCTTGAAGACGAGTGCTTTCATTTTTCTTCTCGGTCCGGAGGTTCTTCGCGACGGCAAGCTTGCGCCCCTCAGAAAGCCCGCGCGGTGCGGGCGGGCTGCGACGCCGCCACCGCATCGAGCCGCAAATCCTTTCGGATTCCGGCATCCACGAGGGCTGCGGGCGCAAACCGGCGCAGAAACCGCAGGCGCTTTGCAAGGCTGCCGGCCGCGTATTTGAGTTGCGGGCGCGCCGCGCTCGCGGCCTTCAGCACGGTCTCGGCCACCACGCCGGGCTGTTCGGCCGTCGTCATCACCTCGTTCACCCGTTTGGTCACACCGGCGCGCGCCTCGCGATATTCCTCGAGCGTGGCGTCGGGCTCCATGAAGTTCGCGTCGAACGGCGTCTTGGTGTAGGCGGGCTCGACCACCGAGACCCGGATGCCCCGCGTGCGCAGTTCATGGTCGAGCGATTCCGAATAGCCCGCCACCGCGTGCTTGGTCGCGGCATAGAGCGCGCCATAGGGCATCGGCAGAAAGCCAAGCACCGAGCCGATATTGATGATGCGGCCGTTGCCTTGGCGCCGCATGTGCGGCACGACGGCGCGCGTCATCCGGATCAGGCCGAAGAAGTTCGTCTCGAAAATCGCGCGCGCCTGCTCCATCGAGCTCTCTTCCGCGCCGGCGGGGGCAACGCCGAAGCCGGCGTTGTTGACGAGCAGGTCGATGCGGCCCTCGCGCCGGATCACTTCGCCGACTGCGGCTTCCACCGATGCGTCGCTGGTGACGTCGAGGGCCAACATCTCGAACGCCTGCTTGCCGGCCTGCGCGCCCCGCCTGCTGGTGCCGAACACCTTGTAGCCGGCATTTGCGAGCCGCTCCGCCGTGGCCTGACCGATGCCTGAGGAGGCGCCGGTCACCAGCGCGATCTTCGGTTTAATCCTGTTCATAGTGCCTCTCCGACGCCACTACCGGGTCTGAAATCGTTTGATTACGATCGTAACTATTGATATAGATGACGATCGTAATTATAAAAGTCAAGCCCCGTGCCCAAATCCCTTGTCCAAGGATCGGTCCCATGCGCGTCTCAAAGGAACAGGCCGCCAAAAATCGCGAGCATATTCTCGAGACCGCCTCGCGCCTGCTGCGGGAGCGCGGCATCGCCGGCGTCGGTGTGGACGCGCTCGCCGAGGCGGCCGGGATGACGCACGGCAGCCTCTACAGCCAGTTCGGCTCCAAGGAGCGTCTGGTCGAGGAAGCGGTCGCCCATGCGATCAAGGCCAAAGGCCAGGAATTGCCCGAGGCCTTCGCGCTCGAGGACTATGTTTCGCAGTATCTCTCCCCGGGGCATCGCGACGATGCCGCCGCCGGCTGTCCCTTCGCTGCGCTCGCCTGTGAGGTGTCACGTCAAGGCAGCGGCTTGAGGGCGCGCTTCACCGCCGGCGTGCGCGGTACGATCGCCCTGCTGAGCAGCCGGATGGCCTCCACGCTGAAGCCACGCCAGCGCGAGGACAAGGCGCTCGCCGCCGCCGCCTCAATGGTCGGCGCCCTCGTGCTCGCCCGCGCCGTGGACGATCCCAAGCTGTCGGACGATATTCTTCGCGCGACGAGGAATTCGCTGGCGGGGTGAGAGCGCCGGAAGGCCGGAACAAAATTCCGGTGACGACGTTCGATGCGCTGACAGCCAAAGCCGATGGCTGCCGAACTTCGACATCGACATACTTTCGAACGCGCATGGATGACGACAGCGATCTGGTGCTCGGCATGTTGGCCCTGGCCGTCGCTGCCCTCCTATTGGTGGCGGGCGAGCTCTATCTCGTGACGCGGCCGGAGCCGCCGCAAACTCAGCCGCCAGCCCCACCGGTCGTAACATCCTCGGCCGAAACCATTTTCTGTCATGTCGATTTTGGAGCGTAAGCAGACAAATTCGAAGAGGTGGGCAATGGGAAGCACTGTAACTGTTCCGATGCTGTCGCCTGAGGGCGGCTTGACACATTACCTGGCGGAAATTCGAAAGTTTCCGATGCTGCGGCCCGACCAGGAAATGGCCTACGCGAAGCGATGGCGCGAGCACGGCGACCGTGAGGCAGCCTATCATCTGGTTACAAGCCATCTGCGGCTCGTTGCCAGGATCGCGATGGGATATCGCGGCTATGGCCTGCCGGTTGCGGACATCATTTCCGAAGGAAACGTCGGCCTGATGCACGCCGTCAAGCGCTTCGAGCCGGAGCGGGGCTTTCGGCTTGCGACCTACGCGATGTGGTGGATCAAGGCGTCGATCCAGGAATACATCCTGCGGTCCTGGTCGCTGGTCAAGATTGCCAACAGCGGGGCGCAGAAGAAGCTGTTCTTCAAGCTTCGCCGGACCAAGGCGGAAATCTCCGCCCTGGAGGATGGTGATCTCCGCCCCGAGCACGCCAGCCGGATCGCGCGGCGGCTCGGCGTGCAGGAGAACGACGTGATCGAGATGAACCGGCGCCTCGGCGGCGACCTGTCGCTCAATGCTTTGGTGCGCGATGCCGACGGCGGCGAAGTCCAGGACTGGCTCGTCGACCCCGCGTCCAGTCCTGAAGCCGAATACGCCGAGCGGGAAGAAACCAGACGGAGGCGTGAAGCCCTTGCCGGCGCGCTGGACCTCCTCAAGCCGCGCGAGCGCGACATTCTCGAGGCGCGCTGGCTCTCCGAGCCGCCGCTGAGGCTCGAGCAGCTCGCGGCACGATACGGCGTTTCACGCGAGCGGGTGCGGCAGATCGAAATGCGCGCGTTCGAAAAGGTTCGGGCCGCCATCGGGGGGCGCTTGGCAACCGGCTCTTGAAACCAAATCGCCGCCTCCTAATTCTTTTGGCAACCGCATGCGAGTGCGGTGCCGGACGCCAAAGCAGGGTCCGGCGAGGCCATCGGGGCTCGCCCCGGTGATGCTCTTAATCCATGTTGCTCACAGGAGGATGTGGTTATGAGAAACGACGATATGTCTCCCCTCTGGTGTTCGATCATTGGTTTCGACCGCCGTTCCGCCGCGTCGCATCGCGATCGATGCTGCCGGCAACGCCGACCCGAAATCGAGCACAAGCAGGCGGCCTGACGAGCTGATCGTCCGGGCTGTGCAGCGCGTGCGTGGCCATCGCCGCGCGCTGAGCTGCGCCAATCGACCATCAAGACAGGAGATAAGGAGAAACGACAATGGCACTACGCGATCTGATTCCGTGGAACAACGGCTCACGCAACATGGCCGTTCAGCGCGGCGAACCCGGCAATCCGCTGCTTGCGCTTCATCGCGAGATGAACCGGCTGTTCGACGACGCCTTCCGCAGCTTCGATCTCAGTCCGTTCGGCTCCTCGACCGCAATGGGCTGGCCGAACGTCGAACTCGACGAGAGCGACAAGGAGGTCAAGGTTGTCGCCGAGCTTCCCGGTCTCGAGCAGAAGGACGTCAACGTCGAGCTTGCAAATGGCGTGCTGACGATCAGCGGCGAGAAGAAGAGCGAAACGAAAGACAAGGAACGTCTCTTCAGCGAGCGTTACTATGGCCGTTTCGAGCGGCGCATTCCGGTCGATGACGTCGACCAGGACAAGGTCGCCGCTTCCTTCAACAACGGCGTTCTCACCGTCACCCTGCCGAAGTCACCGGCCGCACAACAGAAGGTGAAGCGGATCGCGATCAACGGCAAGTAAGCATGGAGTGTAAGCATGAAGCGGGCGGGAGCCACCGCTCTCGCCCGCTGCCGTTTCGTGGAGGCATTCGCGTCCGTCGGCTCGCTGCAAAATTTTCCGAAACGCCCGGAAACTTCAATTCCGGTTTGGCGTTTTGCGGTCGGTTTCCAAGTTCTGGGAGTCGCACATGAAGAAACTTGCTTTGGTCCTCACGATGATCTCGGCCCTGTTTGTGGCGGCGGCCTCGCCGGCGGAAGCTCATGGCTGGCGCGGCGGCTGGCACGGCCATTGGGGAGGTCCCGGTATCGGCTTCGGCCTTGTTGCCGGTGCGCTTACGGCTGGTCTGGCGGCCAACGCCTATTATGGCCCGCGCTACTATGGTCCGCCCTACGGCTACTATGGACCGCGCGTCGTGCGGCGGGCCTATTATGTACCTTACGCCTACGCTCCACCGCCCTATTGGGATCCCTGGTGGTGACGAGACAAGGCCCGGATCATCATCCGGGCCTTTTGCGTGAGCGAAATCGGTCAATCGTTCCGGCGCGCCTATTTGCGGTTCGCTCCGGTGGAGCCGGAACCTGGCATGGCCTGTTGGCCTCCTTGCGTTTGCCTGGTGTCGTTGTCGCCTGGCCGCGTCGTCGACGACTTCGCCGGTGCGTTCGCGCCGCCGCCATTGTTATCCGATGACGTGTTGAGGCTGGAGGCGCCCGCTCCCGTCGCGCCGCCGGTGCCAGAGGAGTCGATGCTCGACCCGGTCCTGGACGCACCCGCGCCGCCTTGCGCGAATGCGGAAGGGGAGAATGCGAGAGCCGCAACGAGCCCTGCGAGAACCAGCTTTTTCATGTCCGCTCCTTTGCTTGACGTCGTCACATGCCGTGCCGAGGCAAAGATTTGGGGACGCACCTGTTCCTGCGCGGGAGCGGAAATGCCGCACCACCGACGATTAAGTCATCCCGGACTCATCGCGCCCGGGGCGATCCGTTGCTGCGCTTGCGGTGTCAGCTCGTAGCGGTCGCCGGCCTTCACCAGCCAGCCCGCCTCGATCATGCGTCGCGTCATGCCCGCGCTGCACAGCGGGTGGCTGCCGCCGGGATGAAACAGCGCGCCCTCGCGTTCGATCAGGTAGCCGTAGAGCCGCGCCTGTCGAAGCGGGTTTTGCATCCCTGGTGTGGGCGCCTCCATGGTCTCTCGCGCAGTCCTCCAAGACGGCCCTGAAATGCCGGGCTGAGATGCCGGCCTGAGACGACGGGCCGATCCCCGTCAGGCGGTCCCGGCCTGTGACCCGGGGGCGGGGCTTCGAGCCAGGGCCGCCATTGCCGGAATCGCAAGGACCCGGCGCGGCCCAATACGCAACGGCCTAAGGTCGTTCCTACAAAAGCCGTTGCTCTCTGCGGGTTGCTGCCGGCAAGGCAAAGTGCCTAAGCCGACCAACGATCCTGCTCTTCCTGGTGGGCAGGCTCGTTCAGCCGTTCGGCGATCTGATCCGCGATCTTCTCCGACTCGGCCGAGGCGACCGGCTCGCCCTTATGTGTTTTGAGCTTGTCCTTGTCGGCTTCGATGGGAAAGTCGTCGGGCTTCAGTCCGGGATCCCTGGTCATGGCGCGCCTCATTGTGTCTCGCATCCGGAAAACACGGATGCGGGCCGTTCGTTGCTGGAACAATGAAGCCGCGGTGGAGAGTCACAGCCCGGCTCAATCGCCGCGTCCTGCGCTTTGCTCAGGCCCCGCCGACAGCCCGGATCACGGTCCCGCTGCCGCCGCACGTGGCGCAGGGAGCGCCGTCGATCCGCCCCTTGCCATGGCAATCGGGGCACACATCTTCGCCCGTGCCCGTCGTTCCCGGAGGGGCTTCATCCCCGGGGTTGAGCGCCGCCGAACCCGTCGGCGATGTCCCGGTCTTTGCGCCCTGCGTGTCGGTCTTGGTCATCTGCATCTCCCTCGAAAAGACCGCAACGCGCCTTGCGGCAGGAAGTGCCAATCGAGGATGTCAGGTCCGGTGCTCTCGAGAAGCACTTTGCCGGTGGCGTCCGCGCGAATTAGCGCGGCGGGAAGGTCATCACCTCATCATCACCGCACGCCCGTGCCCTTGCAGCGCTGGCACTTCACCACCTTGTCGCCCTTCTTGAGCAGGCCTTTGCCTTCGCAGTTCTTGCATTTCTGCTTCTTCTTGATGTTCGGGCCTTTTTCACTGGTCATGGATGGCTCCTGCCGCGGGAGAGCGGTCTTGTGCGGTCGTTCAGCGGATCAGCTGAGTGGTGCCAATAATCCCTACACTGATGCCGGCTTCGGCACCACCAGCACCGGCACGCTGCCGTCCACCAGGACCTCGGATGTCTGGCTGCCCAAAAACAGCTTCCTGAGGCCGCGTCGTCCATGAGAGGCCATCACGATCAGGTCGTATCCCCCAAGCTTGGCTGTTTCAATGATCGCAGTCGCGGGGTGCGCATTCGGAACGTGCAAGAATTCTGCAGGCGCGCCGATCTGCTCCGACATCGCGCGCGCTTGATCGAGCACCTTGCCCGCGCGGACCTTGCAGGCCGCGTCATAGCTATCGATCTCGTCCCGCGTCGGAATCCATCCCGAGTCGTGTCCGCCCCCATAGTCGATCGGCAGTGCTTCCGTCACAGTGATGATCGTCAGCCTGGCGTTCAAGGCCTTCGCCAGGGCAATGCCATGCTCAACGCCCTTCGTCGCGACGTCCGATCCGTCCGTGCTCAAGAGAATGTTGGCGTACATGCGGTGGCTCCCTTGCTCGTCGAACAAAGTGATGCCTGGGTAATATGGGCCGGTGTGCGGCATGGGTCTATGTGCGTTTTAGACGATGGTCTCGCCGTCACAGCTTCGAAAAGGCAGCCGCGCTAGGTGAACACGTCTCATCGTGCCGAGTATTTTTATTCACGTTTCTAATAAGGGATTACGGTCACAGTGCACTTAATTCAAAGTCTTCGTACCCCAAAAAGGGGCGGGCTCACTGAGTGCACAATCACCATATCGATGCCGTAGGCATAGCAGGCGGCGAAATTGGTATGACATCCGGCTCGGCCGCCGAAGCTGCATGTGTGGGCCGAGAGCGAATGTCGCCGCAATGGACAACAGACCGAGATCTCGTGAGAGCGGCGCGGTCGCCCTCCAGCTCTCATTTCGCGCTCGAGAAAGCATCCGCTGCGTAGACGATTTTGCCGCCCACGACCGTCAGCAGCGACGCCGTGGCGCCGATCTGCTCGACGGGGACGGACAAGAAATCCCGATCGAGAATCGCGAAGTCGGCGAGCTTGCCGGGCTCTAACGTGCCGCGTCGCGTCTCGTCGAAGCAGAACCACGCGCTTCCCACGGTGTAGAGGCGCAAGGCATCTTCGCGGCTGGGTGTTTCGTCCGGGCCGCGCGTCGAGTGTCCGCCGACGGTCTTGCCGTCGAGCATCCATTGCAGCGCCACGAACGGATTGTAGGATGCGACCCGATGCGCATCCGTGCCGGCCCCGACATGGACCCCAATGCGCAACGCCGTGACGATCGGTGGCATGCTGCGCGCGGCTTCGCCGACCTGCGCCACGATACGGTCGCCTCCGAGATACATCGCGTCCTGCATGGTCCAGCCGACACCGAGGGCTTTCATGCGCGCCAGTGTTTCGGGCGAGGTGTTGTCGAGATGGGCGATGGACCAGCGCAACGGCGCGAGCGGCGTCTCCTTGTTGACCTCGTCATAGAGGTCCAGGAGGTGATGGACGGATTTGTCTTCCTGCCAGTGGATGGTGACTGTCAGCCCTTGCTTGGCCGCCCAGCGAATGATTTCGCGGAACTTGTCCTTGGCGGCCGCGTCGGGCGCATTGTTGTTGTACATGGCGCCGGTGATCCGCTCGCCTAGTCCGTTGAACCGCAGCATGTCGTCGCCGAATCCCATCGGCAGGAACGGCGTGAGGGTCTTGTACTCCTCGAATTCCGCGCCGACATTCTGGGCGAACAGGCTGAAGGCAACCCGAACCGAAAGTGATTTGTCACGCCAGAGCTTTTGCAGGGCGGCGTAATGGCTGGGATAAATGCTGAAGCCGCCGGGATCCACGATCCCGGTCACGCCAAGACGATTGAGCTCCATGAAGAACTGCCGGGTGCCGGCGACATTCTCTTCGAAATTCGGCCTCGGCAGCCGATCGAACAGCGCGGAGATACTGACAATGGAACCGTTGAGCCAGCCCGTGCTGTCGCCCGATGCGGCTGTGATACCGGCCGGCAATTGATCCGCGGAAATCCCGAGCGCTTGCTGCGCTTTTGGCGTCATCAGCACCGCCGAATAGAACAACTGGATGTAAGCCGGATTGTCGGGAACGGCCGACATCACCTCGGCGAGCGTTGGCCGCCGCTTCTCCGCAAATTGCAATTCGCTCCAGCCACCGGCCACGATGATCCAGGACGCCGGGCGCGCCTTTGCCGCCTGGCGCAAGCGTTCCATGGCCTCGCCAATGGTCTTCGCGCCGATCCAGTTGACCTCGGTTGCGTAGGTGAGGCCGGCGCGCACGGCGTGAATATGGGAATCGATCAATCCCGGAATGATGGTGCGTCCACCTGCGTCGACACGGCGCGTCGCGGGCCCGATCAGGCCTTCCATGGCATCGTTGCCGCCAATCGCGACGATCTTGCCGTCGCGGACTGCGAGAGCCTGCGCGATCGTCGATGCGGGATCCAGCGTCACGAGCTTTGCGTTCGTGACAATAAGGTCGGCCTTTTGTGCGTAAGCCAAACTGGCCCAGCACGAGATCACCAAAATCGCCAGAAGCTTTCGCATACTCAGTCCCGACATGAGAGAGGCCGAAGCGGCGCCACACATCCGCCGCCGGATGCGCCCGCGGAGATCGCGTGTCGCAACGGAGAGTGTCGCGATCCTGAGCATGTCTGGCACCAACAAAATCAGCCGATCCACCGGAAAATTTGGTAACGGCTCAAGCAATTGATTGTTGGGCTTTGGCGCGGCGGCCTTCGCCCGCTTCGCTTGTCATTTATGGCTCCGGCTTGCCGAGCCGAAGCTCGCGAAGCGAGCGAAGGCTGGCGGACCCGGCAGGGCTCGAACCCGCAACCAGACCGTTATGAGCGGCCGGCTCTAACCATTGAGCTACAGGCTCCGCCGCGAGACGGCCGCGAAAGCTGCGGCCGGCAAGGGTGCGCGGTTCGTTTACAATCTTGAGCTTACGAGCCCATGTATTGAGTGCACGTGATCAGAAGCTTTCGATCCGCGAACGCGTCAGGGGTTTATTACGTGCAATTTGATCGTGCCTTCGAACTTGCGAAACAATCGGGTTCGTTGAGTGCACTATCAGCGCAATTCTTCTCATCGTAGTTCCGACAGTGAAAGCGTCACCGAGGCCTCGATCACTGAAATTGCTCCCGCTCTTCCCGCCCCGGCATCATTTGCTTGAGGTTTTCGAGAACAGACATGAGGTAGTGCGTCTGCCGTAGATACTCAGAAGCCTCGTTTTCATCGGGCAGGTTGGGCGAATGAGCTATAAGGTTTCTCGCATCCCGCAGCGTATCGTAAAGCTTGCCAATGCTCGGCGGTACGTTTCCCCGCGCCACCATCGAATACATGACCGAGGATGGCGAGGCGGGATCGAGACCCATTCGGTCAGCAATCTCAAACAGCAGTTTATCGACTTCATCGAGTCCAGAGAGCACCTTCCCGAACGCCGAACTCATTAAAAGTTGCCGGCGCATCTCCTTGCGATGCACAAAGCCCTTGGCAATCCTGTCCCGTTTTTCATCGGGCGAGAGCGAATCGTGACGCGGATCGGGCTTCGCCGGCTCGGTTTCTCGTGTTGGTGTGAGTTGCGGCGTCGGCTCATACTCGATGATCTTGGCGCCCTCTTCTAGCTTTTTCTTCCATGTGAGCTTTGCCCCACCAAAGCTAAACTCCTCGATACGTTCAGCCAGGACACCCAGGTGCTTTCTCAGCAGTATCAGTAAAACGATAACGACCAACGGCCACATGGCATGACCCGTCATCGCGGCGATAAACGTAAAAACGTCCATAACGCTACCTTTGCTTGCTGGCAGCTAATGTTTCCTCCGCATCGAGGATATCGCTGCGCCCAACTTGTCATTGACGATCGCGATCATCAAAAACTGTTTAGACTCATCCTCGAAATGCACGAAGAAAACATGTCCGCCGGTAGCCCCAGGCTTGCGGCGCGCTTGCGTCACCAATGTAGTCATCAGCGAATTGGTTAGAGCCTTAAAGTCTTTGCTCCCACCGTCGAGGTAAGTCCTGAGATAGGTCTGCGTTGGAAAGTGGACACTGTCGCTTGAGAACTTGCCGTGCGACTTAGACGCACGCCGGGCGTACAGACGGTGAAGCTCGTCGACAACGCGATTTACGGTGACACCTTTCTTCAAATCGGTCTTGCCAACTACAAACTCAAAATCGTTTTCGCCTTTGCGGCGCAAATCATGAATCGCGACGTGAAAAATCTTGCTTGGCACAGGCACTCCCCCAGCTAATTCTTGATAACGTATCGCTCGGTACGGGGGTGGTCACGTCCAAACAACAATGCCAAGTTGCGCGGAAGGTCGGGATTGACATAAGAACAAATAGAGAACATAGATGGCGTGTGCCCGGAGTCAATAGGAGAGAGCGGAGAAGGGCTTCGCTTCCGGCAGTCTCTTCATTTCGTCAAGCATCCAGAACAGATTGTGGCCCAGTGCTAGCGACCTAATTGGATTCGCACTGGTGGGCCCGGCAGGACTCGAACCTGCAACCAGACCGTTATGAGCGGCCGGCTCTAACCATTGAGCTACAGGCCCCGCCGCGAGACGGCTCGCGGGACTGCGCGGCCGGCAACGGTGCGCGGTTCGTTTACAGGGACGGAGGCGGGGGTGCAATGCTGGCGCCGGCGCTTGCAAACGTTGGCGCGGCAAGGCCTGAGATTTTTGAATAACCGAAATTTGCGATGATGCCCTTATAGTCCTGTTTTGCCCGACGGCGCAAGCCCACCTCGCCGAGCCTTCGCCCCCGTCCCCTGGCAATCGCGCCAGGGGGCTCGGTTTTCGATTCTGTAACCCCTTGTAATCCCAAGATGTTTCTACTGTGCATGGGGTTGTTTTCGCACATTTTGTCGGGAGGGGTCTTTCGATCCCCTCCGACGTCTCGTTGGCGCGCTGCAGGCGCGCGGCAGTTCCCCGGCGCTAGTCCACCGACACGCCGGCGAACTCCACCACCTTGCGCCACTTCTCGGTCTCGTCGGTGACCAGCTTGCCGAACTCGGCCGGCGTCATCGGCTTGGGGATGCCGCCGGTCTCGGTGAGGCGCGCGACCAGCTTCGGGTCCTTCAGCGCCTCGTTGACGGCCTTGTTGAGGATCTCGATCACATCAGGCGGCGTGCCCTTCGGCGCGGAGATGCCGTAGAAGCCGACCGATTCGAAGCCGGGCAACGTCTCGGCGATCGCGGGCACGTCCGGCACGCTCGGCCAGCGCTGCGGCGAGGTGACGCCGAGCGCGCGGACATTGCCGCCCTTGGCCTGCTCCATCGCGGAGGGGAGGTTGTCGAAGATCAGCTGCACCTTGTTGGAGATGATGTCGGGGAAGGCGATCGCCGAGCCCCGATAGGGCACGTGCACCATGTCGCACTTGGACATCACCTTGAACAGCTCCGCCGACATGTGCACCGAGGTGCCGTTGCCGGACGAGGCAAAGGAGATCTTGCCGGGATTGGCCTTGCAGTAGTCGATGAACTCCTGAACCGTCTTCGCCGGGAACGCGTTGGAGACGACCAGCATGTTGGTGAGCTGCATGATGCTGGCGACCGGCACGGTGTCGCGCAGGAAGTCGAACGGCAGCTTCTTGTAGAGCGAGGTCGAGATCGCGTTGTTGGGCGCGACGAACAGCAGCGTGTAGCCGTCTGGCGGTGAGGTGATCGCGGCAGCGGCCGCGATGTTGCCGCCGGAGCCGGTGCGGTTCTCTACGATGAATTGCTGGCCGAAGCGGTCGGTCAGCCACTGCGCCATGATCCGCGCCACGATGTCGACCGGGCCGCCGGCGGAGAAGCCGATGATCCAGTGCACGGGACGGTCGGGATAAGCGGCGGAGGCGGGAGGTGCGGCGCCCAACAGCGTTGAAAGGAAAACCAGCCCGAAAACACTGTTACGCAAAATTCGCAACATGACGCCTCCCATTGTTCTATTGTCGTTGAGCTGCATGCTTTCACAAAAACGGGGCGCTGCCTACATCGCCGCAAGTCGATGTTGACGCGCCCCCGCCGGGACCGACCATGAGATTCGCGATCACCCTTGTTCTCGGCGCGGCGCTGCTTTCAAGCCCCGCCATCGCTCAAACCGGAGGCAACGCCATTCCGAGCACGACACCCGGCCTGACGATCAGCCTGGGCACCGCGACGCCCGGCGGCGGCTTTCCGCTCTATGGCAACGCCTTTGCGCAGGCGATGAACGCGGCCGATCCGCAAGCCATCATCGCCCCGCGCAACACCAAAGGCAGCAACGAGAACGTTCCGCTGCTGGAGAAGGGCGAGCTCGATCTCGCTCTGGTCGCGGGCGAGCCGGCCTATGAAGCCTTCGCCGGCATCGGCCGCGCGCCGGTACGGTTGAAGATTCTCACGGCGATCTATTCCAACCCCGGAATGTTCGTGGTGCGCGCGGACAGCCCCTACAAGACCATTCGCGATCTCGTCGGCCAGCCCGTCGCATTCGGCGCCAAGGGCTCCGGCTTGCCGATCCTGGCGCGCTACGTGCTCGATGGGCTCGGGTTGAGGC
Source organism: Bradyrhizobium sp. Ken51 (assembly GCF_055807435.1). Classification (NCBI taxonomy): domain Bacteria; kingdom Pseudomonadati; phylum Pseudomonadota; class Alphaproteobacteria; order Hyphomicrobiales; family Nitrobacteraceae; genus Bradyrhizobium; species Bradyrhizobium sp. Ken51. Next base: position 98,875 of record NZ_JBVVPB010000017.1, on the reverse strand, counting down.
AGGACGAGGATTTCAAGGCGATCTATCTCGACCGCGCCGGCGACGGCCCCGCGATGGTCGAGGATGGCCGTGTCGCAGCACTCTGGGGCGCGGGGATCGGCTGGCCCGGTTTTGCCGCGGTAGCCTCGAGCGCGTCAGGCGCGCGTTTCATCGCGCCTGATACCGAGGAGATCGCGCGCGTCCGCGCCAAGCACGCGTTCCTGAAGCCGCTCACCGTGCCCGCCGGCAGCTACCCGAACCAATCCGAGCCGATCGCCTCGCTCGGCTCCTGGAGCTTTGTGCTGACGCGCGAAGATCTGCCCGACGATGTCGCCTATCGGCTGGCGAAGACGCTCCACAGTGTCGAGCCGACATTCTGCAAGCAGCTCGCCCAGGCCTGCGAGACCACGGCCGCGAACACCGTCGCCGCCGCGCCGAAGCCCGAGCTGATCCATCCGGGCGCCGCAAAATACTTCCGCGAAATCGGAGTGCTGAAGTAGCGAGCGGCCGCCCGCTTACTTCCTTCTCCCCTCATGTCCGCCGAAGCCTTGGCGAAGGCGGATGCGGGAGAAAGTGGCGCGAAGCGCCGGATGAGGGGTATCTCTCCGCGCATTCAGCGAGAGCTGGTCGAGCGGAGACAACCCCTCACCCGGCTTCGCTTCGCGAATCCACCCTCTCTCGCAAGGGGAGAGGGTGCACCGTCAGCGCGACTTCGCTACACCCTCACTTCTTCACCATCGCACACGCCGGGTCCGGCGGACCGAACGCCTTGTCGCCCGAGATCGTCGTGAGGATCTTGTAATAGTCCCACGGATATTTGCTTTCCTCCGGCGTCTTCACCTGCACCAGCCAGAGATCGTGCACCATCAGATTGTCATCGCGTAAGCGGCCGTTGCGGGCGAAGAAATCCTCGATCGGCTTTTCCCGCATCTTGGCGGCGACCTTGAGCGGATCGTCGGTGCCGGTGTCCTTGATGGCGTTGAGATAGTGCATCACGCTCGAATAGACGCCCGCCTGCCACATCGACGGCATCTTGTTCATCTTGGCGAAGTAGCGCTTCGACCATTCGCGGGTCTTGTCGTCCAGGTCCCAATAGAATGAGGTCGTCAGCAACAGCCCTTGCGCGGCCTGCAGGCCGAGGCCATGAATGTCGGTGATCAGCGCCAGCAGTGCCGCCATCTGCTGGCCGCCCTTGAACACGCCGAACTCGGAGCCGGTCTTGATCTCGTTCATGTTGTTGGGGGGACCCGCGGCGATGCCGATGATCTTGGCCTTGGAGGCCTGCGCCTGCAGCACGAACGAAGAGAGGTCGGGCGTTGCCAGCGGCGGCTTCACCGAGCCCAGCACCTTGCCGCCATTGGCGGTCACCACCGCCGAGGCGTCGCGCTCCAGCGAATGGCCGAAGGCATAGTCGTCGGTGATGAAGAACCAGCTGTCGCCGCCGCGCTTGACCACCGCGTCCGCGGTGCCGACCGCGAGCGCGCGGGTGTCGAACACCCACTGGATCGCGTAAGGCGAGCAGAACTTGCCGTGGAAATCCGCGGTGCCGGTGGAGTGGGTGATGAACAGCCGCTTCTTCTCGTTGGCCATGTTCTGCACCGCGAGCCCGACCGCGGAGACCGGCACGTCGACGATCAGATCGACCTGGTCGACGTCGTACCAGCGCCGTGCAATCGCGCCGCCGATATCGGCCTTGAGCTGATGGTCGCCGACGACGATGCTGATCGGCTTGCCGAGCACGGTGCCGCCGAAATCGTCGATTGCCATCTGCGCCGCCGTCACCGAGCCCTGGCCGGTCGGCGCCGAGGCCGGACCGTTCATGTCGGTGAGCACGCCGATCTTGACGACGTCGTCGGACACCTGCGCCAATGCGGCGCCCGGCAGCAGTGTTGCTGCCACGAACGTCGCTGCAAAGCCGGCAGCGACCGGCAGTCCAAATCTCGTTGGCTTCACGTTTGTCCTCCCCTGATCCGGCGCGTTGGCCGGTGTGCCCCGGGTATGCCCGGCTGAATTGGTTTCTTTTGCAACTATTTGGGGGCGGGCGTCAACGTCAGCCGGCGAAGCGGATCTGTCCGGCCGGGGAGGGATCGTAGCCGGTCAGCTCCTCGGCGCGCTGGAGCAACCGCTTTTCGCTGAGGAACCGGATCAGGCCCTGCATGGCGGGGCGGAAATAGCTGCGCTGCCGCATCGCGAGGTCGAAGTTCTCCCAGACCAGCGGCACGAAATCGAGGCCGGCCGAGCGCGCCGACGCACGCGTCGCGATTCCGCAATCGGCTTGTCCCGCGCGGACGATCTCGGCGAGATCCGGCCCGGTCAGAGCGGGCGTCTCGATCCGGCGCAAATCGCGCGTCGAGGCGCCGGCGCGCTTCAGCAGCACATCGAGCAGCATCTGCGCGCCCGTGCCCTGTTGCCGCATCGCCATCCTGGCCCCGAGCGCGAGCACGTCGGAAAGGCCGCGCAGCCGCTTGGGATTGCCCGGCGGCAGCACGAGACCTTGCTCGCGGCGCACGAACGCGACCAGCAATGCATCATGCAGGTCCGGAGCATCTCGCAGGACCGTCGCATTGGCGTCGGCGGCGAGATTGCCGCCGGCATCGAGGCTGTGGAAGTGCATTGCCACGGCCATCACCTCGTCGCGCTGCAAGCGCTCGAGCCCGCGCGCGCTGCCCTCGCTCATCGATCCCAGGCCCGAGCCGGATTCGCGCAGACCCCAATCCAGAAGCTCGTCCTGGCTGCCGCCGACGACCGGCGGCGGCTCGGCGATCAGCATGCCGGCCGGACGCGCCAGTCCGGACAGCACCCAGAGATCGAGCTCGTGCCGCGGGAAGAGCCACTTTCCGGTCACCTTGGTGCAGGGGATCGCACCGGTGGTGACCAGTTCGTATAGCTTGCGTTCGCCGAGCCGAAGATAGTCGGCGGCTTCGCTGGTCGTCAGGAATTCCATCCTGCATTCCTATGCAAATTCTTGCTTCTTTTTGACGTTCGACGCAGGTGGAATTCTGCATTTCAAGTTTTGTCCGCCACGACCATGCCCGATCATCTCGTTGCTTTGCAACACATCCTCACGCGCGATCCCTGCTTTGGTGAACGATCCTGAATCGCTCGCGTGGTGTGGATCGTGCGGCTGTCGCGTGCGCGACTGCAATCGGCATGCCGCTCCGTGCGTTGCCGAGATTTCCCGAATTGTCGGCGCGCGGCGCGCAGGGTAAGTCTGTCGCCGGTAGTGGTTTGATCCGCGCTCTATCTTTTGTTGTTGGCATCCGGCGCCGCAACGAGCAACCGCGTCACGAGTGCGGCGCAATCGATCATCATCATGATCGCGTCTTAGCCAGTGGGAACCCGATCATGGCCGTCCGCCGCCTCTCTGTTGCATTCGCGCTTGTCTGCGGCCTCGCCGCAGGCGTTGCGGCGTCATCCGCGGAGGACCGCGCGATCGTGCTCGTCACGACCTCAGCGACGCAGGAGTCCGGCCTGCTCGACTATCTGCTGCCGATATTCCGTGACAAGACCGGCATCGAGGTGACGGTGATCGCGCGGCGCGCCGACGAGGTGCTCGAGGGGGCACGAAGGGGCGAAGTCGACGTCGTGCTGATGCATGCACGGCCGCAGGAGGAGAAATTCGTTGCCGACGGCTTTGCCGCGAAGCGCTTCGACGTGATGTACAACGACTATGTGCTGATCGGGCCGAAGAGCGATCCCGCCGGCGTCAAGGGCAAGGACATCGCGACCGCGCTGAAGGCGATCGAGGCCAAGGGCGCGCCGTTCGTGACGCGCGGAGACCGCTCGGGCACGCATGCCGCTGAGCTCGCGCTCTGGATCGTTGCCGGCATCGACATCGCCCGCACCAAGGGCGCCTGGTATCGCGAAGCCAAGCAGGACATGGCCTCCGCCCTCGACGCAGCGCGCGCGGCGAACGCCTATGTGCTGTCCGACCGCGGCGGCTGGATCGCTTTTCGGGAACGCGGCGATCTCGACATCGTCGTCGAAGGCGACAAGCGGCTGCTCAATCAGTACGGCGTGATGCTGGTGAACCCCGCGAAGTTTCCGAACGTCAAGAAGGAGTTGGGGCAAGACTTCGTCGACTGGCTGATCTCGCCCGACGGACAGGCGGTGATCGCCCGATACAAGGTCGACGGACAACAACTGTTCTTCCCCAATGCGGACAAGTCGGGCGGCTGACGTTCGTATCGCCAGCGGTTGCCAAACCGGGCGATGCGTGGTCCACCATGCGCATGACCCAGCGCCTGCCGCCATCGCTGACGCCGCTCGACGCCGCGCTCGCTGCGTTGCTGACAGGGCTTGATCCGCTCGCGCCGGTGGAGTTGCCGCTGAGTGAAGCGGCCGGCTGTATCGCGGCCGGCAATCCGCTGCTCGCGGCCCGACCGCCTCGCGACGTCGCTGCCGCGGACGGCTGGGCGCTATGCGCCAATGATCTGGTCGGCGCGTCCTCCTATTCACCGCTGCCTCTCGCAACAGCGCCCGCCTGGGTCGATGCCGGCGAGGCGATGCCGGCGGGATGCGACTGTGTGCTCGATGCCGACGCAGTCGAACTGTCTGGTCCGCTCGCCCAGGTGCTGGCGGAGGGCGTGCCGGGGCAGGGCGTCAGGCGTGCTGGAAGCGACATCGACGGACGCACGCCTGCCGCGGCAAAGGGGTATCCGATCGATCCTGGCGCTCTGCTGCTCGCGCGCGCCGCCGGACTGAACCGACTGCGCGTGCGCCGTCCGCGGCTGCGCATTGTCAATGTACCAGGCGCAACGGGAACCATGCATCTGATCGCGGACATCGCACGCGCCGCAGGACTGGATGTGCAAACGAGCGAGGCCGGCGCGCGCGATGCGGGATCGATCGCGGCGGCGTTCGGTGCGCCCACCTGCGATCTCCTGCTGACGATCGGCGGCAGCGGTGTCGGTCGCACGGATGCAGCGGTCACGGCGCTGGCCCAGCATGGTGACGTGATCGCCCATGGTCTTGCGCTCCAGCCCGGACGCACCGCCGCGGTCGGGCGGCTCGGAACCATTCCTGTCGTCGCCTTGCCCGGATCGCCGGATCATGCGCTCGCGGTCTGGCTCGCGCTCGTGCGGCCGCTCGTAGACCCGCTATCGGCGCGGCTGCCGCGCCGACAGATGAACTTGCCGCTCGCGCGAAAAATTGCATCCAGCGTCGGCATCGCCGAAATGGTCCTGCTGGCCGAGGAACATCGTGCGTGGGTGCCGCTTGCGGTAGGAGAATGGCCGCTCCAGGCAATTGCCCGTGCGGATGCATGGCTGCTCGTTCCCGCCAGTCACGAGGGATTTGCAGCGGGCGCGCCGGTCGATGCCTATCTAATGCGGGAATGATATGGGTTTAGCATGACCGTGATCCCGCAATCGCAAGTCCGCAGCGCGCTCGAACAGGAACAGTTCCTCAAAATCCTTTCCCGCGAGGAGGCCCTGGCTCGCTTCGAGGCCGCGCTGTTCCCGCGCGCTCTTTTGAGCGAAACGCGCAAACTCGGTGCTGCGCTCGGTGCGTCGCTCGCTGAAGACTTCACTGCGCCGATCGACGTGCCGCCGTTCGACCGTTCCAATGTCGACGGCTTTGCGGTGCGCTCGGCGGACCTTGCGAGAGCCGGCGAAGGCGCGCCGGTTCGCCTCGGGTTGAATGGCGAGACCATTCACTGCGGCACCGTCCCGGCGCTGCAAGTGGCGGCGGGAACGGCAACGGCGATTGCCACCGGCGGTCCGCTGCCGCGCGGTGCCGATGCCGTGGTCATGGTCGAGCATACCCAGCCGGCCGGGTCGGGTGCGATCGAGGTCCGTCGCGCGGCCTCGCCCGGGCAATTCATATCCTACGCAGGATCCGATATCGCGCGCGGCGAGGCGCTGCTGCGCGCCGGCACGATCATCGGCTCGCGCGAGGTCGGCATGCTGGCGGCTTGCGGTATTGCCGAAGTGCGCGTCGTGCGCAAACCTCGTGTGGCCGTGATCTCCACCGGCGACGAACTGGTTCAGCCGGGCGAGGTGCTCGCGCCTGCTGCGATCTACGACACCAACGGCGCGATCGTCACTGCTGCGATCGACGAGAACGGCGGTGAAGCGGTGTTCCTCGGCGCCATTCCCGACGACGAAGCCCAGCTCGAAGCCGCCATGCGGCGTGCGCTTGCGGACGCCGACATGCTGGTGCTCTCCGGCGGCACGTCGAAAGGCGCGGGCGATCTCTCCCATCGCATCATCGGCCGGCTCGGCCAGCCCGGCATCATCGCGCATGGCATCGCGCTCAAGCCCGGCAAGCCGCTGTGTCTTGCGGTGTGCGACGGCAAGCCGGTGGTGATCCTGCCGGGTTTTCCGACCTCGGCGATGTTCACCTTCCACGACATGATCGTGCCCGTGCTGCGCAAGATTGCGGGATTGCCCCCACGCGCCGATGCCAGGGTGAGCGCGACCGTGCCGGTGCGCATTGCGTCCGAGCTCGGCCGCACCGAATTCGTCATGGTCTCGCTGGTGGAAGGCAAGGACGGCTTGATCGCCTATCCCTCCCGCAAGGGATCCGGTGCGATCACGTCGTTCGCGCAGGCCGACGGTTTTCTGCGCATCGACGCGCTCGCCGACCAGATGCCGGCCGGAACCGAGGCCGAGGTGACGCTCTTCACGCCGCACGTGCGGGTGCCCGATCTCGTCATCGTCGGCAGCCATTGTACCGGACTCGATCTCGTCACGGCGCAACTCGCGCATGCCGGCCTGACCGTGCGTTCGATCGCGGTCGGCAGTCTCGGCGGACTTGCGGCGGCACGGCGCGGCGAATGCGATCTGGCGCCGATCCATCTATTCGACGACAAGACCGAGACCTACAATACGCCTTACCTCGTCGAAGGACTCGAACTCGTGCCAGGCTGGCGAAGGATGCAGGGCATCGTGTTCCGCAAGGGAGACAAGCGTTTCGAAGGCCACAGCGCGAAGGACGCCGTCGTCGCGGCGCTCGCTGATCCCTCCTGCATCATGGTCAACCGTAACCAGGGCGCCGGCACGCGCATCCTGATCGATCGCTTGCTCGGTGGTGCGCGCCCGGAAGGCTATTGGAACCAGCCACGCTCGCACAATGCGGTGGCCGCGGCGGTCGCACAGCACCGCGCCGACTGGGGCATGACCATTGCGCCAGTCGCCCATGCGGTCGGCCTCGGTTTCATTCCCCTCGCGGAGGAACACTATGACTTCGCACTGGTCACAGCGCGCAAGCAGCGACCAGCAGTGCAGGCCTTTCTAGATGCGCTCGGCTCGGACGAGGCTCGCGCGGCACTGGAGGGGGCGGGATTCCGGCCGGCGTAGAGCTTGATTAAGACGCCGCATCCAGTGCGGCCAGCCGCTCGGCTTCCGCGATATCCTCGACCGTGTTGGCATTGAAGAACGGATCGAGCGGCTCGGTCTGCCACGTCACCGTCGCGAGCGGGTAGCGCGCGGTCCAGCGGTCGATCTTGCGGAGATCCTCGACCACCAGCGCGTGACGCAGTTCGTCGCGCAAGCCAACGCGCCACAAGCCTATCACCGGATGCGACTGGCCGCCTGATGCCGCGACGGCGAGCTCGGCATTCGCGGCGAGGCGTTCTTCGTGCAAGCGCGCGACCAGATCGCGCGGCAGGAACGGGCAGTCGCCGGCGGCACTGAGCACCCACTCCACCTCAGGCCGGTTCGCCGCGGTCCAGTCGAGCGCGGCAAGGATGCCGGCGAGCGGGCCGGGAAAGCCGGGCACGTCGTCGGCGACGACCTGCAAACCGAACGCGGCGAAGCGGGCGGGATCGCCATTGGCGTTGAGGATCAGCCCGCTGCATTGCGGCTTCAGGCGTGCGATCACCCGCTCCAGGATGGTGCGCCCGCCAATGGTGCGCATCGGCTTGTCGCCGCCGCCCATGCGCCGCGCGAGGCCGCCGGCGAGCAGCACGCCTTGCGTGGTCGGAAAGCTAATCGTCACCACCTTCACCCTTGCGCTTGTGCTTGGCCGATTCCTCCTCGACGTAAGCGAGGTTCTGGTCGTAGACGATGCGCTCTTCCCCCGACAACGCGATGAACCGTTTGCCGCGTGCGCGGCCGACCAGCGTCAAGCCCACCTGCCGGGCGAGATCGACGCCCCAGGCGGTGAAGCCGGAGCGCGATACCAAAATTGGAATTCCCATGCGGACCGTCTTGATCACCATCTCGGAGGTGAGCCGTCCCGTGGTGTAGAGGATCTTGTCGGACGCATCGACGCCGTGGCGGTACATCCAGCCCGCGATCTTGTCGACGGCGTTGTGACGGCCGACATCCTCGGTGTAGCAGAGCGGCTCGCCCTCCCTGCAGAGCACGCAGCCGTGGATCGCACCGGCCTCCAGATAGAGCGAGGGCATGGTGTTGATGGTCTGAGTCATCTGGTAGAGCCAGGAGGTGCGCAGCTCCGCCTTCGGCAGCGCGACGCTCTCGACCGCCTCTAACAGATCGCCGAAGGCGGTGCCCTGCGCGCAGCCCGAAGTCTGCGTGCGCTTCTTCAGCTTGGCTTCGAAATTGGTGTGGTGCTCGGTGCGCACCACCACCACCTGGAGGTCGTCGTCGTATTCGACCTCGGTGACCGCGTCGTTGTATTTCAGCATGTTCTGGTTGAGCAAATAGCCCAGCGCCAGATATTCCGGATAGTCGCCGATCGTCATCATGGTGACGATCTCCTGCGAATTCAGGTAGAGCGTCAGCGGGCGCTCCACCGGCACCTTGATCTCGATCCTGGCGCCGGACTGGTCGGTCCCGGTCACGCTCTCGGTGAGGCGCGGGTCCTCGGTGTCGGGGACGATCAGGGGCGCTGGGGCTTTGTCGATCTTCATCATGGCCGCGACGTTAGCATGACATTCGGGTCAAGCCGATATAAGCATGCTAGCGAGAGAACGAAATGCCGCCTATTCGTCATTGCGAGCGAAGCGAAGCAATCCAGGCTGCCGCCGTGGATGCATTCCTGGATTGCTTCGCCGCGCTCGCAATGACGGAGGAGAGAGTGGTTCCATCAAGGACCGGGTCGCTCGCGGAGACGGAGCTGGAATGAAAGTCATCGGCCTTGCAGGCTGGAGCGGTGCGGGCAAGACCACGCTGTTGACGCGGCTGATCCCGCATTTCAATGCGCTTGGCTTGCGCGTCTCGGTCATCAAGCATGCGCACCACCAGTTCGACGTCGACGTTCCCGGCAAGGATTCCTGGCGCCATCGCGAGGCCGGCGCGGCCGAGGTGCTGGTTGCTTCGTCAAATCGCTGGGCCCTGATGCACGAATTGCGCGGGGCGATGGAGCCGCGTCTGCCGGAACTGTTGAGCAAATTGTCGGAGGTCGATCTCGTCGTCGTCGAGGGTTTCAAGCGCGAGCCGCATCGCAAGATCGAAGTGCATCGCGCCGCCAACGACAAGCCGTTGCTGTTTCCCGATGATCCCGGAATTTTCGGGATCGCGGCTGACGTTGCCATTGAAACCCGACTGCCGACCGTCCATCTCGACGATATCGCCGCAGCCGCGGAATTGCTGCTTAGCGCGGCGATGCCGGTCGAGGAAGCGGTCGCGAAAAGCGCCGCGATGCGCTGACGAGGCACCATGGCGCAACTGTCGGACGATTGTTTTGCCTTCGGCGGACCGATGATGTCGGTCGACGAGGCCGTTGGTCTGATCACGACGCGCGTCAACGCCATAGTCGATCTCGAAACCGTGGCGCTTGTCGATGCTGATGGTCGTGTGCTGGCCCGCGATATCGCGGCGCCGCTGCCGTTGCCGCCGTTCACCAACTCCGCTGTTGACGGCTACGCCGTGCGCAACGCGGATCTTCCGGACAGCGCCGAGCGGGCACTCCCGCTCGACGGCCGCATCCAGGCCGGAGGTCTGGCACTGGCGCCGATCAAGGCCGGCCACACCGCGCGCATCTTCACCGGCGCGCCGATGCCGCCGGATGCCGAAACCGTCTTCATGCAGGAAGACGTCCGCGTCGATGGTACCGGCCGAATTGTGCTGCCGCCGGGGCTGAAGCCGGGCGCGAATGTCCGCCCTGCGGGAGAGGACATTCCACAAGGCCACATCGCGCTGCGCGCCGGCCAGCGCTTGCTGCCGCAGCATGTCGCGCTCGCGGCGGCGTTCGGCCTTGTCAGGCTCGACGTCGTCAGGCGCATCCGCGTCGCGGTGTTCTCGACCGGCGACGAACTGGCCTCGCCCGGCGAGCCGCGCGCGCCCTCGCAGCTGTTCGATTCCAATCGCTTCATGCTGATGGCGATGCTGCGCCGGCTCGGCTGCGACGTCAGCGATCTCGGCATTTTGCGCGACGAACGTATCTCGCTTGCGAATGGCCTCAAGCAAGTCGCCGGCACGCACGATCTGATCCTCACCACCGGCGGCGTGTCGACCGGGGAAGAGGATCACGTCAAGGCCGCAGTCGAGAGCATCGGCTCGCTGGTGTTGTGGCGGATGGCGATCAAGCCGGGACGTCCCGTGGCGATGGGCATCATTGAGGGCACGCCGCTGATCGGATTGCCGGGCAATCCCGTCGCGAGTTTCGTCACCTTCGTGCATGTGGTGAGGCCGACGGTGCTGGCGCTTGCGGGCAGCCTGCCGGCGCCGCTGTTGCCGATCCCGGTGCGCGCGGCATTCACCTACAGGAAGAAGGCGGGCCGACGCGAATATGTTCGGGCCTCCTTGCGGCGCACGCAGGACGGCGCACTCGAGGCAATCAAGTTTCCACGCGAGGGGGCTGGGCTGTTGTCCTCTCTGGTCGACACCGACGGCCTCATCGAGCTCGATGAGGAGGTCACGCGTGTCGAGCCGGGGCAGTGCGTGGGTTTCTTGTCCTATGCCGATCTGCTCTGAGTCCGGCGTTGTGCCTTGGCGTTGACGCCATCGGCCCTTCCCGCCATGTTGCGTCGATGACCAGAACGACGCTCGATCTCACCGGGCTGAAATGCCCGCTGCCCGCCCTGAAGACGCGCAAAGCGCTGAAGCCGCTGCAGCCGGGCGATCAGCTCGAAGTGTACTGCACCGATCCGCTGTCGGTGATTGACATTCCGAACCTGATCCGAGAGACCGGCGACACGGTGGAGATCACCGAGCGCAACGACGCGCGCATCGTGTTCTTGATAGAGAAGGCCGATCGCTCGATAGAAAATATCAATGGTGCGCTGCCCACTTAGCCGGCAGTCACTCGGTTGATACCTACCTTTTGTCTATCGACATCGATCATCACTTCTGCCCCAATTGACGTTCTCCGCCGAGATGCGGAGGTCGAGTCTTGCCTGCGATATGCGGAGCAAATGGGCCGTCGAAAGAAGCCCGGCCGTGGCGTCGGGCATAGTCCCCATGGTTAGGGGTTAAACGTCTCGGATGCGCGTGATGATCCTGGCGCGCGTCGATCATTATGCGGGGCAGCAGGGACAAAGGCTGCGCTGCAGGCTGAGGAACAGGACCGTCGTGGCAGGCCGCTCAGAAGGGCGGCTTTAGGGGAGGAATGCATGTCTACCATCGAGAGCGCGGGAACACTTTCGGGTGCCGGCGCAGGTTTTCTGGATCGCGAGCGGACCATCGCGACCGCCGGGTTCAATCGCTGGCTGGTGCCGCCGGCTGCGCTGTGCATCCATCTCTGCATCGGCATGGCCTACGGCTTCTCGGTGTTCTGGCTGCCGCTGTCGCGCGCGATCGGCGTGACCGCGCCGAAGGCGTGCGCAGAGATGTCACTGTTTCAGGAGCTGTTCACGACCAGCTGCGACTGGAAGGTCGCCAGCATGGGGTGGATGTACACGCTCTTTTTCGTGCTGCTCGGTATCGCGGCTGCGGTGTGGGGCGGCTGGCTGGAGCGCGTAGGCCCGCGCAAGGCCGGCTTCGTCTCGGCGCTGTGCTGGTGCGGCGGCCTCTTCCTCGGTGCGATCGGGGTTTACACCCATCAGCTCTGGCTGTTGTGGCTGGGTTCCGGCGTGATCGGCGGCATCGGTCTCGGCCTCGGCTATATCTCGCCGGTGTCGACGCTGGTGAAGTGGTTCCCGGATCGCCGCGGCATGGCGACCGGCATGGCCATCATGGGCTTCGGCGGCGGCGCCATGATCGGCGCGCCGCTGGCGAACCTCTTGATGAACTACTTCAAGACCCCGACCTCGGTCGGCGTCTGGGAGACCTTCGTCGCGATGGGCGTCATCTACTTCGTGTTCATGATGATCGGCGCGTTCCGCTATCGCTTGCCGCCGCCCGGCTGGCAGCCCGAGGGCTGGACCGCGCCGTCGAAGGCCAACGCGATGATCTCGAAGGCCAACGTCCATCTCAACGACGCGCACAAGACGCCGCAATTCTGGCTGATCTGGTGGGTGCTGTGCCTGAACGTCTCGGCCGGCATCGGCGTGATCGGCATGGCCTCGCCGATGCTCCAGGAGATCTTCGCCGGCAAGCTGATCGGCCTGCCGGAGGTGGGCTTCAACGCACTCGATGCGGGGCAGAAGGCGCAGATCGCCGCGATTGCCGCGGGGTTCGCCGGATTGCTGTCGCTGTTCAACATCGGCGGCCGCTTCTTCTGGGCATCGCTGTCGGACAAGATCGGTCGCAAGAACACCTACTATACGTTCTTCATCCTCGGCATCGTGCTTTACGCGCTGGCGCCGACTTTTGCGGCGATGGGTTCGAAGCTGCTGTTCGTGCTCGGCTTCGGCATCATCCTGTCGATGTATGGCGGCGGCTTCGCCACCGTGCCGGCCTACCTCGCCGACATGTTCGGAACCCAGTTCGTGGGCGCCATCCATGGCCGGCTACTGACGGCGTGGTCCACCGCGGGCATCATCGGCCCCGTCGTGGTCAACTACATCCGCGAGTTCCAGCTCGCGGCAGGCGTGCCGCGCGATCAGCTCTACAACACGACCATGTACATCCTCTGTGCGATGCTGATCGCGGGTTTGATCTGCAACTATCTGATCAAGCCGGTCGATTCGAAATGGCACATGAAGGAGGCCGATGTCGCCAAGTTGCAGGCTGCAAGCGCCAACGCCGCCGCCGCGGGGCCGCACGGCTCCTACGGCATCGGATTTGGCGGACTTGACGCCAAGGCGGCGCTGTTCTGGGCCTTCGTCGGCGTTCCCCTGCTTTGGGGTGTCTGGAAGACATTGGAGAGCGCGGTCAAGATATTCTGACCGCCGTCGAGACAGAAGCGGGACGCTGATCATCAGCGTCCCGAGGCGTTTGCCTTTTAGATATCAATGGGACTTAGGGGGATTGAAATGCTTCGCACTCGAATTTGCCTTGCGGCCGTGCTGCTCGTCGCTGGGCTTCATACCGCATCCGCGCAGACGACAACGACACCGGCGGCGCCTGCTGCAACGACCGAAGCAAAGCCTGGCAAGATGAAGCTCACCATGCAGAAGCTGAAAGACATGAAGGCGAAATGGGCAGCCAACAAGCCGAAGCTCAAGGCCTGCCGCGCCGACGTGAAAGCCAAGGGCCTCGCCGGGGATGACCGCTGGTTCTACATCGAAGAGTGCATGAGCAAGACCTGAGATCGGGTTCCGTCCGACGCTTGCGTAAAGGGGCATGGCGGGCGACCGCCTGCCTCCTAAATCATTCTAGAGACGCTCTAAATTGTCTTGCATCTGGCATACCAGAGACTAGAGTTGCGTCGAATTTGGCTTGGTCGGCGGGGCGCAGGAACTGCCGTTTCCGTTGATCGAGTCGAGAAATGAAGACTGATCGCTGTGGCGATCCGGCCTAAACTCATCACGCATTTGAAGAGAACGCGACGTCTCCATGAGCAGCAACGACGACGTTCACAAGGTTCGCGAGTTCGAACATCCCGGCCAAGGACGGAAGCGCGCCAAATCCACGCCCAAGGGACGGCAGGTCGATCCCACCGCCGCGCACGAGATCGAGCAGCTGCTCGGCGACAGGCCGCGGCGTCGCGACCTGTTGATCGAATATCTGCATCTGATTCAGGACAAGTATCGCCAGATCTCGGCCGCGCACCTCGCCGCGCTAGCCGATGAGATGAAGCTCGCGTTCGCCGAGGTGTTCGAGACCGCAACCTTCTACGCGCATTTCGACGTGGTGAAGGAAGGCGAGCCCGATATCGCGCCGCTGACGATCCGCGTCTGCGACTCGCTGACCTGCGCGATGCTCGGCGGAGAGAAGCTGCTCGCCGATTTGCAGGATGCGTCCGGTCCCGGCATCCGCGTGGTGCGTGCGCCCTGCGTCGGCCGCTGCGACACGGCGCCTGCCGCGGAAGTCGGACACAACTTCGTCGATCACGCTACGGTCGCCAATGTCATGGCGGCAGCGAAGGCTGGCGACACCCACGCGCATGTGCCCAAATATATCGGCTATGAGGCCTATGTCGCCGGCGGCGGCTACAAGCTGCTCAATCGCCTGCGCTCGGGCGAACTACCGACGGACGACCTGCTGAAGGCACTCGACGACGCCTCGTTGCGCGGTCTCGGCGGCGCCGGATTCCCGACGGGACGTAAATGGCGCGCGGTGCTTGGTGAACCCGGCCCGCGGCTGATGGCGATTAACGGCGACGAGGGCGAGCCCGGCACGTTCAAGGATCGCGTCTATCTCGAAAGCGATCCGCACCGCTTTCTCGAGGGCATGCTGATCGGCGCCCATGTGGTACAGGCCTCGGATATCTACATCTACCTGCGCGACGAATATCCGGCATCGCGCGAAATCCTCGAACGCGAGATCGCAAAGCTCCCGCCGGGCGGTCCGACGCTGCACATGCGGCGCGGCGCCGGCGCCTATATCTGCGGTGAGGAATCCTCGCTGCTGGAAAGCATCGAGGGCAAACGCGGTCTGCCCAGGCACAAGCCGCCATATCCATTCCAGGTCGGCCTGTTCGGCCTGCCGACGTTGATCAACAACATCGAGACCTTGTGGTGGGTGCGCGACATCGTCGAGAAGGGCCCCGACTGGTGGAAGGGCCACGGCCGCCACGAGCGGCACGGCCTGCGCAGTTTCTCGGTCTCGGGCCGCGTCAAGAATCCCGGCATGAAGCTCGCGCCTGCTGGCATCACCGCGCGCGAGCTGATCGAGGAATATTGCGGCGGCATGGCCGACGGTCATCAGTTCTACGCTTACCTGCCGGGTGGTGCGTCCGGCGGCATCCTGCCGGCGGCGATGGACGACATCCCGCTCGATTTCGGCACGCTTGAAAAATACGGCTGCTTCATCGGCTCGGCCGCGATCGTGATCCTGTCGCAAAAGGACAGCGTGCGCGGGGCCGCGTTGAACTTGATGAAGTTCTTCGAAGACGAGAGCTGCGGCCAATGCACGCCGTGTCGCGTCGGAACCCAGAAGGCCGCACTGCTGATGCAGCAGCCGGTCTGGAACCGCGCTCTCCTGGACGAATTGAGCCAGGCGATGCGCGATGCCTCGATCTGCGGGCTTGGACAGGCGGCATCGAATCCGCTTGCCACCGTGATCAAATATTTCCCTGACGAGTTCAAGGAAGCGGCCGAATGACGAAGATTACGTTCGAGCTCGACGGCAAGCAGGTCGAGGCCAATGCAGGCGAGACGATCTGGCAAGTCGCAAAACGCGGGGGACGCGAGATTCCGCATCTGTGCTATTCGCCGGCGCCCGATTATCGCCCCGACGGCAATTGCCGCGCCTGCATGGTCGAGATCGAGGGCGAGCGCGTGCTCGCGGCGTCCTGCAAGCGCACGCCGTCGGTCGGCATGAAGGTGAAGACCGAGAGCGCGCGCGCGGTTTCCGCGCAAAAAATGGTCATGGAGCTGCTGGTCGCCGATCAGCCGGCGCGCGAGACCTCGCATGATCCGGAATCCAAATTCTGGCACTGGGCCGCAACCACTGGGGTCACCGAGAGCCGCTTCCCCGCCGCCGAGCGTTGGGCGACCGACGCCAGCCATCCGGCGATGCGCGTCAATCTCGACGCCTGCATCCAGTGCGGCCTCTGCGTGCGCGCTTGCCGCGAGGTCCAGGTCAACGACGTCATCGGCATGGCCTATCGTAGCCACGGCTCGAAAATCGTGTTCGATTTCGACGATCCCATGGGCGAGTCCACCTGCGTCGCTTGCGGCGAATGCGTGCAGGCCTGTCCGACCGGGGCCCTGATGCCGGCCGTAATGCTCGACGAGAAGCAGACCCGCGCCACCTACGCCGACAAGAAGGTAGATTCGCTCTGCCCGTTCTGCGGCGTCGGCTGCCAGGTGACCTATGAGGTCAAGGACGAGAAGGTGATCTATGCCGAGGGTCGCGACGGCCCGGCCAACCGCAACCGTCTCTGCGTCAAGGGCCGTTTCGGCTTCGACTACATCCACCATCCGCATCGGCTGACCAAGCCGCTGGTGCGGCTGCCGAACGCGAAGAAGGATTCCAACGACCAGGTCGATCCGGCCAATCCGTTCACGCATTTCCGCGAAGCGAGCTGGGAAGAAGCGCTCGACATCGCGGCCAAGGGCCTCGTCATGATCCGCGACGAGAAGGGCGTGAAGGCGCTGGCGGGCTTCGGCTCGGCGAAGGGCTCCAACGAGGAGGCCTATCTGTTCCAGAAGCTGGTGCGCACCGGCTTCGGTTCGAACAATGTCGACCATTGCACCCGTCTGTGCCACGCCTCGTCGGTCGCGGCGCTGTTCGAAGGTCTGAGCTCGGGCGCGGTGTCAGCGCCGTTCTCGGCTGCGATGGACGCCGAGGTCATCATCGTGATCGGCGCCAACCCGACCGTGAACCATCCGGTCGCCGCGACCTTCATCAAGAATGCGGTCAAGCAGAACGGCGCCAAGCTGTTCGTGATGGACCCGCGCCGGCAAACGCTGTCGCGCCATGCAACCAAGCATCTGCAGTTCAAGCCGGGCTCCGACGTCGCCATGCTGAACGCGATGATCCACACGATCATCACCGAAGGGCTGACCGACGATCAGTACATCGCCGGCTACACCGAGGGGTTCGAGGACCTCAAGGAGAAGATCAAGGAGTTCACGCCGGAGAAGATGGAGGCGATCTGCGGCGTCCCGGCGCAGACCCTGCGTGAGGTCGCGCGAACCTATGCGCGGGCAAAATCGTCGATCATCTTCTGGGGCATGGGCATCAGCCAGCATGTCCACGGCACCGACAATGCGCGCTGCCTGATTGCGCTGGCGCTGATCACCGGCCAGGTCGGCCGTCCCGGCACCGGCCTGCATCCGTTGCGCGGCCAGAACAACGTGCAGGGTGCTTCCGATGCCGGTCTGATCCCCATGTTCCTGCCGGACTATCAGCCGGTCGGCCGCGACGACATGCGGGGTGCCTTCGAGAAGCTGTGGGGCCAGGATCTCGATCCCGTGCGTGGCCTGACCGTGGTCGAGATCATGAACGCGATCCATGCGGGCGAGATCACGGGCATGTATATCGAGGGCGAGAACCCCGCGATGTCCGACCCCGATCTCCAGCACGCGCGCCAGGCGCTTGCCATGCTCGATCATCTCGTGGTGCAGGATCTCTTCGTCACGGAGACCGCGTTCCACGCCGACGTCATCCTGCCGGCCTCGGCGTTTGCCGAAAAGGAAGGCTCCTTCACCAACACCGATCGCCGCGTGCAGCTCGCGCGCCAGGTAATCAAGCCGCCGGGCGACGCGCGGCAGGATCTCTGGATCATCCAGGAGATCGGCAAGCGGATGGGGCTGCCGTGGAATTACGCCGGCCCTGGTGACGTCTACACCGAGATGGCGGAGCTAATGCCGTCGCTCAAGAACATCAGCTGGGAACGGCTGGTGCGTGAAGGTGCGGTGACTTATCCGGCGGACGATCCGAACAAGCCCGGCAACGAGATCATCTTCACCACGGGCTTCCCGACCGCGAGCGGCCGCGGCAAGATCGTGCCGGCTCACGTCATCCCGCCGGACGAGATCCCCGACGCCGAATATCCGATGGTGCTCTCGACGGGCCGCGTGCTCGAGCATTGGCACACCGGCTCGATGACCCGCCGCGCGCAGGTGCTCGACCAGATCGAGCCCGAGGCGGTTGCGTTCATGTCGCCAAAGGACATGCACAGGAAGAAGCTCGCGCCCGGCGATTTCATCCGGCTCGAGACCCGCCGCGGCGCGGTCGAGGTCAAGGTCCGCTCCGACCGCGACGTTCCCGAGAACATGGTGTTCATGCCGTTCTGCTACGCGGAAGCGGCGGCGAATTTGTTGACCAACCCGGCGCTCGATCCGTTCGGCAAGATCCCGGAGTTCAAGTTCTGCGCGGCCAGGGCCGAGCGCGCCGAGTTGCGGGACGCAGCGGAGTAGGACTGCGCCGTCATTGCGAGCGAAGCGAAGCAATCCAGACTGCCTCCGCAGCAAGATTCTGGATTGCTTCGTCGCTTCGCTCCTCGCAATGACGGTGATAAACCTGATCTATGTCCAAAGTCAGCCCAGCCACGCGTGCGCTTGAAGCCGTCGGCATTGCCTTCACCGTCCGTACCTACGACTACGATCCCGATGCCGAGAGCATCAGCCTACAGGCGGCTGCCGCACTCGGGGAGGATCCCGCGCGCGTGTTGAAGACGCTGATGGCGCTGGTCGACGGCAAGCCGGTCTGCGTGATCGTCCCGTCCGACCAGGAAGTCTCGATGAAGAAGCTCGCCGCCGCTTTCAGCGGCAAGTCGGCGCAGATGATGAAGCCGCCGGAGGCCGAGCGCCTCACCGGCTACAAGGTTGGCGGCATCAGCCCATTCGGGCAGCGGAAGCCCGTGCGCACCGTGATCGAGCAGAGCGCGCTCGCGCATGATTACGTGTATGTGAATGGCGGTCAGCGAGGACTACAGGTGCGGCTCAGTCCAGGCGATGTGCGGGACGTGTTGAAGGCGATCGTCGCGGAACTGGTCGCCTGAGCGCCGCGCTCTGCTACTGCTTTTGCAACAGCTTCAGCCGACAGCGCAGCGCTTCGCGGATGTGTGTGCGCGCGAGCTGCTCCGCTTTGCTGCCGTCGCGAACCGCGATGGCGTCGATGATGGCCTGGTGCTCGCGGTGGCTGGTCGAGGGGCGGCCCGAGACGGTGAACGTGGTTGGACCGAGCAGGGCGATCCAGTCCTGCAATTCCCGCGAAGCGTTGTCGAGATAGCGGTTGCGCGCGGCGCGGCAGATCGCCTCGTGGAAGGCGCGGTTGAGCCTTGCCATTTCTCCTGCCATCTCGGCCGCGTCGGTCTCGGACGCTTCGACGAAAGCCTGCTCGATATCCCTGAGTGCATCGATCTCGGGCGCCGAGGCGTGCTCGGCGGCAAGTCGGGCAGCGGCGCCCTCCATGATCTCGCGCATGGCGTAGAGTTCGAGCACCTCCGAGATGTCGAGGTCGCGCACGATCAGGCCGCGGCCGCCGGCAGGTTCGACGAACCCGCGTGCCGCGAGCCGCCCCAGAGCCTCCCGCACCGGCGTGCGGCTGACCTTCAGCCGCTGGGCGACCTCTTCCTCGCGCAGGCGGTCGCCGGCGCGGTAGCTGCCGGCCTGCAGCGCCTCGCAGAGCGAGCGGAACACGGCTTCGCCGAGCGCCAAGCCGCCGCCGCGCGCGATCGAGCCGCCTGCCTTTGTCGGGCGTCTTGCCATGCATCCCCGTGGGCTCGCGCATCCTGCGCATGCAGCGATCGCGCTTGCTGGACGTTTGTATATCTTTGTATACAATGGTGCGCAATAGCCAGCCGGATTGACCGGGGCCGCCGGCGGGCAGAATGTCTCCAACTTCGTCGCATCGGGCAGACGGCATGAGCAGCAAATACGATGTGCTGGTGATCGGCGGCGGCAATGCGGCGCTGTGTGCGGCGATCAGCGCGCGACGCGGTGGGGCGTCGGTGCTGGTGCTCGAAGGCGCGCCGAAATTCTATCGTGGCGGCAACACGCGCCACACCCGCAACATGCGCTGCGCCCATGACGACGCGACCGAAATCCTCACCGGCCCCTACACCGAGGAGGAGTTTTGGGAGGATCTCCTGCGCGTCACCGGCGGCCAGACCGACGAGGTGCTGGCCCGGCACATGATCCGTGAGTCCAAGGACATCTTGAACTGGATCGTGGAGCAGGGCGTGCGCTGGCAGCCCTCGCTCGGCGGCACGCTGAGCCTTGGTCGCACCAACTCCTTCTTTCTCGGTGGCGGCCGCGCGATGCTGAACGCACTTTATCTCACCGCTGAGAAGCTCGGCGTCGAAGTCGAATACGAGGCCGAGGTCAGCGACCTCGTGATCGAGGACGGCATGTTTCTCGCCGCCCGCCTCAAGCGACCGATCAGGGATGAGATCGAGATCCGCGCGACGTCGCTGGTCGCTGCGGCCGGCGGGTTCGAGGCCAACATCGAATGGCTGAAGCAATATTGGGGCGAGGCCGCCGACAATTTCCTGATCCGCGGCTCGCCTTATAACCGCGGCTCGATCCTGAAGATGCTGCTCGACAAGGGCGTGCAGGAGGTTGGCGATCCCACCCAATGCCATGCGGTCGCGATCGACGCCCGCGCGCCGAAATTCGACGGCGGCATCATCACAAGGCACGATTCGGTCGTGTTCGGCATCGTCGTCAACAAGCATGCGCAGCGCTTTTACGACGAAGGTGAGGACATCTGGCCGAAGCGCTACGCGATCTGGGGCCGGCTGGTAGCCGCGCAGCCCGACCAGATCGCCTACATCATCTTCGATTCCACCGTGGTCACGAGCTTCATGCCGACGCTGTTCCCGCCGATCGCAGGGCAGACCGTGGCTGAGCTCGCCGGCAAGCTCGAGCTCGATCCGGCCGCGCTGGAAAAGACCATCACCGAATTCAACGCCGCGGTGCGGCCCGGCACTTTCGATCACACCATCCTGGACGATTGCCGCACCGAAGGCATCACGCCGCAGAAGTCGCATTGGGCGCGGCGGATCGAGGCGCCGCCCTATCTTGCTTATCCGGTGCGGCCCGGCATCACCTTCACCTATCTCGGCACGCGTGTGACCAGGGAGGCGCGCATGCTGATGGCTGATGGCAAGCCGTCGGCCAACATGTTCGCGGCCGGCGAGATCATGGCCGGCAACGTGCTCGGCAAGGGTTATGCCGCCGGCATGGGCATGACCATCGGCAGCGTGTTCGGACGGATCGCGGGACGGGAAGCGGCGAAACATGCACGGAACTAGGATTCTCGACGAAGCGGACCGCCTGATGACGGTCTGCAATTCCTGCCGTTACTGCGAAGGCCTTTGCGCGGTATTTCCCGCCATGGAGATGCGCCGCGCCTTCTCCGACGGCGATCTCAATTATCTCGCCAATCTCTGTCATGGCTGCGGCGCATGCTACGTCGACTGCCAGTTCTCGCCGCCGCATGAATTCAACGTCAACGTCCCGCAGACGCTGGCGATCGCGCGCGCGGAATCCTACGCGGCCTATGCCTGGCCGCAGGCGCTGTCCGGTGCCTTCGCGCGCAATGGCCTCGTCATCAGCATCGTCGCCGCGCTCAGCATGGCTGCCTTCATCTTCGGCTTCGCGGCCCTGAACGACCGCAGCGTGCTGTTCGGCGTGCACACCGGCCCCGGCGCGTTCTACAGGTTGATGCCGCACAACGCGATGGCGGCGTTGTTCAGCGCTGCCTTCCTTTATGCGATCTTCGCGCTGGTGATGAGCGTGCGTGCGTTCTGGCGGGATATCGGCCCGCCGATCGGTGGTCCTGCGGACGGTGGCTCGATCTTTCAGGCGACGCGCGACGCTGGTGAGCTGCGCTATCTCCATGGTGGCGGCGTCGGCTGCTACAATGAGGATGACAAGCCGACCGACCGGCGCAAGCTGTATCATCACCTGACCTTCTATGGCTTCCTGCTCTGCTTCGCCGCGACCTCGGTCGCCACGCTGTATCACTATCTGCTCGGCCGCGAGGCGCCGTATCCGTGGTGGGATCTGCCCGTGGTGCTCGGCACGCTCGGTGGGGTCGGCCTGATCATCGGGCCAATCGGCCTGTTCGTCGCCAAGATGCGGCGCGATCCGGCACTGCTCGACGAGCAGCGCTACGGCATGGATGTCGGCTTCATCGCCATGCTGTTCCTGGCCGGCTTCACCGGCATGCTGCTTCTGCTCTTGCGGGAGACCGCCGCCATGGGCCCGCTGCTGGCGCTGCATTTGGGTGCAGTGTTCGCGCTGTTCATCACAATGCCCTACGGCAAATTCGTGCACGGCATCTATCGCTTCGCGGCGCTGGTGCGTTATGCGCAGGAGCGGCGCGGAGAAGCCGGGTCTTAAGAGTCAGACGGTGCGGAAGCGGCCGTCGCGCAGGAAAGCGATCGTCTGTTCGATCGCGGCGGCATGACGCGGAAGTCCGGTATGGGACGCCTTCACGACGATATGGTCGGCCATGCCGGCGACCATCGTGCTTTGCACTGAGACCCGTCCGTCATTCGGCTTCGGCAGAACGAAGAGACCGGCGACGGGATCGATGAAGCGGTTTCCCGCGATCACACCGATTGGATAGTCCACAGCGGGCAGGGCGTCGGTCCGGGGCGTGGACGTGGTGGTGAGCTCGAGTCCGGCGGGTCCGTAGAATGTGCTGTAGAGGCGATATCCGCTCAGGAGATCGGCGACCTCGCTGCCGCCGTTCGACGTGCCCAGCATCACCACTCCGGCAAGCCGGTCCGGACGGTATTTTGCGATGTAGGCGCGCACCACCAGACCGCCCATCGAATGCGCAACGAAGTGGAGCGGCGCATCGCGTTCGGCGAAGCGGGCGACTTCTGGGTGAATATCGTCCGCGAGTGCGGTGATCGGCTTGCGGCGACTGGCATAGTCGATGTTGCGCGTTGCGAAGCCGCTTGCCTGGAGCGTTCGTTCCAGCCTGGTCAGGGATGCCGAGGTGCGCGCGATGCCGTGAAGCAGAACCACTCCCGGGCATCGCGCCTCGCCTGATTGAGGCGCTTCGTGCATCTCGCTTACGCCACCTCGCGCTCTGGCCCAGACGCCTGCTCGCGGGCCATCGTCGTCGCGGTGACGTAGTCGGTCTTGCCGGTGCCGAGCAGTGGCACCTTGTCCACCACCATGATCGCCGCGGGAACGGTCAGCTCGGACGCGCCGATCGCCTTGGCCTGGCCCTGCATCGCACTGCGCTCTGCAACCTTCTCCGTCGTCAGGAGGACGATGCGCTCGCCCTTGCGCGGGTCCGGGATCGACACCGCGACCGATGCGGCCTGCGGCCACAGCGTCGCCGCGATGTTCTCGACCGCGGACAGCGAGACCATTTCGCCGGCGATCTTGGCAAAGCGCTTGGCACGACCCTTGATGGTGATGAAGCCGGCCGGGTCGATCGCGACGATGTCGCCGGTGTCGTGCCAGCCCTCGGCGAGCGGTTCGAGCACGCCGGGGTTTTCGGCCCGCAAGTATCCGAGCATCACGTTCGGTCCGCGCACCGAGAGGCGTCCGCCGTCCTCGATGCCGGGGACCGGATCGAGGCGGCTTTCCATCAGCGGCGACAGGCGGCCGACCGTGCCGGGACGATTGGCCATCGGCGTGTTCATTGCCAGCACCGGCGCGGTCTCGGTGACGCCATAGCCTTCGAGGATGCGGATGCCGTAACGCTCCATGAACACCTGCCGGGTGCGATCCTTGACCGCCTCCGCGCCGGCGATCACCAGGCGCAGGGTGCGGAAGTCATAGGCATGCGCCGAGCGGGCGTAGCCGGTGAGAAAGGTGTCGGTGCCGAACAGGATCGTGGCGCCGGTCTGGTAGATCAGCTCGGGCACGATCCGGTAGTGCAGCGGCGAGGGGTACATGTAGATCGGAATGCCCGCGAGCAGCGGCATCATCATTCCGCCAGTCAGCCCGAAGGAGTGGAACACCGGCAGCACATTGAACACCTTGTCATTGGCATTGGCATCGACCCGCGCCAGCGCCTGTGCGGCGTTGGCAAGGATATTGCGGTGGGACAGCACCACGCCCTTCGGCGTGCCTTCCGAGCCCGACGTGAACAGCACGACGGCCGGGTCGCTCGCCTGGCGGACGACGCGCGGCGTAGTACCGGCGAGCAGGCCCTTGATCTTGTCGGCCGTGCCGATCGAGGCGCGGACGTCCTCGAGATAGACGACGCGAACTTCCGCGGAGATCGCCGCCATCAGCTTGTCGAGCTTGCCCTTCTCGATGAAGGCCCTCGACGTCAGCACGGTCTTGACCTGTGCGGCTTTCATGGCGGCGAGCACATTGACCGGGCCGGCCGAGAAGTTGAGCATCGCCGGCACCCGGCCGATGTTTTGCAGCGCCATGAAGACGACGGCGACGCCTGCGGAATTCGGCAGCAGCACGCCGACATTCTCACCGATGGCGGTGCCGTTCTCCAGCTTCCGGCTCAAGACCTGCGCGCCCAGGATGAGCTTGCGATAGGTCAGCTTGGTGCCGAGCGCGTCCTCGACGATGACCTTACCGGTGTCGCGGTCGCGATAGGCGTGTCCGAGCGCCTCGAATAGGGTGTGATCGAGCATGGCGTTTTTCACCATGGCGTCGATCATCACGTCCTGAAGTGCTGCGCCCGCGGCGTTGCGGCGCGCTTTGCCCTTGAGCGATGGATCGACCGGCAGCTTGACCGGCGGCAGGATGGTGACGGTCACCCGCGGAAACCACGAGCGCTTGATCTGGCTGCCGTTGAGATAGCTGAGATGCGAACGCTGGGCGCCTTCGATGCGGACCGGGACGACGACCGCGTCGGCCTTGTCCGCGATCATCGCGGTGCCATCATAGACCTTCATCAGCGAGCCGGAGACGGTGATGCGTCCCTCCGGAAAGATCACCACCGGCTCTCCGGCGCCGACGAGCTTGATGAGGTCGCGCGCAGCCAGCGGCTTGGTGGGGTCCATGGTGTAATGCTTGACCACTCGCAGGAACGGCTTGGCCCACCAGGCCTTGGCGATGCCGGTATCGACCGCGAAGCTCGCGTCGATCGGCAGCACGGCGTGCAGCAGCGGGCCGTCGATCAGGCTGACATGGTTGGGCGCGATCAGCATGCGCGTGCCAGCGGGCGGCAGGTTCTCCAGTCCGCGGACCTCCGTGCGGAACAGCGCGCGGAACAGCAGCCCGCCGAAGTCGCGCACGCCTTCCTTGCCCCACTTCGTCAGCACGAACCAGACCGCGCCGAAGCTGGCGACGCCGAGGCCGAAGAAGATCCAGCCTATGTGCAATCCGCCGGCCTGCAGCAGTGCGACGAACAGCGAGCCGGCCACCATGAAGGCGGCCTGCAGCACGTTGCCTGCAGCGATGATGCGAGCGCGCTCGGAGGGAGCCGACCAGGCCTGGACAGCGGCGAAGGACGGAACGACGAACAGTCCGCCGCCGAATGCGAAGGCGACGAAGTCGACCAGCATGCGCAGGCCCGCGAACGAGGTTGCGAAGTCGCCCGCGGTGATGTCCTGGCCCTTGGCGGTCACGCCGATCGCCCAGGCGAGGTCGATGCCGGCAAACCCCATCATGATGGCGCCGATCGGCACCAGCGCGAGGTTCGGGCGAACGTGGCTCAGATTCGCGGCGAACAGCGAGCCGATGGCAATGCCGATTGCGAAGATGGCGAGACACAACGTCACGACGCCCTCGGTGCCACCGATGACCTCCTTGACCAGCGCCGGCAGCAGCGAGAGCACGATGGCGCCCACCAGCCAGAACCAGGAGACGATCACGGTGCCGTCCCACAGCCGGTGGTCGGCGTGCAAGGTCTTCAACAGGCCGAGCGTCGAGGTCCAGGGATTGGCGTTGACCGGCAGATCGGGTGCAGACGGGGTCGTCGCGGGAATGCGGGAGGCGAAGGCCCAGGACAGCAGGGCCAGCACGACGACGGCCGATGCGACCCAGCCCATATGCGCGGAGCCGGCCACGAACTGGCCGCCGGCAACGGTGCCGAGCAGGATAGCCATGAAGGTCGCGCCTTCGACTAGCGCGTTGCCGGTCGCGAGCTCGCCGAGCTCGAGCTGATCCGGCAGCATCGCGTATTTCACGGGACCGAACAGCGCGGCGATGACGCCGAACAGTGCGAGTGCTGCAAACAGCAACGGCACCGAGTGCAGGAAGAAGCCGGCCGCGGCAAAGCCCGCCGCAAAGATCTCGGCGAATTTGAGCCGCCTTGCGACGACGGATTTGACGTATTTGTCGGCGAGCTGGCCGCCGAGCCCGGACAGGATGAAATAGGGGAAGATGAAGACGGCGCCCGCGACCGTCACCAGCGCATCTCCGTGGCCGGTCGCGGCACTGTAAAGCAGGATGATGACAAGTGCGTTCTTGAGCACGTTGTCGTTCAGCGCCGAGAAGAATTGCGCCCAGAACAGCGGCGCGAAGCGGCGTGACGACATCAAATCCCTGATCATGACTAGTCCTGTTTTGGAAAGGCTGCCTGAAGTTTCATTGTCGGATGGACGTTGGGTCCAGAGGATATGCGACGGGCTATTGTGGGTTGACGACAGTCGCCCCGGCCTGCTCTGCGCGCTTACCTTCCGATCCTGTTGGTCTCCGCGTGGCGTGGTTTGGTTCGCAATGGTTCGGTTGCGGCCTTATCCAGGCAGGCCGCGCCTGCCAGGATATTGCCCCGGGCGATGAGCGAAACCTGAACCGCATCGTCGAAGGCCGCGGCATCGGCTCGAATGTCGAGACATGGTAAGTCCTTCCTTGCGGCTTGATATTGCATTCGGGGCGACCCGAACGTGGCGGCTGCGCTCGCCTCAGGTGAGATGGGCGAGGCGGCGAAAGGGCGAGAGGCGGCCGAGCAGGCTAAGGCGGCGGCCCTCATGACGGGCACGGCCGCGGTTGGCCCGCCACATGCGGAAGGTCGCGCGGCGCTCGGTCAGGACGCCGGCAATATCGCAGGCATTTGCGATGCGATCGATTGGCCCCATCGCGAACCGCAGGAGGCCGCGGCCAAATCCGGTCACGAGAGCTGTGGCGTCATCGACGAAGGTGGAGGCGATATCAACAGTGAGGGTTTGCATTTTGCAGGTCTCCGGGTTAACTTGAACATTGTTCAAATGAGTATCCTGAAAATGAACAATGTTCAAGACGAATCATTGCGGGACCGAAAAAAATCTCGACGGCGGCAGCAGATCGTGGAGATCGCTCGCAGCATTATTGCAACTAAGGGCCTGAAATCATTGAAAGTCCGGGATGTCGCGGACGCCGCCAGCTGCTCGGTTGGGAGTGTCTATAATGAGTTCGGCGACTTCGACGGGGTGATCCTGACCGTGAATCGGGAGACGGTTGAGGCGCTGACGGTGCGGCTCGGCCAGGTTCCTGCCGAGGATCCCGTTCGCCAGCTCTACGGGCTGGCTGCGACCTACCTCGAATTCTTCGCGGGGCACGCCAATCTGCTGCGCTCGCTGTTCGAACATCGGATGGAGGACGACCGCCCTTACCCCGATGACATCCTTCAGATGGTGATGGACGCCTTCGCGTTGATGCACGCGCCCCTGGTGCGGCTGCTTCCGAATGCAGACGACGTGCAGATCGCGCTGCTGTCACGCACCCTGTTTTCCGCCGTGCACGGGATCATCTCGCTCGGCCTCGAAGAGCGCATGCTGGCCGTGCCACCGCAGATGCTGCGCCAGCAGGTCGAGCAATTTCTGGATGCGCATCTCGCGGGGCTCGGGATTCTGCTACTACGATAAAGCGCTGAGCGCTGCTAAGCGCTGGCGGCCTTGCGCTGCCGCGAGGTGACGACGACGACGTCCGTCGTCCCGTTGTCGACCTGAACACGGTTGCGTCCGTTCTCCTTGGCGCGATAGCAGGCGGCGTCCGCGCGCCGCATCGCGTCCTCGAGCGTGGTGTTGCCGTCGGTGATGCAGGTAACGCCGATACTGGCCGTCACTGCAAAGCAACGATCATCCCACGCGAAGACGGATAGCTCGAGCGACCGGCGCAGCCGTTCGGCGATATCCACGGCGTCGTACGGCGTGCATTGCGGAAGGATTAGGCCGAATTCGTCACCGCCGAGCCGGGCAACCAGGTCATGCGGCCGCCGCTCCTGTTGCAGGAGACGCGAGATCTGGCAGAGCAGGCGGTCGCCGGCGAGGTGACCGCAGCTGTCGTTGACGTCCTTGAACTGGTCGAGATCGAGCAGGATCAGGCCCAGCGAACCCGCCGCGGTGTCGTCCAACTCGCTTTGCAGGCGGGCCTCGAATGCGCGGCGGTTGGACAAGCCGGTCAGCCAGTCGTGCGACGCCTGCCAGGCCAGGCGCTCCTTCTCGGCCTGCAGGGCGTCCTCGAAAGCCTCTCGTTGCAGCACCAATCGCCGCGTGTGCCAGATCAGGAGCAGGATCAGCGTCATCGCTGTGACGATATTGACGCCAGTCAGCGTCATCTTGATGGCGCGCGAGCCTTCGCCGAGAACGGTGGAGAACCGCTTGGCGTGCACCGTGAACTGAGTGTTGAGCTCCGAAAGCCGCGACGACAATAATTGCAGGCGCTTGCTGTCCTGGACGGGCCCGTTCTTCAGCTCTGACCGGATGACCTCGCCGAACACGCTCAGCTCCAGCAGCATGGGGTCGGTGGCAGCCCACTCGCGGATCGCTTCCTTGAGAAAGCTGACCTGTTTGAAGTAGCGAAACAGCCAGATCAATCCCGGAACGTCATCGGGATGGTTGCCGCCCTGCAGGAAGCCGATGCGGGCAGCCTCGACGTCGACCGGATCGCGCTCGAGCGCCCAGCGCGCGAACTCGTCGCCGATGGGAACGGCCAGCGAGGCCTGATATTGCGCAAACTGGCTGGCGTCGCCCGAATGCAGATAGAGATTGAGGAAATAGACGGCGTTCTTCTGCGAGCGCGACCACAGCGCTTCGCCCGCGACATAGGCGCGGACCGAGGACATCACCTCCAGGCTGAACCCGGCGATCGCCGCCTGCAGCAGGACGACCGTGACGAAAGGCGACACAAGCTTGATGACATGAAGGAAGTTTCGTCCCTTCGTTGACGGCGCTGTTCTGCGAAACACGTTGCGTTCCCCAAGTCGCTCAACGACCCCAGCGGAGCGATCCGCTCATAACGCGGATTACCCACGAAGGGTGCTTAACTCGACTTGAAAATGCCGGGAGACTGCGTCGCAGGGTGAAGGCGCTGTGAAGTGGATGCTTGCAGATCGTTGCAAATGCCGTCGAACCGGAACTGACGCGGCATCGGAGAGCCGATGTCTCGCATGCGCCCCCAATGGTTTACCTGATGGAGAGAGATTGGTCTGGCGCTAGACCAGGACCGGCTTGCGCACGCGGCCGGCGTCGCCGAAGACGCGCAAATAACGTTCGATCTCCGAAGGCAGGCCGGTGGCCTTCTCGGGATTGTCGGACAGCTTGACGGCCGGATGTCCATCGACCGACGACACCTTGCACACCAGCGAAATCGGATCGAGATTGAACGAGCCGTCCGGCGTGCAGCCGACGAAATCATTGGTGAGATTGGTGCCCCAGCCGAACGAGAGCCGCACGCGCCCGGTGAAGTGATGGTAGGTCTCCTCGATCGAGCCCACGTCCATCGCGTCGGAGAAGACCAGCAGCTTGTCCCTGGGATTGCGGCCCTTCTGCTCCCACCATTTGATGATCTCCTCGCCGGCCTGGATCGGCGGCGCGCTGTCGGGACGGAAGCCGGTCCAGTCGGCGACCCATTCCGGCGCATCGCGCAGGAAAGCCTTGGTGCCGAAAGCGTCGGGCAGCGCGATCAGGAGGTTTCCGCCATAGGTCTGGCGCCATTGGTCGAGGATGCGGTAGGGCGCCCAACGCAATTCCTCGTCGTCCCTGGCCAGCGCGGCCGCAACCATCGGCAGTTCATGGGCGTTGGTGCCGATCGCTTCGAGATCATTGTCCATCGCGAGCAGCACGTTGGAGGTGCCGATGAAGGACGGGCCGAGGCCCTCCTTTACGGCCTCCACGCACCAGCGCTGCCAGAGGAAGCCATGGCGGCGACGGGTGCCGAAATCGGAGAGCCGCAAGCCATCCAGCTTGCGCAGGCGTTCCACCTTGGTCCACAGCTTGGCCTTGGCGCGGGCATAGAGCACGTCGAGCTCGAAGCGGCCGCGGCCCTTCATCGCTGCGCGCGAGCGCAATTCGTTGAGGATGGCGAGCGCAGGAATCTCCCACATCGTGGTATGGCTCCACGGCCCGTGGAAGTGCAGCTCGTACTGGCCTTCGACCTTGCGAAGCTCGTATTCGGGCAGCCGGAATTCGGCGAGCCAGCGGATGAAGTCCGCCGAGAACATGTGGGTCTTGCCGTAGAAAGTATTACCGGCAAGCCAGATCAGCTCTTTCTTGGTGAAGCGGATGGTGCGGGCGTGGTCGAGCTGAGCGCGCAGTTCGCCCTCGTCGATGATTTCGGCGAGCCGGACATGGCGCGACCGGTTGATGACCGAGAACGTCACCTGCTGATCCGGGTAATATTCCCGAATCATTTGCAACATCAATAGCTTGTAGAAGTCGGTATCAAGCAAGCTGCGGATGATGGGATCCAGCCGCCAGCTGTGATTGTAGGTCCGGCTCGCAATGTCGGTCACTGTCATGGGGGAATTCTAGCGTGGCGGCCCCGGCGCAACCAGTGGGTTTGACGGGGATCAGGTTTTCGCGGGGGCGGGGTGCGAGGCCTTTGCCGCCACGGTCTCGAGCTGGCTTCTGATCCAGCGATGCGCCGGATCTTTCTGATAGCGCTGGTGCCAGACCATGAACATCGGCAGCTCGGCCAGGGTTCGCGTGCGCGAGGCCAGCGGAATCCGCACCTGCGCGAAGCCGTGCATCACGCCGGGCGCCAGCAGGCTCGGCATGCTCGCCAGCATCTGCGAGCCACGCAGGAAGGACGGCACGCCGGAGAAGCTCGGCACCGAGATCGCGATGTCGCGGTGGAAGCCGTTGGCCGCAAGCCGGCGATCGAAGTCGAGCCGCTCATTGTCAGTGTAGACCACCGTGATGTGACGCGCCGCGAGATAGGCGTCGCGCGTAGCCGGCGCGGCACGCGCTTTGGGGTCGAAGTAACAGACATAATGGTCTTGCAGCAGACGCTTCTGCACGATGTCGACGCCGGACGGCGGCAGCGGCGTGATCAGCAGGTCGCAGCGGTTTTCGCGCAGCATCGCCGGCGAGGGCGACTGCGACGGGATCACGCGCAGGTTCAGGCTCGTCACTTGCGCGGCGACGTGATCGAAGAACCGCGGCAGCAGCAGGTCGCGCTGAAGGTCGTTCGCGGCGATTGTCAGCGAAAGCTGCGCGCTCGCCGGCGCGAACGTGACGCCGCCGGCAAAGCTCCGCATCTCGTCGATCAGCGCCCGCGCCTTTGCCGCGAGTGCCTGGGCGTGCGCCGTGGCCACAATGCCGCGGCCGGATTTGGCAAACAGCGGATCGCCGACGATCCGCCGCAGCTTGTTCAGGGCGTGGCTGACCGCGGATTGCGTCAGGCCGAGCCGCGTTGCGGCCGCCGTCACCGAGCCTTCTTCCAGCACCGCCAGAAACAGCTCCAGCGCGTGGCCATCGAGCGCCAAATGATCGATTTGCTTCATGGAATTCATTATAATCGATCTATTTATCTTGAGAATAGCCGGCGTCATCATCTCCCGGTAAGCCGTGCGCCCAAACGGGGCGCCAGAGGGAGAGACAACGCCGATGCATGCCCAGGCGCCAGCCTTGCGGGATACCCGCCCCAACCGCCCCGAGCCGTTCACGCCGCCGCTCGGTGACGGCGACTTCTTCCAGCGCGACCGTTCCATGCATCCGCCGGCGCATGCGCCAGGCTACAAATCCTCGGTGCTGCGCTCGCCGCGCCAGGCGCTGCTGTCGCTTGAGAACTCGGTCTCGGAGATCACGGGGCCGGTGTTCGGACACAACGACCTCAGCCCGCTCGATAATGATTTGATCCGCAACTACGCCAAGGACGGCGATCCCGTCGGCGAGCGCATCATCGTCCACGGCCGCGTGCTGGACGAGACCGGCCGCGGCGTGCCGAACACGCTGGTCGAGTTCTGGCAAGCCAATGCCGGCGGCCGCTACCGGCACAAGAAGGACACGTATCTGGCGCCGATCGATCCGAATTTCGGCGGTTGCGGCCGCGCGCTGACCGACGACACTGGCTACTATTATTTCCGTACCGTGAAGCCGGGGCCCTATCCCTGGCGCAATTACGTCAACAGCTGGCGTCCCGCTCACATCCACTTCTCGGTGTTCGGCTCGGGCTTCGCACAACGTCTGATCACCCAGATGTACTTTGAGGGCGATCCCCTGATCCCGGTCTGCCCGATCCTGACGACGATCCCGGACAAGGATGCGCTGGAGCGCCTCGTCGCGCCGCTCGACCTCAACGCATCGACTCCGTTCGACTCGCTCGCCTACCGCTTTGATATCGTCTTGCGCGGCCAGCGCTCCACTTACTTTGAAAATCGCACCGCAGGGAACTAGGTCCATGCCGCAGCCGCTCAACTACCTCAAGGAAACCGCCTCGCAGACGGCCGGGCCCTACGTCCATATCGGGCTGATCCCGGCCATGGCCGGCTTCGACATTTTCGAGAAGAATTTTTCCAACGTGCTGGTGACGCCGAACACGCAAGGCGAGCGCATCACGCTGGAGGGCAGGGTGATCGACGGCAGCGGCACGCCGCTGCGCGACGTGCTGCTGGAGATCTGGCAGGCCAATGCGGCCGGCCGCTACAACCATCCGGCCGATCGGTCGACCGGCCCGCTTGACGAGGAATTTCGTGGCTGGGGCCGCGCCGGCTCCGACTTCGAGAGCGGTCTTGTCACCTTCGAGACCATCAAGCCGGGCGCGATCATCGACAAGACGGGCCGCAAAGGCGCGCCGCACATCAATGTCTGGATCGTCGCGCGCGGTATCAACATCGGTCTGAATACGCGCCTCTATTTCTCGGACGAAGCGGCCGCCAACGCCGCCGACCCCGTGCTCAACCTGATCGAGCAGCCGGTCCGGCGCTCGACGCTGATCGCAAAGCGCAGCGAACGCGCCGGCAAGATCGTGTATTCTTTCACGATCAATTTGCAGGGACCGGAAGAGACGGTGTTCTTCGACGTGTGATCGTCTCAGGTCTCGTCGCCGTGGAGCCGCGCGCGAAAGGCGCGCGGTGACACGCCCGTGGCGGCGGCGTAGACCCGGCTGAAATAGGCGGGGTCTTCGAAGCCAAGTGCATAGGCGATCGTCGAGACCGGCAAATTGGTGTAGACGAGGTTGCGCCGCGCCTCGCGGATCAACCGGTTGAGGATCAGGTGCGAGGCGGTGTCGCCGGTTGCTGCCCGCGTCACCCGGTTGAGATGGGTCGGCGTGATCGACAGCGCGCCCGCATAGTCCGCGACGCTCCAGCGTTCCAGATGATGCTGTTCCAGCAGCGCCTCGAAGCGGCGGAATAGTCCGCTTTCAGCCGTGCCGTTGCCACCGCTCTCGCTGGTGAGCGCGCGGGCCACCAGCCCGATCATGGCCGCCGACAGTGCACGCAGCACATGCGCCCGGCCGAAATCGCGCGCGGCGTGTTCGGCAAAGATCTGCTTCATGGTGGTCCGGATCTGCGGCGTGCCGCGTATCACGGCCGAGCGCGACAAGGCACCGCGCAGTCCTTCGGAGGCGAGCAGCGCTTCGTCCAATATTTCCCCGGCGATGGTCAGCACCCAACCCTGGGTATCAGGCACGAAACGGAAGCCATGGACGTGGCCGACAGGCACGTTGACGATTTGCATCGGCTTCAGCTGCACCACGCGCCCGTCGAGCGTGGCTTCGCCGCCGCCGCGCTCGATCAGCAGCACCTGGTGCAGCCGGGCATGGCGGTGCACAGCCAGCGTCCAGTCGTGCAGCACCGAGCGCGACGCTATCGTCTCGCAATGCACGACATCGGGCAGATCGCCGGACTCGCCGAACAAATTGTAGACCCGGATTGCCGGGGCGGGGGCTGCGCTTCTCATGTTCGAATAGTACAAGACAAAGACGAAAGCCTCCATCGGTCAGCGGTGCTGAATCTGCAAGAAAGTGCCGAGGAGGATGCAAAAATGAAAGTTCAGGTCTGTATCATCGGCGGCGGGCCGTCCGGGTTGCTGTTGTCCCAGCTCCTGCACCTCAAGGGCATCGACACGGTCGTACTGGAAAAATACAGCCGCGACCACGTGCTTGCCCGGATCCGTGCCGGCGTGCTCGAGCACGGCTTCGCCAGGCTGATGCGCGAGGCTCAGTGCGGCGAGCGGATGGACCGCGAGGGCGAGATCCACAAGGGATTCGAGATCGCCCATGACGGCGTGCTCTCCCAGATCGACCTCCACAAGCACTCCGGCGGCAATTCGGTGCTGGTCTACGGCCAGACCGAGCTGACGCGCGACCTCTACGAGGCGCGCGACCGCCTCGGCGGCAACGTCGTGCACAATGCCGAGGACGTGATGCCGCATGACGTGACCTCGGATCGGCCTTACGTGACCTATCGCTCGAATGGCGAGACTGTCCGGGTCGATTGCGACTATATCGTCGGCGCCGACGGCTTTCACGGCGTCAGCCGCAAGTCGATCCCGAAGGACGTGCTGCGGGAATACGAGAAGATCTATCCGTTCGGCTGGCTGGGCGTGCTGTCACGCACGAAACCGGTGTCGCCGGAGCTGATCTACGTGAAGCACGAGCGCGGCTTCGCGCTGTGTTCCTTGCGGTCGCAAGTACTGAGCCGCTATTACGTCCAGGTGCCGCTCACCGATAAGGTGGAGGACTGGAGCGACGATGCGTTCTGGGCCGAGCTGAAGCGTCGTTTGCCGGACGAGGTCGGCGGCCGCCTGATCACGGGAACGTCCATCGAAAAGAGCATCGCACCGTTGCGCAGCTTCGTGGCCGAGCCGATGAGCTACGGCCGCCTGTTTCTCGCCGGCGATGCCGCCCACATCGTGCCGCCGACCGGCGCGCGCGGGCTGAACAGCGCGGCCTCCGACATCTACTATCTCTACCACGCCATGCTCGCGCACTATCAGAACGACGATGATTCCGGGCTTCAGGGCTATTCCGCCAAGGCGCTGGCGCGGATCTGGAAGGCGCAACGCTTCTCGTGGTGGATGACGATGCTGCTGCATCGCTTCCCCGACCGGCTCGAATACGAGGACCGGCTCCAGCAGACCGAACTGGAATATCTTCTCTCGTCCGAGACGGCACAGCGCCTGCTCGCGGAGAATTATGTGGGGCTGCCGTTTTAGCGTGGAGTGGACCCGAAAACCGCCGCCACGCTGCGCTACTTTCCTTCCAGGATGTTCACCGGCGTCCAGTCCGACCCCGGTGGATTTGTAGCGAGCACAATCGCGCGCTTGCCAAAAAGCGCTGACGCCGGATCCATTTCCGCCGTTCGCTCGAACGCGTCAGCCGCCTTCGCGAACTCCCGTGCCCGCCAGCAGGCGAGCCCCTCCGCGTAAGCCGCAGCCACTTTTTTCTGCCCGGCGCTCTCCGCGCCTTTGTCCGCGAGCGGCTCGAACACCCTGATCGCCTCGCCACGCCCCAGCACCCGGATCGCGTCGAGTTCACGCCAGGCGAAGCCGTCGCCGGTCTGGGCCATCGTCGATTCCGAGGCCATGATTGCGGTGCCGTAGTATTTGTTGGCGCCTTCGAGCCGCGAGGCGACGTTCACGGTGTCGCTCATCACGGTGTAGTTGAAGCGGCGGCGGGAGCCGATATTGCCGACTACGGCCTCGCCGCTGTTGAGCCCGATGCGGTGCGACAGGCCGTGGCCGGCGAAAGCGGCGCTGCCCGCGTTGAGCTCTGCCAGCTTTTCGTGACATTTCAGCGCGGCATGGACGGCGTGGCGCGCATGCGCGGGATCGTCGGCGGGCGCACCGAACATGGCGACGATGGAATCGCCGATATATTTGTCGACATAGCCGCCATGGCTCTCGATGATGTCGGTCATGGCTGACAGATATTCGTTCATCAGCGTCACCAGTTCGCCCGGCGTCATCGTCTCGGCGATGGAGGAGAAGCCGCTCAGGTCGGAGAAGAACATGGTGACGTTGCGCATTTCGCCGCCGAGCGCCGGCATCTTGCCGGAGGCAACCATGGTGTCGATCACTTCGGGGGCGAGATAGAACGCGAAGCTCTTGCGCAGGAAACGCTCGTCACGATCGGCCAGCACGAAACGGTAGCCGATCATCATCGCGAGCGCGGCAAGGCTTGCGAGTGCCGGCTCCGTCAGCGGCAGCGCCAAGGCATGGACGAATGCACCGACGGCCACAGCGGCGTAAACGGCGGTGAGGCCGAACCAGGCGATCAGTGCGCCACCCGGTGCGAGCACGCAGGCCGCGCAGGCCACGATCGCTGCGAACACCATGGTAAGAATGCTCCGCAATGGAAAGCCGAGCTCGGTCACCGCATCGCGTTCGATCAGATTTCGTACCGCGTTGGCATGCACGAAGACACCGGCGATGTCGCTGCGGGCCTTTTGTGCGGTGCTTGCCGGGGCGGGCTGGGCGCATCGTGGCCCCGGCGTTCCGTCATGTCCGCCGGACAGTCGCACCGAGGTGAGTTTGCGATCATCGAAATTCAGGGCCGTGCCTAGCAGCACGACTTTGTCGCCGAAGGCGCGGCGAAAGAAATCGCGATCGCCCTTTTCGACGCAGGCCCGAAGATCGGCGAAGGAGAAAGTCGGGATGTCGCGGCCCAGTCCTCGGAAATTGAGCGTCAGTGTGTTCGGTACCGCGCTCGGAATTG
This sequence comes from Bradyrhizobium sp. Ken51, assembly GCF_055807435.1. Lineage (NCBI taxonomy): Bacteria > Pseudomonadati > Pseudomonadota > Alphaproteobacteria > Hyphomicrobiales > Nitrobacteraceae > Bradyrhizobium > Bradyrhizobium sp. Ken51. The sequence goes on along the minus strand of NZ_JBVVPB010000017.1, from coordinate 62,367 downwards.
CATAACCGGACAATTCGGTCGCTCCGGACGGTCCAATCTCGGGCTTTCCGGCGAGCGCGCGCGCGGCGAGCTCGACCGCCATCGCGGGGACCGGCTTGCCGTCGATCGAGAAGCTCAGCGGCATCCGCCGGATCACGTCGTCGGTGTCGGTATGGACGTTGAGGGCGCGGATATTGTTTCTCACCGCCAGTTGCTGCGCGCGGTCGGGCCTTTCCTGATGGTCGTTGCTCAGGATCTCGCCGAGCACCAGCTTGCCGCTGTCGGAAAGCTTCCGCAGGGCGATGAGATAGTCCCGATCGAAGCCTCTCATGCGGCTGCCCAGCGACGCGTCGCCGAAGGGAATCTCCGATTGCTCGATCGAGCTCGGGAAGATGACGTCGAAGCCGATCGCCCGGGCGCCGCCGTCGTCGATGCTGCCGAGAACCCTGCCGATCTCGCGCGTCCAGGTCTGCGTTGGCGATCCCTTGAACGGCGGAGTGTCGTAGGTCTCGCCGTCGATGGCCACGACGACGACCGGTGATGTCGCGGGATCGCGGCGGTCGCCGACGAGCTTGCCGCGCAGTGCCGTGAGGATGTCGAGCGATAGGCCCTGCAGCGTCTGGAACGGTGGAGACGTGACGACGGCGCCTGCAAGAAGCGCAATCAGGATCGCTGCAACGATGTCCCGTCTGCCGATCCGCCGCATCGCCCCGTCGCTAGCCGCCTATTCGAGCCGCAGCAGGCGTCCGACTATCGGCGTCGGCGATGACGTGGCGCTGGGATCGACCTGGAAGGCGTAACGCTTGGTGCCGAGGATGGCGAGATAGCTGCCGCCCGGCGTCAGCGACTTCCCGGCCTTGGCGAAGTCATAGAACTTGCCTCCGACCATGGTCTCGCTCTTGAGCGGCACGCTGATCGTGGGCTCCTTGCCATCGGTGCGTTCGATCACCAGGGTGTTGCCGCTCTTGGCCTGCACCAACGGTGCGACTCCGTAGAGCGTCGGCAGCTTGGCCGGAGCGCCACCCTTGGCGTCCGACCGCATGGTGCGGAAGGTCGTCGCGGCACTCTGGTTCGCCTCGCGCTCCGACAGTTTTGCCGCGTTGGTATCGCAGGGTACCTTTTCCCGCTTGACCTCGCCGAGCTGCACGGTGCTCTGCTCGGTGCCGACCATGACGACGCCTTCGCTGATGGTCTCGCGCTGGCACGATTTGAGATAGCTGAGCGTAATGGTTGCCTTGGGCCCCAGCTTGATGATCTTGCCCGGCGCCACATAATCCATGAACGCGACGCCGTCGACCTTGCCTTGCACGTCCTCGACGATGGCGGCCGGGCTCTCCGCCAAAGCCGGGGCAGCAAGACAGCACGCGCCGACAACAGCGCCGATCAGGCTTTTCATGGGAATTCTCATCCAATTCGACCGATACTTGCCCGGTCCCCATCCAGGCCCGATGCTTAGCAGCGAAACGCCCAGGCAAGTGTGACCGGAATCACTCTTAGATATTGGTGCACTCTATCAGGAAGAGGTTCAAATCAGCGACCGGAGAAAACAGTGCGCCGGGAAGCTGTTGGCCGGATGGATAATTTCATTCGGCTGGGACGGCCTCGACCGGGTGGCCCTCCGCTGCACTCTCTATATCCACAATGGGCGGGAGCGTCGCCTCGGTCTTCTGATATGGCGTCGCCTGCTGACCGGCTGCAATCTCGACCACTTCCTCCCAGCGCGACAGGAAGGCTAGCTGTCACGAACTGGCTGAGTTGATAGCGGTTATATGCAAGCTGCCAAACGAGGTCGGCAAGCCGATCTTTTTAGCGCGGTATGCAACGAGGTCCAGCTTTCTTGCCCGCTGCGCGGGGGAGCGTGCGCTCGCCCGCGTCGCTGCGCGTCGGCAGCAATTTGACTGGCTCGCTTTGCAGGACGTTAACCGTGGCGGAATGCTCCCCGCGCGGGTCATTGTCGCGCCCCAGAGTTGGTTGCAAATACGTTTGAGTTTTTACGGTGGATGTTTTCATGCTGAGAGACGGCAAATATGCTGCCTGGTTCAGGACCCCGCGCGGTCAGGGCACGGGCGTCGTGCATCTGGCGGAGGGACGAATCTCCGGCAGCGACAGCTTCTTCACGTATGGCGGCTCTTACCGAATCGACGAGCAGCGCTTCACGGCGGTTCTGACCACGCGGCGACATGCCGAGGGGCCGCCGACTGTGTTCGGGCTCGACGAAGTCGAGGTCAAGCTCTCGGGCGTGTGCAGCGGCGCGATGGCGACCTGTTCCGGGACGGCCGAGCAGGCGCCCGATGTGACCTTCGAGGCGACGCTCATCTACAGCCGGGACGAGGCGCCGGCCGTTGACGCCAGAGGTGCGGTCGTGAAGCTCAATGCCGACAAGCTGCCCAAGGGGCTCGACGGCCGTTCGCGATCGCGCCATCCGTTTGCGCCGGGATCGCTCGGGTCAGAACGGAATAGACCATAAGGCAACGTCTTATCCCGCCCGATCGACTTCGACGATGTCGTCAGGGCTGCTTAAGCGGATGAGCCCTCTGGTGCCAGGCCCAGGCGGTGCGGATCACGGTCGGCAGATCCGAATGTCGCGGTACGAAATTCAGCACTTTTCGCGCTGCAGAGGGATCGGCGACCAGATAGGTGGGATCGCCGGCGCGGCGCGGTTTGACGGTGTGGGGCACCTCGCGCCCGGTCTCCTGCCTGATGGCGGTCAGGATTTCCCGCACCGAAAAACCGGAGCCGGTGCCCAGATTGAAGCTGCCGCCGGCATGCCCTTGTTCCAGCAGTTTCAGCGCCACGACATGCGCCGCGGCGAGGTCGGTGACATGGATGTAGTCGCGGATCGCGGTGCCATCGGGCGTGTCGTAGTCTTCACCGAACACGGCAAAATCGACATGGCCCTGTAACGCCATCATGGCGCGCGGAATGAGATGAGTTTCGTTGTCACGCAATTCGCCGATCCCGCCGGCAGGATCGGCGCCGCTGGCGTTGAAATAGCGCAGACAGAACGCGCCGAAGCCGTAAGCCGACCGGTAATCGGCCAGCATGCGCTCGATCATCCACTTCGATGCGCCATAGGGGTTAATCGGCGCGCAGGGGAAGTCTTCCGGCAGTTCCTTGGAATCGGCATTGCCGTAGACAGCGCCGGTCGAGGAGAACACGATACGATGGCAACCCGCATCGCGCATCGCCTGCAATAGCGACAGCGTGCCCTGCACATTGTTGATGTAGTACTTTTGCGGGTCGGTCATGGATTCGCCGACGAGGCTCGCCGCCGCGAAATGCATCACCGCCGTGATTTTGTGCTCGGCGAAGGCGCGCGCCAGCGCGGCGCCGTCGAGCAGATCGCCCGTTACCAGCGGGCCGGCGACGAAGCCGCGATGACCTGTCGACAGATTGTCATATACGACGGGCTGATAGCCGGCGGCGGTCAGTGCGCGGCTGGCATGCGAGCCTATATAGCCCGCGCCTCCCGTAACGAGGACAGTCGGTCGGTCGGTCATGTGTGCTTACCTCAAAGCGAAATCAACGATGACCCAGGCAGGCGCCGCCAGCACCAAATCGGCGCACAGCACGAGCACCGCAAGCGTCAGCCATTCGAAACGCTTGCCGAAGGTGGGGACATGCCGCGTGGCCACGGGACACGACATCAGAGGGCATCCGAAGTGATCTGTCCCAATGTGATTGCCTCAGTTCAACAGTTGATCGATCGGGTGAGCATAGATCGATCTTCGCTGTATGCAACCCACCGAGGGCTCGGCACGATTGTCCTTCTTCGTTTAGCTCGCATTGACCCTATCGCTGCGAAACGGTCGGCGCGCGCATCGCGGCAACCGAAGCTTTAAGCACGAAAAATAAGCTGAGGCCGAGTAAAGGAGTGACTGAAACATGGCACAGATCTGGATGACTTATGACGAACTCGCCGGGCTCAGTGGCTGCACGCCTGCCGAGGCCAGAATGCGGGCCATCCATTTGTCACTTGACCGCCGCAAAAGCCGCGATGGCGCAACCCGCGTCAAGCTCGATCTGGCGCTGACGGCTAAATTCCTCGCCTCGGTCCGAGACGCCGATTTTGATCTGGACGGCGCTATCGAGGCGCTCCAGGACACCCACCGCCAGATGGCAGAACTCCTGACGCCGAACCAGTTCCAGGGCCGGCGCCGGTCGGCTTAGCCGCCCGCATGCTCCGAACAGCTCGCCTAGAACGGGCAAAGCCAAGGCAGGCTGCGGATCTGCTGGCCGGGAAATGGCACGCGAACATTCATACGGTCGCGAACCCGGGCGGTGAACGACGCGGACAAATGATGAAATAACGACAGCAACTTCCGATGCGGACGTGTTGCTCAGGCGGGCGGTCTCGGTAGGAAGGCCAGGATTGTTTGAGCGAGGAGGACCCCGACGGTCCCGCCTGCTGCTTTTTGCATCACGTCCAGGAAACCCGGATCACGATCGGGCGTCATTGCTTGCAGGATTTCGAGCCCCATTGCGACGGCCACGACAAGCGAGCATGCGAGGGTGAGCCGACCGGGCAACAGGAAGGATAAGAGAAATCCCAGCAACCCGTAGGCGCTGAAGCGCTCGATCACGACGACCCAATAAGCCTCGTGATGACCGATAAGCACGGGTCTCCCCGCCAGTCTCGCAAGCGTGGCATAGACGATGAGCGCGAAGCAGATTCCTGCGGCTGCGATAAGGTGGTTTCGGCGCATTGGACGATCATAGCCGGATGGGAGCCAGACCGCGTTGAAAGATGAGAGTATCGTTAAGGCTGATTGAGCAGGGCACGCCTGGTGCGGAGCGTTTTGCCGGCCCGGGTAACGGTTCAATCCAGTCAGGCCACCAGCACCGCGTCGGTCGGAAATTTAGCGCTCTGCGTCAAGCAGCGTGACTCGACCAACTCGTTGAATCTCGGGAAAGGCAGTGGGGCCGAGACCCTTACTCCTCCGCTCTCAAGTTTTAGCGGCCCATTCGATGGCGGAGGGAAGCGGGTGCGGGATTGTAGGGCGCAATGGGAACCTGCCGGGTGCTGCCACCATGCTGTGGCCGGGTGGCTCGCAAACGCAAGACCACGAAGGCGATATTGATAGCCAACCAGACCAGGATGACGGAAATGGCTAGATGTGCCACGGCCAGACCTCGCGACGAAGTTGAGATCAACGCAAATTTGCGCGTTCGGTTCCCTGGCGAATAGGGCTAAAGCGCCTAATTCAGCCGCTGGAATTCAGGCCTCCCGCGCCAGCGGCCTCATTCCTGCAAGGCCATATGGTTTACCAGCAAGGTTCAACGAAGGAGAATTGTCTGATGGTCCGGGAATTGCCGACGATCCTAAAGACCGAGCATATGGTGGTCTCCCCCTGGCTCGAGGTCGTGGCCCGGGATGTGAGGTTCTCCGCGGAGTCTGCCGTTGAAACCTATTATGCAGTTGCGCAACCTGACTATGTAGTCATTCTGGCGATGACGCCGGACTCGCGCGTTCTCCTGGTGCGTCAGTATCGTCCGGCGATCGAGCGCTTCTCGCTGGAATTGCCAGCGGGCGTGGTGGATCCTAACGAAGACCCGCCGGAAACCGCCACGCGCGAACTCCTGGAGGAGACTGGCTATCCCACGATGAGCGTCGAGCTCATCGGCAGATGCGCGACCTGCTCCAGCCGGATCAGCAATACGACTCATTCGTTCTTCGTCAGAACCGGCGGTCGCGCGCCCGGATTTGTGGAAGAGCCAGGTGTCGAGGTCAGCTCCGCCTCGCCGGATGAACTTCGCAGCCTCATCCTGTCGGGCGAATTCGGCGAGCAGACCCATTTGGGGGTGCTGGCTCAGGCATCTGCGAGAGGGCTTCTGGTCCTCTAGCCGGTTTGGCGGCCTCGCAGTCATCGAGAGATCGTTGGTCGATCGTCGCGCGGTTGAGCTGCGCCCGAGCGGAGATGGAACGCTGCGCGCTCGACGCAACGCTTTCGCTCTAGCCCTTCTTACCTGTCTTTGGTTTCAGCGAAAGACCAAGGCGCAAGGCCATGCGCTTGATCGCATCGGGCGAGCGTCCGAGCTGTTTCGCCGCCTCCTCCAATGAAGCCGAAGACTTGGCCAACTCCATCAGCCGGCGGTCTTCCTTGAACGACCAGGGCTTGCGCGCCATAACCGAAATCATCCTCTCGTCGCGACAAAGACAAAGCCGCCAAGCGGACCCATATCGCTCGACGGCTTTGCTTGGGTGGGGCCGAGCTTGGGGGAGCCCGGTGAGACGATGGGATAAGCGATCGGTGAGAGTTCGCAACAAACAACGCGGATTAAGCTAACCGCTCAACCTTACCGGGACAAAATCGGGCCCCCCCGTATAAGCACGGAGGTTTCGTTCAGCAGAGCTGCACCCTTTGTAAATACATCGAGGCTGATGCACAGCAACGTGCGTCGGCTGCACGAACCCGGAAGCCTGATGGCCAAGCAGTCAGTCCGCCATTGGTCGCTTGATCACGGCTAAGTCGTGACGGCATAAACGCGATGGGGCACGGGTTCTTCGCCTACAAAGCCAAGCATGTCGGTTACGCCATCGAAGCGCTGCAGAATGGACTGGGTCTAATTGCCCGGCACTGCCCAGCGGCGACTCATTGTTGCCGCCCGATCCCAAGTTCGCGTTGCAGTTGCGGTGTGAGCCCCATAGCGCCTTCAGTTCGTCCTTGGCCCGTCCCCAGATTTCTTGGTGTAGGTGCGGGACTGGAAGGCGAGACTGGAGATGTAGTTGTCGAGATCGTCGAACGTGGTGCGCTGCCGGCATATCCGTTGCGACTCCCGTTTGAGTAGGTCCCCTGAGCATGAGCGGATGCGGAGGTGCCGAGGAGCGCGGCCCCCGCCAGAAGCACTGCGAAACGGTTCATTGAGTTTTCCATCTGGTTGATGCGCCACCACTATGAACCCAGAGCGCGGCGATGCCAAACCATACCTGGGCCTGTTGTGGAGGGGCACCACGGCGCTGAGAGCGCGACTGCGGTGAACAAAGCTACGGTTGATTGAGCAAGTAGAAATGAGGGATCATGCTTGGTGCCCGCCTGGCGACGGCCGCCGGAATGCGCAATCCCAGAATATCCCAGCGAAACGAACGACAATAAAGCCCACCAGCCTACGCGTTGAAGCGCTCAATGCAAACAGCCACCAACGTCAGCTGCCGCGACGACCACCGGACGCAAGTCTTTGGAGCGGTGGAGAGTTGCGATTGTCTGAACGCACCAAAAACGACGGAGGCTTCGATGGTCGTGACGGCCGAACGTAAGGTTCCAACTTGAGATAGTTCGCCCGCCGCCGCCGCGAGATCGCTGAACGGGTGACGTACCCCGCCGCAAATGAGGTCATCGCAATCAGAAATAAGAGCAGAAGACCCAGCATTGAGGGAAACCCCGTGAACGAGTTACCGACCATTGTACGCACGCGGGTCAGCCGAGATAAGGCAATTTCGCGGAATCCTTGTGACGTTTTTCGCCACAAAGAGAGCCAGCCGATAGGAGGCGGCTCTCCACTGTTCAACAAGGTGATGGAGGCGCAAGTGGATCCATGTTCGCGGGACGGCGCCGCCTCCGGTTCGCGCAAAACCGCCCCGTCTGCTCTCTCGTTGGAAATCTGGGTTGAGCAAAGGCCAACTTGCTTCGTGGCGAGGAGAGGCGCGTTGATCGAATGAAGTCGGTGGCTTTGAAGGATTTCTCCGCAGCGTCGTTTTCTGGAGTGTGTATCTTCGGAACCTCGTTGCGCGCAGGGTTAAACACGACTCGTCTAAGATCGTTCGGGAAGGTCGCATTCACACCGAGATTCTTGCTTCGTGTCTTTCGTGTCATGAGATCGCCGAATTCAATTTGATATGCTTGAGACTGGAGAGTGCAAGCACCGACATGCTACAAGAAACACAGACAATATCGTCGTTCGCAAGGCTTCGAGACCGTATGTTCGAGGTCGGATTTTTCAGCCTTGCGATGATCGCGATGGCAGGCTGGCTGTATTTCATCACGCTGTTGCTCGTGAGGCTGTCTCTATGGTGCTTCGGTTGAAGTGCGCGCGATCAGTTTCTAAGCACTGTGCTGCCCAAGATATTATCGCCGAGATGAGAAAATCAGCGACACTTATCACGATGTCGACACAACTGCGCGACCACAATGCTAGTAGTTGGAAACGTCTTGCATATGGAAAGATTGCCCAATGGTGCTAGTTGCGGTTTTGGCTTCGATCTTCTTTGCCGGTTTCGGCGGAGGCTACGCAACCCGGGCCTGGCGATCGCGCAAACGCAACGAGCGCCGCCGGCTGTACTCGCACTATCGTTCCGCGACAGCCGGAGAGGCTACATCATTCGTCCGAGCGCGGCGTGCATTCTGAATGTTTGCAACTTGGGATGGGCTATTCTGTTTTCGCGACACGTGCGAGCAGAGCAACAATAGGCTCGGTGACCTCTCACGTAACCACATTCGGTTACGTTAACGCCCGCGTTCTGTTGTTCGTGCGGTTCGCGGTCGGTACTGCATGTGGAAGCATATCGTTGCTCCGTACCCTTGAATTTGGACATTGATCGATGGCCCGTTGGGGGACACATGGGATAATGCCGACGTTCTCGAGGCCCGACCGGTCCGTGGATCACTAAAGGGGGAGCGCCATGACGAGCCTGAGAAACAACGCCCCGCGGCGGTATCTGCCTGATGCTGCGGGCCAGCGCGTCTTGATTGGCTTGACGGTTGAGGAAACCTTCGAATTCGAGCGCCTCGAGGGCCGGGCCGAGTTCGGTCAGGCTAAAGGTCAGGCGCTTGACGACGGCGTGCTTTGGGCGGCCACGGTGCAGGAGCGCTGGCTCGAATTGTATCAGAAGCATGAGAGTGCCTGGAAGGCCTGGATGGCACGAAGCCGGGCCGAGCAACCCAGAAGCTTTAAGGTTTATTAACCATCGCCGACCCATTTTCCAATCTGGCTTTGAACCGGAAAACGCACGCATGTTCCAGCTGTTCCTGCGGGCCCGCACGCACAATTTCCTGAAAGGCCGTTTCAGCGGCGAACGGGGATTCCGCGCGCGTTCGCCTGAACGAGATGCTGAGACCGACCGGACCCGCATAGAGCCTATCCTGGTCGCGATCGAGGAAGCGCTGCACGCGGCCGAGCGGGAGCAATCGGGCCTGAACCGTCGGGTCGAAGATGTCTTGGCCCGGGCCGCGGTGACCTTCGGCAACGGTGATGATGAATATCTCGAACGCGAGGCGTTGGATAACCATCATCAGGATCTGTTCGATCGGGAGATCCAGAGCGGCCAGCGCCGGTTGAAAGAACTCTGTTCTTCCATTGCGCACTACAAATTCATGAAGGCAGCCGTGCTGAGCAGGTTTCCGAATTCCCGGCCAGCGAACGAAGGGCGTTTGGCTGGAAACGTGCAGCGCTAGGCCTTCAGAACTCGTCACTCCACTGCATCAAGCAATGCCGCAGCAACGCGTAACTGCCGAATGTAACGGCCGCGCCCAGCACGAAGGCGCACGACAGCAACTGGATGGCGAACATCGAACCTAGCCCCGTTCGATGAACGAGGCTATACCGCCGCAGTTAAACGGAGCTTAAGGCTGCGTGGCAAACTAGTAGGTCAAGACCCGCTCAGGATCCAAGGGGTTCACGTAACGCACATAAGTGCGGACCGGCCCATAGTAATAGTGAGGCTCATCCCTCGTGCGCGGATCAAATGTGGCGGGGTAGGCCTGTTGCAGCGACCTGTGCCGAACCTGCGCCACCGTGGGACATCCGCAGCGGGGCCCGCAGTACGGATTGGGACCTCGGTCAATGTACGGAATACGCGCCGCTGTCCTTTGCGTAGGCACGGCGTAGTCTGCGGCGTAAGACGGTGTCACCAAGGTCCACATGCCCAGGGTGAGCGTAAGTAATCCGAGAATTGATCGCATTTGGGGGCCCCCAGTTGTCTTAATCTTAGACGCTTCGCGAGGAACGGGCAATATGCTCTAAACTGGGTCGGCTGGCCAAACTCCTCCGCCCGCAGCAGGCCCGCTCGACTAGCCCCCGAGCACGTTGAGAAGCGCGGGATCGATAGCCCGGATCGCATCTTTCAGGAATTCTTTGCCCCGGGCTGAGGCTTGCCGATATGCGAACACCAGGGCTCGCGTTTGTTTCGGCTCTCGCGTCAACATCAGGCGGATGTCACCTTGGACTAGCTCCCTCACATCGGGGCTGGCGAGGGCATCGAATCGGGTTGCAGAAGCAAGCCTCAGAGGCATTAATCGGCCTTCGCTCGGTGCCGTGAGATAGACCATCTTCAAGGATTCGATCGCTGCTGGACTGTCCGGATCCTGCCGGGCTTCCAGCACTGCCAAGGCGAGCCATAGCTCAGCATCGTATGGCGATATGGAGACAACATGCTTCAGACGCGACCGGGCAAGTTCGCTCTGGGCCCGAACCCTGTCATCACCTCTTGGCAGTTGCATTACTTGGAGCGCAAGAAATAGAGCCTGATTGCCTTCGAGGTCAGAGCGCAAGGGAGAGATCAATCCAACCCATTCGGGTGGAGCGTTCGAGCTGAGACTGGCCTTGGTTGGGTCCTCTGGAAAATCCGGCCGCTTGGAGGTGATCAGTTCTGCGGCCGCTGATACGATCCCAAAACAGCCGACGGCTGCCGCAAGGCCCAACAGGAGGACGCGAACTAGGGTCGTTGAATGCATCAAATCTCCAAAGCAAAAACGACGTGTCATTGATTTACAAGGCAATCATACTGTCGTCCTGAAGCGTTAACAGGGTCAAATTTCCGGTCGCATAGGCGCCCGTATCGATATTGACCCGATTCGGTCTTATGTCGGGCTGCTGGACGGGGGTGTGGCCGTGGACGATGTATTTCCCGAAATTTTTGTTGCTCTCCAGGAATTCGTCTCGAATCCAGAGCATGTCCTGTTCTTGTTGGTTCGCCAGGGCGACACCAGGCTTCACTCCAGCATGGACAAAAAAGAAATCTCCACACACAAAGCGCGCCCGCAGGTTGTTGAAGAAGTGCAACTGATGAGGCGGAATTGCCTGCGATAATCGTCGAATGAGTTCGTCTTGTTCTGCCGGATCAGGATTGAGGGAAGGTCTAAGTCCATACGAGGCTAAGGTTTGGAGGCCGCCATATTGTTTCCAATCCTGAAGCTGCGAAGGGGCATGCAGAACGTCTAACAGGAAGGCTTCATGATTGCCTTTCAGGAAGATCGATTCATGCTTCATGCCGCGTTCCATCAGCAATTCGATGGTCCGATTCGAGTCAGGCCCTCGATCGATGTAGTCTCCGAGGAAAACGTGGATTGCGCGCCTTGAACCTATTGTGGTGAGATCGCGGTCGATGACGGCAAACATCTGCTGAAGCAGATCGGCGCATCCATGAATGTCGCTTATCGCATAGATGCGAATGCCCTCGGGCACCGTCGGCATTCGGCTTTTGTTCCTCGATCTCGACAATCTGAGCATTTGCCGAACTTGTCGCCTTTGCAGTCTTTGGGGCTAACGCCCGAATGATTCAGGTCAGCTCACATAGTTAACGGGATCGCAATGTCCTGCTTGGCTTTTGTTTCTAATTGAATGGCGGGATGCCGCAAAATTTCAAACCCTTCGCGTTAGCTTCCTAGCCAATAAGCATGCGGGGAGCAACTAATGCGCAGAATCATCACTATCGCCCTCGGGGTCATCGCAGCCGGCTCCATGTGGCTTGAGCCGGTCCACGCCGGACTTGTGGGAATGCCAATGGGGCTTCAATCCGCAATCCAGCGCATCAAGCTCGAAACTCCCACTCTTCCGCCGATGGCGTTTACCCAATTTTGTCTTCGATACCGAGGCGAGTGCCGCACGCGGCCGATGTTTCGGGGCGGGCCGGTCCGGCTGACCGACGAGCGATGGGCAGATCTCAAGGAGATCAATCAGGTGGTTAACCGCGGAATTGCCCCGGAGAGGAATGAACTCGGCGTGGCTGGCGAGCAATGGCTGATCAATCCAGCGCGGGGCGATTGCAACGACTATGCGGTCAGCAAGCGGCATGAATTGCTGGAGCGCGGTTGGCCGGCTCGCGCCTTGCTATTGAGCGAGGTCATGGTCAATTCCGGTGAGCATCACCTGATTCTCGTGGTCCGGACCAATAGCGGAGACTTGGTGCTAGATAACATGACGCCCCAGATCAAGCCGTGGTCGCGTGTTCCTTATCGCTGGGTGCGGATGCAGATGCCCAACTCCAAGCTCTGGGCGACGATCTCGAGCGCCAGGGTCTGAGGTCGCGCTTACAGGGCGCTGGTCCGCCCGGTGCTTTGCGCCAAGCCGAGCCCGATCAATCCTGCAAGAATGATCTGCACCGCCGGGTTCAACATGCTCGTGTCGACAAAGCTCTCGCAAATTGCGACAAGCACAAGGGCGCAAGTTGTGCTGGCAAAGAACGAGTCCCGTCCGCGTCCAACGGCTCCGCGCAAGACGAAAAAGAAGACCTGAAGCCCAAATAACGCCAGGATTGGCAGGGCTAAGCGACCCCATTCGATTGCAACCAGCGCTGCAGTTGAAGGAGCGCGCGGCGCAATACCAACAGCATAGTCCTGATAGATGCGGGCAACCTGGGCGAATGTTCCGACGCCATTGCCGGTCCACGAGCTGTCCGATATGGCACGCCGTGTGATCGCTACAGATTCTTGATTCTCGATTCGGCTCCGAGCTAGCAGATCCGCCCATGTCGCGGGTCGTTCCAGGGATAGCGTCGCTGCACCAGCCATCATAATGAGGAGGCCGGCCAGGAGCGCCGACGGCCAAGACCGATATCCGAGACGACGGACGGCGGCAATGAACAGCATGATTGCAAATCCCAGCGCCGTTAGCATGTGGACTATTCGTTCGAGCGTTGCCAGGTAAGCAAGAGACATCATGAGACCGGCAATGCCCGGGACAATGCGCAGCAGGAATGGGCCATTCAGTGGAAAGAGAGTGCCGGCGCGACCAAGCTGGCGCTCCGCTGCCATTGCAATCGTTGCCGTGTTTGCGAGCGCTGCAATGACCCCAACGAGGGCAAGCGAATTGTTTTCTGCCAGACCGAGATCTAGCAAGGCTGTTCGGGCAAGCACGATCTGACTCAAACTCGCGAGCACGATAAACGTCGCGCCGCCAGTCAGAACGACCAGCAAGACTTCCGCCCTTTTGCGATCTTTTGCCAGCAGGATGGTGGAGAGCAGCAGTGACAGGAGGGCCGAATACCACATCAAGCCGCGCAAAGTATTTCCCAGGTCGACCGTGATTCGCCCCGCCAACGACGGTTCATTTAACGCGACGGCTGTTGTGGGCCAGATGGGATTCACGAGGGAGAATGGAAGGGGAGCAATTTGCGTCACCATCCAGAGCATCGGGAAAAGCGCCGCCAGCATAAACCTGCGGAGCGGAGTGAGTGCAGTAAGATCGGCCAAGCTCGCCGCAGCGGCCGCGGACAGCAGCATGAGCGGGGCCAGCAGATACACCGTATGCTGGACGAAAATGCCATCGGTGAATGGCGTTGCGGCAGCTGCAGCCAACAGGATGATCAGAAGGGAAAACGCGAGCGGCAATGGAGAACTTCAAGGGGGATGAGGAAAGTGAAGGAAGCTGATGGCCAGGGGCGATGCTTCACTATCGCATGGGGGGTCCGCCTCGCCAAACTCTGTTTTAGGGACCCCTGTCAGATATGCCGGTCGTCGTGAGCCGATGTCTGCCGATAAAGCGCGGCCACCGACGCTTTCCGAGAAACAGTTTGACGGGGTGAATAGCGAGCCATCAATGTGCCTCGTGCCAGCAGGCCGAAGGCATAGCCAAATTGTGGCGCGCAGCCCGCCAAAAGTGCGTATCCGACTGCGGTTGCAAATCCCTGATCTTGAGCAAGTTGAATCGAGAGCGTGGCAACGATCGCGATTAGGCAGAAGGGCACAAGAATCCAGACGCGAAAGCGCCACGCGAGGACCGCGCCCGTAAGAAATAGCAAGATGGCGACCGGGGTCATTGTCTGTCTCCATCGCCACCATTCCACCCATCTTCTTAAGGAATCGTCACTCGTTCCCCCCGGATTCAGCGCTAGCGGCCTGCACAGCTTTCCATCAAGGTTCGGACCGCGGCAGCCAGTCCGGTAACGGGAATGACCCCCCGGATCCGACCAGCCTTGCCGTCGATTTCGACGTTAAGCTCCGTTGCGGATTGCCAATCATTCTGCACGAGCTCTGATGCGCTCTTCGGGAGTAACAGAGCCTCGCCGGCCTGGGTGACGGATGCCTCAAATTCAGCAGCTCGGCCGCTCGCGGAGGTGAGGACGATCTTGGGACGATCCGTGCGCGACCAACGGTCCAGAAGAATCACAATCACGTCGATCCTCTGGCGCTCTTGACCACACTGAAGGCTCAGGCCAGCGAGGCCGATGTCCGACTTCCCCGAATCGGCAACGTGCATGACCGAGATGGCATCCTGTCCCCCTGTCGGGCTTTTGGTTTTCACCAGCTGCCAGCCTTGGGCGAGTGTCACAATGCCGCTGCGGCTGCGCAGCTGCTCGGAAAATTGCTTATCGCAATTTCTCTGTTCTTCGGAGCCAAGTCCTGGACCGCACTCTCGCGTCCCGCGAGGGTGTTGACCGAAACTTTCGCTGGTTGTGGCCAGAAGGATTAACGTGAATGCCGACGCGACAGTCAGCCGGTCCAGAATGATGATGGAAAACAATGGCTTGACTCTGAGCTCATCATGTTGGCAGTAAGGGACGATTATACAGCCTTTGATGTTAGTTTTCTGCATAATTCTGCTGCATTGCAGCGGCTAGAGTGATTCTTGGCGGCGGTGGCCTGTTTGTTTTCGTAGGAGGCGATTTTTGATCCCGCGAACTTCACTCTCAAAACGAGGCGATGCGACGTCTTCCAAGCTGCCTGATGCCCCTGACCTCGGTGCGGCGGCCGGTGCTGCATTAGACGGCCGCTGGTTTGGCTTGAAAATACCCTACTCAAGCCTCGCGTACTTCTTGGCAGTCCTGGACGCTGCCGTGATCGTATTGTCGAGCCTTGTGGGCGCCGGAATCTATCAAACGCTCGCAAACGCCGAACTTAACCTCGAGCCGGTCGTGGCTCAGGGGATTGTCGCAGCGATGCTTTACGTGATCATCGGACAGGCCACCGGTCTGTATGATCTTCGGGCGGCTCTTGCAAAGAAGCGGAGGGATATAGGGCGGATCCTTGGCCAGTGGACCCTGGTGTGCCTGCTGCTGACCTCCTTGGTGTTTTTGATGAAAAGCGGCGCGGTTTACTCGCGCGGCTCCATGATCTGCTTTGGCCTGCTTGCCCCGCTGCTGCTGGTGGTCTGCCGCCGAATGTCCAGACGGCTGGTTTTGAGTGTGGTTGCGGATGGGCAGGTCCGGGGGCGCCGTATCGTGTTGCTCGGGACCCGCGAGGAACTGGCGTCGATAGGCCTTGAAACGCTGTTGGAAAATTTTGGTCTGACCGAAGTGGAGCGTGTGATGCTCCCCACCGCCACAGGCGGCTTTGCCCTAAGCCAAGACGAGCTCGCGGCGCTAGAGCGCGCCATTGCCGCGGCACGCGCGCAAGGCGCTGAGGGTATCGTTTTGGCCTTTCCTTGGAGCGATACCCGCAAGATTGAGCTGATGCGGGATGGGCTTCGGATTTCGCCGCTGCCGGTGCAGCTGTTGCCGGATCGGCGGGTGCGCTCCCTGGTTCAGAACCCGTCGTTCCGGGTAAAAAACTCGCTCTCTGTCGAACTTCAGCGCGGCCCGCTCTCCCGCGCCGAGCAGCTGGGCAAACGCGTGCTGGACATTGTGGGGGCGTCGATCGGGTTGATCCTTCTCGCCCCGCTGATGGCTCTCAGCGCGGTAGCGATCAAGCTGGATTCGCCTGGCCCTGTATTTTTTCGGCAGCGGCGGAACGGGTTCAATGAGAATCAATTTTCGATCGTCAAGTTCAGGACAATGACCGTCATGGAGGATGGTCCCAACGTGGTGCAGGCGAAGCGATTCGATACCCGCGTCACCCGGACCGGACGAATGCTCCGCAAGACGAGCATCGATGAAGTTCCGCAACTTTTGAACGTATTGAAAGGGGAGATGTCCTTGGTGGGTCCGCGGCCGCATGCGTTGGCGCATGACGGGCATTACGGCCAGCTGCTCTGCGACTATGCGTTCCGGCACCATGTCAAACCGGGTATTACGGGCTGGGCGCAGGTCAAAGGCTATCGCGGCGAAACCGCGTTTGTCGAACAGATGAAGGGCCGGGTGGATTGCGACCTCTGGTATATTAACAACTGGAGCTTGGCGCTCGACCTGAAAATCCTCCTGCTCACGTGCTTGGAACTTACCCGCCGCAGAAACGCCTATTAGCCCCTATCGGGTTGTCTCCACCCGGTGCTCGCCTGTAACCGCATTGCAACAACCTCCAGCTTATTCTCCCGAGGAGCCGGGTTATCAGGCGCGATTCATTGACTCCTCTCGGGAATTCGCGGAATTTGAGGTTCGTTGCAGTGGGGAACTCGGGTGGAATTTAAACGGGGCTTCGTTCTTGTAGGGGTGCTTTCCGCTGTGCTGCTCGGTTCTGCGGGCTGTGCAATCATGCCGATGTCGGGTCCTGAGGACCACGTCATCAAGAGCGAGCACACCAAGAATGGCCCGGAATATGGGTTGGTGACGCTCACGCCCACCGTGGTCGATATCCTCAAAGAATACGGGCCCGGTGCCATCGCGGGCTCGTTCCCTGACAATCGACCGCCGCCCTCCATCAAGTTTGGCATTGGCGACGTGGTTGCGGTGTCGATCTTCGAGGCGGCGGCGGGTGGTCTTTTCATACCGGCCGAAGCAGGCGTGCGCCCAGGCAATTTCGTTGCCCTGCCGACCCAAAACGTCGACTCGGCCGGTTTCATCACTGTTCCGTATGCGGGCGCCGTCAAGGCCGCGGGCCGCACGCCCAGTGAGATCCAGCAGGACATCGTCAAGGCGATCGGCAACCGCGCCATCGAACCGCAGGTGGTGGTCTCGCTAGTCACCCAGAACACCTCGCTGATCAGCGTTCTCGGTGAGGTCAATCAGCCTACCCGTCTCACAGCCAATGCGGCTGGTGAGCGGGTCCTCGACGTGATCTCGCGGGCTGGTGGTCCAAAGGGGCAGGGCTGGGAAACCTGGGTCACGCTTGAGCGTCACGGCAAGCGCGCGACGGTTCCGTTCGGTGCTCTGGTTTATACTCCCGCCAACAATGTCTGGGTCCATCCCGGCGATACCATCTATGTCTACCGTGAACCGCAGATCTTCCTGGCATTCGGTGCGTCGGGACAGCAGGGACAATTCCCGTTCGACATGTGGAAGATCAACATGGCGCAGGCGATGGCGAAGGCGGGGGGCCTCCTGGATGGCCAAGCGGAGCCGAGCGGCGTGTACCTCTATCGCCGGGAGCCGCGCGAGCTCGCCGAACGGCTAGGCGTGGATTGCTCCAAATTCGTCGGGCCAACGGTGCCGGTGGTCTACAATGCAGACTTCCGCGATCCCGCCGCATACTTCCTGGCGACTAAATTTGATATGCGGGACAAGGACGTTCTGTTTGCCGCTAACGCAGCCACCGTCGATACCGCCAAGTTCCTGCAGTTCGTTCGTGTCGTGATCGCGACAGCTAATGATACCGTCGTGACCGCCAACAACGCACAGATCCTACGCATCACCTCGCGGCAGTGATCGCCGTCCGCCGGAGATTGGTGAGGCAGTAATGTCTTCTAACGCGCCGGCGGATTGCCAAGCCACCAAAGTCCCCTTGCACGCGAGCTAAGGTGTAGAGGAAGCCGACCATTCAGAGATCGTCTGTCCAAAAATTCAGACGCGGTGCGATCGCAACTATCGTCAACAACGTGACGCTGATCATTACAAGGCAAACGGATAGGATGGCCATATCAGCCTCCGTGACCTTGCCCCCACGTTTTTTCCGGTCCTGAGTTCGCCCGTGCCGTTGGGTTTGCCCGATTGGGCGGTGGCAGCGCCGGGAGCTGGCGCGGAGCCTTTGGCATAGCGCAGCGCCAGATCCCGGCGCGGGTGGCAGGTCCTCGCGAACTTGGACGGGGTTCTCCATCCGAGCTGCGAGTGTGGTCTTGTATCGTTGTAATCGGCCCGCCAACATCCAAGTGTGACGCGGGCTTGTGCCAGTGACGTGAACAACGTCTCGTTGAACAGCTCATCCCGCAGCCGGCCGTTGAAGCTCTCGATGAAGGCGTTCTGCATGGGTTTGCCCGGCGCGATGTAGTGCCATTCGACACGGCTTTGGTCGGCCCACACCAGGATGGCGTTGCTTGTGAGTTCGCTGCCGTTATCGCTGACCACGTCCATCCCGCCGAAATTGGCCTTCCATTTGTAGATGCTGGCGTCGCTTACACCATCCTTGCGGCAGAGATCGGCGACCGGAACCCCCGCTTCGTGCTCCTTCAAAATCCCGATGATCTGTTCTTCCGTAAACCGCTTGCGCTTCATGCTCTGGTCCTCGGCTTGGGCCAGAACGAACTTCAATGGATTAAGCCCGAGGGGCAAGGTCAGGTCCACAGCCACGTGCCGTCGAGCGCCCCGGGTGACCCGTCACCTCGTCGGGCTTTGCGGACGAAATCATCTCAGCTTGAGAAGGAGAAGCTGAGTAGACCACTACGGCTGTGAAAAAAACCCATGAGCGCGCGCCTGAGCATCGAAAGCTCCTTTCAGTCGGCGCAAAATCTGACGATCCTTTGCCCAATCGCAAAGTCTCGCCCTATCGCGATCAAGTCGCAACTCGCGAACAGCCGAGCGGCGCATCTGCAGTGATTTCAAGTTGAACAAATCATCCGCTTCCACTTCCTCCTAATCTCTGGGATCCGTGAGAAGAGATTTAGACTTTGAAGGACGACTTCAGAACTAATATCTCCAAGGTCTAAACTCTTGGGGCTCAACCCCTGGAACGTCCGCCATTAAGCCTTCGGCGCGCAGGGCGCGGGCTAATTGGAGACGAAAGTCCAAGCTCACCGTTCCAAGCCCAGCCAAGAGGACTTGGTGATGCCTCCACCCGGCTCCTTTGAGGATTTTCACCGCGTCGCGGATCCAGCCCGTTCGAACAATCGACACAAACTCGTTGCGGGCGCTTTCCTGAAGGTCCGGCGGAAGCGTGTCATAGATTGCCAGCACGTACGGGCTGCGGAGCGCAATCCAGCCCTCGTAAGGCGCCAACCGGTAGGACAACCGCAAAGCCTCGAGGTGATCGCTTACATGACCGCCTTGATTAATGGCGCTCCAGTATTCGATGAACCACAATAGCCCATCAGTCGGAACGCAGCCGAGAGCTTCTCTGACTGATGACCGAAGCGTCGTCAGGCGCTGATCGGCAAGCCGCATGTCGGGAGAATCGACGGCGGTCTCATAGAGGCGCAGGCGGATGATCGCAGCCGCTCTGATTTCGCGTGGATTGCAGATCTTGCGAGTCTCAGCGGCTGACAATGCTGCTTCGGAAACGGAACTTCGCTTAAAACCGCTCCCGGACAAAACCGCGTTGGCTACATTATTCAGTGCGACTCCCTCATCCAAATTAGAGAGGAAGGAGACCGCCCAGCCTGCCGAGCTCAAGGCGATAAGAACGGTTGTCAATCTGCCAAAAGCATTTATGACGGCCGTCATCGTTAGCTGACTAATCCACGTATCCGTAGCGTTTGTAGTATCGGTTGCGGTAGTAGCCTCCGCTATAGGAATCGTAGCGGTTCATCGCGGCTAAGTTCACCTTGTTAAGAACGGCGCCCAGCATGTGCTCGCGAACAAGGGGATTTTCCCGTAAAACTCGCTCGACCACGTCGACCTTCGCGTTGGCCCACTCGACAATGAGAATGTAGGAGTCGACGAGACCGCCGGTGGCGCGAACGTCGATCACAGGAGCCATAGGGCTCAAGTCCAAAATGATACGGTCGTACTGTTCACGAAGATGCTGAAAAAGCTTCTCCATTTGCGGGGACGCCAGCAGATCACTGGAGTTCGAAAATCGAGACGCCGCCACGCAAGGAAGAAAATGCAGATTGGTTTGCGGATCGACCCAGATCACGTCCTTCAGATCGGCCTTGCCAAACACGGCTTCAATCAATCCAGCATCGGCCGACCGTGCAAGCCGGTCGGTGAGGCTTGGGTTACGGAGGTCTCCGTCAATCAGAAGTGTACGTAGGCCACTTTGTGCCGTGGTCTGAGCCAAAGCTTCGCTAACGGTGGATTTTCCTTCATTGGGAAGAGCGGATGTGATGCCCAAAACTTTGTGGGGAGTCCCGAAGTTGCTCAAGTCGGCCGCCAATTTGATCGACCGGAGCGCCTCCGCAAATCGGGAAAAGGGCGAGTTGATCGCGAACCGTCCGACGCTGTTATCGATGGTGAGCAGCCGGTCTGTGCTGGATCGTGAATGGGTTCTCCCTACATCGGCGCGCAGCGACTTACCCGCTGCTTCACTGGATCGCGACCATGCCTCCGCTCTACTCCTGGACAATGGGGACCACCGTTTGATGAGCTTCAAGGGCAGTCCCATTCCAGCTTCTGGTTCCGACCCGATCACCGGAATCGATGCCAAACAGTTGGTCTGAAGCAAGCGTTCAACCTGATGCACGGTGCGGAAGACGCGGTCCAGCATTTCGAGGAAGATCGCCACCAAGCCGGAGAGGATGCATCCGCCGACGATACCCGCGAGGAGAACCAAAGCAGTCTTGGGGGAAGTCTTCGGCGTCGACAATTGTGAGGCCTGGGTGATGACCCTTGCTTCGGTAATCGGGAATGACTGCTGCTGGACTGATACCATGTAGAGCTGAAGGAAATTCTCTGACAGCGCGCGCGCGCTCTGCGCGTTGCTCTCGAGGTCCTTCAAAACGATCTGGGCTTGGCTTGTATCATTCGAAACGGCGATCGTCTCGTTCAAGCTTTTCTGGCTGGATTCTTCACGCGCCTTGGCAATTGCCAGGTCACTCTTGTAACCTTCTGCCGTGCGCCGAAGCTCATCGATAATGGAGTGCCGAATTTCGCGCATTTGATTGCGCAAATTGACCACGGCCAAATGAGTTGGACCATATCGATTGGACCAATCCGCAGCGCGGCCCGCATAATCGAGATAGGTCTGCCTCAACTTGGTGATCACGGGATTAGCCATTGAATCGTTGACGGCACCCAAATCGTTCAGGATCACTCGCGAATCATTGTCGTCCGCGTTCAAGATCGAGGTAATGCGCTCGAGCTTGGCCTGGGCCTCGGCGCGCTTTGCGCGAGCCTCGGTCAAAGCGCTGTTGATCTCCGCCAGCTGTTGCTCGGTCAGCAGACGTCCGCCTGCGTCAACGATGTTATTTTTTGCCTTGTAATCGACCACCGTCCGCTCCGCCGCAGAGGCCTGGGCGCGGAGTTCTTTGAGCCGATCTTGAAGCCAGACCGCCGCACGGCGCGAAGCCTGATATTTCGATTCAAGAGAATCTGTAATGTAATTCTCTGCGACGGCGTTGGCGATCCGCGCGGCCAGCTCTGGCGAGGTGGACTGGTATGCTATCTCGATAACATAGCTAAATCCGACCCGCTTGATGGTGAGCCCGCTCTGAATCCTCCCAACGGCGGCTCGCATCAGTCCATCGTCGGATGGCTTTTCCTCAGGGAAAAAGCTCGAAAGCAGCTGCGATAGCCCGCTCAGCAGCCCAGCGTCCTCTTGCATAAAGGCCGGGGAGTCCAAGAGACGGAGGTCCCGGATGACCGCGGCGGCGATGGTCTCCGATTTCAGTACTTCAACCTGGCTGTCGACCATCGCCGAATCTATAGGATTATCTCCACCAACCGCCGTTTGTGTTTGAAGTCCCTGCATCTTGCGGCTGTCGATCATAAGGACAGCGGTCCCGGTGTAACGCTTGGTCGCCCCCAACAAATACGTGCCTGCAAGACCCAGGCAGAGGAGCACCGTGATAATCATCACGGGATATTGCCGAGTGACGAGACCGATGGCCGACGAAACAGTCTGTTCCAGCGAGGCTGAATCGGTGCCTTGAACCTGTGCCGGAGAGGGAGATGAAATTCGTGTCTGAAGCATCCGACCCGTCTGTCTGATGAGCTGCGCCGCGGCGGCCGAATAAAGGCTAGCCGCTCCGAGCGCAAATAAGCGTGATTTAAAGCATCACGAAGGCCAAACTGCGATGCTCGAATGCTCAGGGACAGGTCCCTGAGACAGAGCAGATAATCGTCGTGGTGCTGCTCCCGCCTGCTGATCCCGCACCGCCAACGCTCGAACTGAAATAGTTCGTCGGGTTGTTAGAGACGCTGTTCGATACGAAGCTCTGGAAGGATGTCCCGGAGAATGCACCCCCGGTCGGTGTCGTCTGACCGCCAACGCCGCCGGAAGATCCTGTCGTGGCCCCTGACAGAGCTACGCTTCGGGTCGGATCGTTTCCGGTAACGGCAGCGTACTGGCCGTTTGCATCGGACGACCCGGTCGCACCCAGGTCGCCTTGAATTTCCAAAGAGAAAGTCACGTCGGTCGTTTTGCAAACATTCGCCGCCTTACCGAGGCCGGTGCCGATTGCTTTTTGGAGGTCGGAGGTCGATGGTCCCTTGCCGGCCAAGTCCTTGAGGACACTAAGCACCGCCGGCAGCGCCTGAGGATAGGAGGCGACAAAGGTCTGGACATCTGCCGCGATCTCTTCGGATGTGCGAGGTCCATTGGGTCCATTCAAAAGGGATGATGGATTGGTGGTAAAATTCGCCGCCTTTTGGGCAGCGTCAGCATCGCTTACGCAGGCGGCAAGGGCGCCGGTGGGAAAGTACAATGTCAGCGCACAGAGCGTGGCCGAGAAAATGTACTTCGAAAACGCCGAGCCTTCTGGTGCCTTCATGATCAAACCATCCACTTTGTGACCTAATCACGTGTTTTTAAAAGAAAATTAGGCAAATGTACAGTACCGCAAAGCATCCTGTGAGGTTAGGTTAATGGCGGTTCACTGCTTGAAAAGGATTGAGCCATTCCCATACCCAGGATGGGGCAGATCGCCAAACTAAAGCCAGGAATTTGCAGGGGAAAATCGACCTGCGAATGAACTGCCGCCAAGGTAGCGACCCAAAAGGCCGCCGTTGGAAAAATTCCGTCGCGATTGCGCCGTGTTATTCCGCGTCCGAGAATGAGAAGGGCGACCAACCAGCCGGCTGCTACGATCGCGGTGAAGGGGATGCCCATTTCTGAGGCAATTTCCAGGGTGGTATTATGGCCCTGTTCCCACGTGCCATAGGAAGGAAGCTCTCCGCTCCGATACGCTGGAAAGATCCAGCGAAAGGTCCCAAGTCCGGAACCGAACCATGGATACTCCTTGATGATTTCGGCCATTGACACATAGGCGTGCCAGCGTCCGGCATCAAAGAAGCCCTGGGTGCCAAATCTACGGTTGACGCCGGGCGCAAAGATCGAAATCGCTCCAATAATCAATATTACGGCCGCGATCGGAAAAACCCACAACAAGTGCCGCTGTTTCAATTGATTGCGGAAGTGAGTTCCGACAGCCCCCGCCATGCAAAGCAGGGACACAACCGAACCAGCGCGCGAGCCCGTCATCATGGTCGCAGCCAGGATGACGAAACAGGCCAGCAGGTGGAGCACTGTTCGCGCCGCCCGAAGGCGAAACCTGATCTGCTCGCGCCAAGAAAGCGGAGCCGAGCTGTTGTTCATTGAGCTCGCAAAAACCAAAAACCATCCAACGCTTGCGGCTCCGAAATACGAGGCCGCAACATTTGGATTGATGAAGGTCGCTGTCACCGCATTCAAATAATTGAATTTTTGGTGCCAAAGTAAATAGTTGGGCCAAAAAATGAACGCGAACAATCCATACACCGCGTAGGCTAGTGCGGATGCTAAAAAGGCCAGCAACAGCCAACGGGCGGCACGTCTATCACGGCCGACCAGATAGCCGCAGAGCATCGACATCCAACAAGCGATCTGTGATCCCATAGCAAAAAACGGCTGATTTCGTGCTACCGAAACAGAGCCAGTTAAATCTTGCCCTAGAATAGCCGAGGCCTGCTGCCAAATCGAAGCCGTCAACCATGCGGATGGCAGCGAAGCTGTTCCCAACTGTGCGCCAACAACAAAGGTCCAAGCCAGCGAAATTGTTGCGAAGCCGATGATGAATGAAAGGTCGCGAGAGCTTACCGGTCGCAAACTCGCCAAAAGGAGCACGGCCGATAGCAAAAGTATCCAGACCGCCACAATCCGCATGTCCATGGACGCAAATGGCAGCGGTGCAAGGGCAACGACCGCGCACAAGCCAATAGTCGCCGTGAAGCGGGCGTAGCTGAGGGCCCCATTTGCGGTGGACACACTCATCACGTTGTCTCGTGGTGCGAACGTAAGCTTTGTGGGTAGCCGATGGGAGCCCCCTTAGAAGAACGGCTAATCGAAATCCTTCAGAGTGGAATCTCGTCTCCATTCTGCGAGCGAGGCATCCATATCATAGGAAAACTCGAAACCGTTCGCGACCAGGCGTTTGGGTAGGATATTCGTGGAAAACCACAATTTCCTTACCCGCTCGCGGTTGATCCCGGTCTTTAGGCCAACGCTTTGCAGGATTTCAAACGGAAGCACTGCGAGATTCATCAACCAAATCGGAATGGTGAGCCGCGGTTGGGTATAACCGGCGACCCTCGAGAAAGAAGCGCATATCTCGCTGATGGAATGTCTGTGCTCAAAGCAGAAATTATAGATCGACAGGCCTTCATTTCGCGCCGACATATAAATCATGGAGGAAACAAGATCCTTCACGTAGCCGCAGGATTTGATGGTGTCCGTTCTGCCTGGATAGACGAAGGCCTTCCTTTCCAGCATTCGCGAAAGACGTGTGAAATTTCCGCGCTCATAAAGTCCGTAGATCACCGCGGGGCGAACAATGGTCAGCCGCCTGTCCGATGATTCGGATTGCCAGAGCTGATGTATCTTTTCGGCCGCAAGCTTTGAGCGGCCGTAGGCGCTTACAGGCCGTGGCGTGGCGTCCTCATCAAGCGCGGCCTCGCTTGGTCCATAGATCGAGATGGAGCTCGTGAAAACAATATCCTTGCAGCCGATTTCGTCGGCGAACCTGCAAACGTTAACCGCCCCTAAGACGTTGGTGTAGTAGTAATCGCCGTCCGGGTGACCTGGCGTGACATGAACGGCCGCAAGATTGAAGATGTCGACAGGGTCTCCGTTGGAGATGCCGGGAGCAATCGTGTCACGCACATCATGGTGCAGATATTCGACGCCGGCAACGCGACTTCTAGGTTCGCTGATGTCGATGGAAACGACGCGATCATACTTGCCGGATGACACTAGGTAGCTTGTCAGGTGAGTCCCGATGAAGCCGGCACCACCGAAGATAATAGCTTGAGTACCGCTCGACATTGGATCAAGGCTCGCTGCGATCTAGGTTACGTGCCTCCTTACGGTAGGCCTCTTTCAAAACGTCGTAGTTGATTGCACGGTTTAGATCCACGGGCTCCTGAATGATACGTCGCAGCAAAAGTTGGGATGCAAGAACACGAATGCGTTGCTCATCTAGCTCGCCAAATCTCGTGCCAAAGGGGCGCAAGAAACGGCGCTGATTATCCATCAGGCGAGATGTCAAAGCGATCGGGAGAGGAGGGGAAGTGGAATTGGCGATTATAGGAATTGTTCTTCCATAAGCGGCATACGCGGCACTCCAACCCTCCGCTGTACCGGTGATGAACTTCTCAAGATTGCGTCGCTTGGCAAGGGCGCGCTCCTGAACAAAGTATACCGGTCCGGCAGCATGGACGCCGTAGCCGTCGGGGCTAAGGGTCCTATAGTCGATGTTCAATTGCGACAATTGCTGACCTTCGACGTCCGCGCGCCCGAGAAGCACATCTATCTTTCGGTCCAGGAGATCCTGCAGCGCCGCTCCACTTTCGATCAAAACAATCCTGCTCTGCGCCAGGGAGTTTTTTCTGACAAACTCGTAGAAAACAGCCGAGAGTTCCGGCCCGTCCTTATATCCAATGCGTTTGCCCTCGAGGTCCGACGGCTTCAAAAGCGCGGTGTCGGGCAGCGTAAAAAACTGGACGGAGCTGACTGCAAAGCTTCCGGCGAAAGCCACAATTGGGAGGCCTTCCGATCGCGCCTTTAGAAATCCGCCGGTTGAAGCCAGGCCGATGGTATTCTCATCGGCCACGACTGCTGCGATGGCATCGTTGTCCAACGAGCCTGAGTGCACGCGGATGTTGAGTCCGACTTGGGCGAAAATGCCGTCCGAGATGGCCACAATGGTTCCGGCAGCTGCGGGCGATATCGGGTCGCTCAACTGAAGCGTGTAATGGACAACCGCCTCGTTAGGTTTGAGAGCGTCACTCCGGGAGGGCTTCAACCAAAACAACAGAGCCGCGGCCAAAGCGCAGGCGACCACCAATCCGCTGAGGCCACAGGAACCAATGTGGACTTTGCCGGCGCTTCGTCGAGCTCTGTTCATCTAAATATTCGTTCTCAGGCCGGCGCCGATGAATACTTCACCAGCCGCATCGTTGGGGACAAGGAGCGCAGAACTGGCCGGGCTTCAAGACGGTTCAATAGAGTTCACGGTACTGATATTTGAAGGAAGTCGATCCTGGCGCAACTCCTAAAGTCCTTTGCAGCTTTTGGTACCCCACCAACGGCACAATAATACAGTCCTTACTGCCGGCGTAGCAAACTTCGACCCTGATCGATTGGCCACAAATGTTACTTACGAGCACGACTTGATCGATGATTTTTGGATTCACTGTTTGAGGACGAGATATCGGGTGAACCGAGATGCAGGCTTGACCATCTGAGGTCTTGTGGAATGGCGCGTAAGTCCCGGTCATCCCCTGGAAGGGATTGGCGCGTTGTGCCGTAGCTCCGGCGCCGCCGAAAATTGGTGCGGTTGCTTTTCCGGAGGTCGGAGCTTGAGCGTGCGTTTGGTCCGTGAAAATCGCAATCAGAATTATCAGTACGGCTGCGCTTTTCAGCATTGAACTAACTCGAAAGTGAAGTCTTGCTTTTTGGGGGGCTCTTCGTCAGTTCACCAAATGAGAACCTCCAAGCCTCATATCTATCTAACAAATGTCTTGCCCGCAGTCATGGTCTCTCGACGATCCACCAGGAACATAAGGCGACAGCAAATGCTGCTGGAACAGCAAGAAGCAAATTCCAGTACCATTGCCGGAAGTTTGGGGCGGCGTCGACGATGGCTTGTTGTATTGGATAGCCGTACAAATAGAGGCCATAAGAATAATCCCCGCTCAGCAAGGCAGTATTGCGCGGAGGATTGAGCAAGCCAACATAGACTGTCAAATACGCAAGGGGAAGTCCAGCAAACCTCATGCCGTTGAGAACAAAGTTGTTGAGCGCTAACGTTGCGATGAGGCAACCCAACGCAATCAATCCGGACCAAGGTATTCTCGCTCGGAATCTATACATAAAAAGTCCACACACGAACATCGTTACAATGGTCGTTCCACCTGCTCCCCTGAATTCGTGGTTAGGTCTAATTATCGTATTTCCAATCTGAAAAAGGTAGCATGCAACTATTACGAGCGTGAGCGCGCGGGAATTTTTATATGCTCCGATCAGCGCGACTATCGCCAACAATATGTAGCAAACGAGCTCGTAAGGTACCGTCCACAGCTGTCCGTTCACCAGATGGTTTGGATTCTGTTCGAAGACGCCCGGTAGCACATACTGAATGTGGCCGATGAGATTGAAGAAATACCGAACAAAGAGGCTATCCCGATAGTATTCGCTCAAATCGAGTGTTGTGAAGATACCGCCAAGAACTATGGCGGACAGAAAAACTTCTACTGAAAGAGCGGGCATTATGCGAAGCACTCGCAAGCCCAGAAATTTCAGTAGCGTTTTAGATCGCTCCAGACTCCCGGCGACAAGAAAGCCGCTCAGCGCGAAAAACATAGGAACGATCATGGAAACGGCTACGCCAAGAACCGTCCAAGCATTTGTTTTGTAAATCTCTGTTTGCCCGGTCAGGAAAACACTATGGGCGGCCATAACGCCAAGTGCCAGGCAAAGCCTCATATAGTCGAAGCCGCTTGGCCGACCTCTTGTTTGCTCCAGGCGCTCTTCTAAGGACGGAAACGAGCCAAGTTTGTGCACTGGGTGCTCCAAGTGAGTTTCAAGCATTTCAACAATCACGGGCGGTTTGAAAATCTAAGTGCGGGTCAGCCCTCGCTTGCACTGACGGAGCGTTGTGGCCTCTCGAGCGCAGATCCCTTCGCATCCTGGAACGGACAAGCCGTCGGCGATCGACGTTGTGACCGATACTCGCCTTTCATTTCCGGCCGAATGATGATCGACGATGCCATAGACGTACCCTCTTAGCCGAATCCGCCCAGATGTGTAGCGCGGGCGCGGCTGAAAATTCGATTCCAAATCCGCTACCGGAAGCGTCAATAAGATGGATGTTTGCCGTACGCAAGATTCAGAATACACTAGTATATACAAGATGTTGGTCGCATTTCGACAGCATCATGGCTTCCCGGGTTCACCCATTGAGATAATATATGCTTGACGTAAGGTAGGTATCCGAGTTCGGAGGTGAGTCTCCATTAATGCTAAGGTTCGTGAGGCGCAGTTGGCGAGCGAGTTAACCCTGTCGGTCGTCATTCCAAATTACAACTACGCGAAATACGTGGGTGCGGCCATCAATAGTGCGCTAAACGTTTCTTGGCCACGAGTTGAGGTGATCGTCGTGGATGATGGATCAACCGATAGCTCGGTCGAGGTCATTAGCGAATTTGCCGACCGGATCGTTTTCGTCAAGCAAGCGAATGCCGGCCAGATGCAGTCATGCGTAAATGGTTTTCGCCGCTCCACGGGAGATGTGATCATCTTCCTTGATTCGGACGACGCGCTGCACCCAGACGTGATGATTGAAATTGCGGCTCGGTGGTCGGAGAAAGTTAGCAAGTTTCAGTTTCAGATGCGAACCATTGATGCCGATGGCAACCCGACGGGCAATATATTGCCTCAATTTTTCGTTTCTCCTACCCCCCAGCAGATTCGAAAATGGGTCACCGCCGCCGGTACATATCCGACACCTCCTGGATCTGGGAACGCTTATTCGCGATTCGTTGTCGATCGCGTGTTCAGATTCGAATCCGACTTCGTGGATAGAGCGCCCGACAGCTATTTAGTGACGGCAGCGCCGGCCTACGGTGATGTCATCACCATTCCCAAGCCCTTAGTAGACTACCGTGTTCATGGGCTCAATCACGGCGCGTTTCTAAACCTGGAGGACAGCCGATTTGCACGCGAGGTTGATGTTACACAGCGCCGTCATAAGTTCCTCACCGAGGTGGCCGACAGCGTCGGGTTGCGAGTTGCGGCGGACGCGTTAAGCAAAAATATGCAGTTTCTTTGTTTGCGCGCCGCGTCATTTGCCTTGCGACCAGACTTGCATCCCATCGCGGAGGATCGCGCGACACGAATTTTTTCTGACAGTTTCCGGGCGCTTGCCTGTCCGCAAGGATTTTCGTATTCCCAACGAGCGTCGCTATTCTTATGGACAATGTTCGTGCTGTTGGGACCCCATGGCCTTTCACGCGTCTTGGCGAGCTGGCGCTACGCGCCAACTAGTCGGCCAAAATGGATAAAGCGCGCGCTCAATGTGCTGCGTGTCGTTCGGTAGGGACCAGCGACTTTAGAATTTGCAAGCAGAAACGTTAGGGATCAGTCGACAATCTGCTGCGAGCTGGTGGCACGAGGGTCAGAAGCCAGATGATTAGAGCATAGCCTGGTTTCAGCACGAACGCCAAACTAATCCACCCGAACATTAAGAAGTTGCACAGCTCCATTCGTAATGAGCTCGAATATAGTCTCGCTATCAGAAGGGTAAGAACGAGAACGGATCCAGCGAGACCATATTCATAGGTGAGTTTTGCCCAAGTCGGATCGGCTACCTCATAGCCAAACCTTCCGATCGAAAGGTCCCGGAAATAACTGCCCGCACCATTGCCAAGCCAAGTCGTAAAAAAGCCCTTCTCAAAGCCAAGTTGGACCATCTGCATCGGTGCAATAAACCGGGCGTAAGCACTCGTATTCGGGGTGCTGAATTCAGAAAGGCGACCGAACCATATGTTGAGCAAAGGGTTGTCGAGGCTATAGAGAACGACTAGCAGTAGCACAAAGCCGGCTGTATAAGCAACAAAGGCCGGAACTCGTCCCAATGATCTCGGCAGCAGTAACCCTGCTATCAATGCTATCACGCCGGAGCCAGACATCGAGAACAGTAATGCTGCGCCCAGCAAAACTAAGATGTGCAGCCTCTTGCGCAGGCGATACTCGATCAGCAAAGCGAGCGCGGTAACAAACGAAAGATCTGCCGATTCGCGCAGAAAAAACCCGTTAGCCTTTACGATTCCTCCTCCGCCTTCTCGTAGGAACGTGTAGGTGCCAGCTCCGCGAACTGCCGTGGGAAGAACAAAATAAATGTTTGCAAGGGCCGAGAGCTTCAGAGCATTGACGAGTACGATCTGAAGGATTGCCACCCCCGCAATAATGGAAGCGCCCGTAACAAAAGCGTTCAGGATGTAGTTCTGAGTAGGTTCGAGATCAGCCCTCTCTACAAGGCGGAAAATGAACGGTGCATAGAGGGTACAAAGCAGCAGGAACGAGCTCCAGGACGTGGCGGACTCAGCAAAGGGAATTCTGATGGCCGCGAGCGCGACGAAGCAAGCGAAAATAAAAAGAGAGGGAACGCTAACCGCAGCATAGCCCGACACCAATAGGTAGGCCGTGAACATGCCATATGACACGAGGTCACCGGCAAGGGGAAACTCCCCAATGTTGTAGGCAACTTGCCCGAGAAAAAGAACCGCAACTATCGAAACCCAGATCGCGCGCTTTCCCATCGGGGAAAGCTCCACGGTTGGTTCGCTAGTTTGTGATGCTCTTTCGACCGTGGTGGAAGTCATAAGCTTATCCGACGAGGGGACCTAGCCTAAAATGGCCAGCTAAACGTTTGTTTTCGTTTTATTGTCACTTGGATCGACGGACGAGAACGACGTCAGAAAGACCTCTCTGAGGCGCCTTATGCCCGCCTCAAGTCCGAAACGGGCGGAAAACAACTTGAATAAGGTATTCTGGCGTCGGTTAAGTGCTTCGAGATTGTCGATGTCCTGGCTAATTGTTTCTCCCAACCTATCAAGGCTGCCGGCGAGAAACATCGCTGCCTGTTGTTCGCTCGTGGTGCCAGCCATTGCCTGCTTTAGCCCGAAGATGGGCAATCGCTGAAATGCGTAATCTAAGACTTTAAGCTTGAAGCCTCCACCAAGCAAATCCGCGACTAAGCCTCCACGCGCTGAGGACAGGAACGGGGTGACGTCATCGATGCGACCGTGAAAAGTTAGCTGGGGACTGAAGTGGCGATAGCGCTCCCGTATTGTTTCCGGAACCGCGCCGACCACATTTAGCGATACGTTGGTCCGTTGAAGACTGGGAAGAAGGCTGTCAACAATCAGCTCGAGGTTCTTCTGTTTAGCTATCCACTCGAATGACCCGAGGAGAAGGAGCGCCCGTGGGGACTTCTCGTCGATGTGACGAGCCTCAATCACATTTCCAAGATAGACCGGAGGGACCACGTGGACGTTGTCCGAGAACTGAGCAAAATAGGAAGCATCCGCCTCGGTGATACACATGATTGCATCCGCAGCTTTGACAATGCGCTTTTCCAATGAGCCATATTTGGCAGCATCGAGCCGCATGACGGTCTGTCGCAACGGATTGCTGAAGCTACTCGCAATTTCAGTGCGGATTAGGCCCTCCGCATTGTGAGCAACGTAGCAGATCGATGCGCCATTTCGCTCCCGGAGAATTGCTGAAAGCGTTCCGGCGGAGTAGGCGTGGTCGACCACGATCCAATCCCAGTGTTGCTTCAGTAGCTTTCCCAAAGTTTGCTTGAGTTCCGGCGCCCTCAAATTGTAGGCGTCTCGAGGCAGAGAGGAGATTAGACTAGATAGCGCTGACGAACGAGCTGGAGGGGTCCCGACGCAGACGGTATTGGGAAGGCCGAGAATATGGTCGCCAATTGGAGCTTCTGTTCTGTGTGTCCCAACCAGTGTGAGCGCGACGTCGTTGGTCTTGGCGAGCGCCTTCAACAAGCCCGCAGAGTAAAGCGCGT
This sequence comes from Bradyrhizobium sp. Ken51, assembly GCF_055807435.1. NCBI lineage: Bacteria > Pseudomonadati > Pseudomonadota > Alphaproteobacteria > Hyphomicrobiales > Nitrobacteraceae > Bradyrhizobium > Bradyrhizobium sp. Ken51. Next base: position 30,273 of record NZ_JBVVPB010000017.1, on the reverse strand, counting down.
CTCCACTGAATAGAGGCGACGGTAAGCGGCCGCAAATCCAAAGTATCTTCTTCATCTTGTGCCTCTATCGGAATCGTGGCTGCTAGAGTCGGGGTCCGATGGCCAAGACGACAAGTCTAGGAATTGCATCTGGCAGTTGGCTCCGCCTAGAATTCGAGCGGCCCTTTCAGCAGTGCACGTCGAATGGTCCGATCGCGCTGCCGCAGATAAACGTTCGTCATAAAGCGTCGAACCGCTTCCCTTGATTTCCATGCGACCCAGGCGACCCTGTCAAGTGCTGACGGCTTTCTGTCGGCCTCTGCCTGCTTCCTGATGGAAGAGGCCGTTGTAAGTTCGATACAAGGGAACGGAAACAGGGCGTAGTTCGCTAGATTGTTGTGCCAGAAGCGATCCATCTCCCAGTCTATGGGACGGCATATTGCCGTTATGGATCCGACGAAAGACCGAGCTTTGCTGCTGGAGATCAGATACGCTTGCGTTCCCATCGGAGCCTTCTCGAATCTTATCAATTGGCGTTGTCCGAGCCACGTTACGTTCCTCAAGCACGGCAGGTGGCGCGCATACAATCTCAGATATCCAATTTGGCCGATCCTGCAGAGCGACAAAAGCGCGTTGTAGTTGAACCCTGCGTCCAGCGCGACGTCGTCCTCGATCACCAGCGTCCAAGTCTCTTCACGCGACGTTGCGAGCTGGCTAAGCACAGCAAGGTGACTGGCAGCGCAGCCGATTTCCGATCCCGAAAGCGTCCGACCCCAGTAGCGAATGGACCGGGCTTCATCATATTGCGGCAGGTGCGCGGGCGGGTGGCGAAGTCCGTCAAAGTATTTCCATGGAAGGCCCAGCGCGTTCAAGTTGGCGCCCATGCGCTCCCGGCGTGGAGAATCTGGTAAGCTGATAACGATTACTTTAACGTCTGAATTCATGGAGGCTCGGGTCGATCCAGGGCATCTTTCTGACGCAGTCCCGGCTTATGGCACGCTTTGCTTGTTTCTCCAATCGCGGCGGACATGGTGCATGCGAACGAAGTTAGTTGGATGGATGGATGGATTGCCTTGTCGCTGCGCGGCCGTCAAGTTACGGGCAGGCTTCCGGGAAAGTTGGTTAGGAATGATATTTTCGCGCGACTCCACGATTTTTGCGAAAAGGTACAGGCCGCTTCCTGTGGCGGTGCTGATAGTATCGGCTATCTTGCCCACAAAAGCTGCATGGTCCGCCGGCTGGGAGTTGGTGTTCTCGGACGAATTCAACGGCGCGAAGCTCGATCGGACGAAATGGGCCACGCGTTACATTTACGAAAACGAGACGATGGACCACTTCAACGACGAGAACCAGCGCTATCGCGACAACCATGTGTTGTCTGATGGCGTGTTGAGCCTGGTCGCGAAGAAACTGGAGGGAACGAACTTATTCGAGTCGGCGATGATCCGAACTCATCAGACGTTCTATTATGGCTACTACGAGGCGAGGGTCTATTTGCCGAACGGGAAAGGCGTTTGGCCAGCGTTCTGGCTCGAGGCTGACTATGACATCAACGGCAAGACCTGGCACCCACCCGAGATAGACATCTTCGAGTTTGTCATCAACGGTGTGGAGGACAAGGCCAATTCTCTGCACTCGAATATGTCTGGCGTCTGGCGCGAACAGTCTTATACTTACGTTGATAAGTCCTTCCTGCTCAAATTTCAGAACATGTATGGGAGCGAGGATCTCAACCTGGGCTGGCATACGGCAGGATTTGTCTGGGCTCCCGATAAGGTCTCCTTCTTCTGGGATGGCAAGCTGATTTATACCCGTACTTACCAATGGCTGCGCCAGGACGGCCAGCTCGGCCCCCCCGCTCATGTCGACCTCAACTTCGCTGTCGGCGGCAGCAAATGGGCTGGCCGGCACGGGATTGACGAGGCGGCGTTTCCGCAGTCATTCAAAATCGACTATGTTCGTATTTGCCAGTTCACCAATTCCGATAAGGGCTCTCGCCAATGCGGTCCCGGCGAGCTGACGCCCGACCCCAAGGAGTTCGGATATTCCTCGATACTCAACGACATGCCGAAGCCGGCGTTCCTCAGCGTCACGAAGGCAGCGGCAGACAAGCAACCCAGAGCGGGGGCGCTGTGGCTCAATACCAGCGACCCTTTGAACATCGAAATACCGGTCAAGCTTCCGGAAAACTATCCGTCCAACAGGACGCTCCACGCATGGGTCTTCGACGAGGTAACCGGATCAACGGTGGCATCTACCACTGTAAAGCTTCAGGACGGCTCAGTGAAGAAGCGCGATAATGACACCAGCCTAGTTCAGATTTCGTTGCCGGCGATTCAGCGGGCGGGATCCTATGTGCTAGTTGGCAGAATTACTTCCGACGTGCCCGGCGCCAACGGCGCGAAGCAAGTCTTGCCCAGCCCGGTTACCTGCAGTACCGACGTCAATCAACCGGTCAAGGCAAGGTCCTGTCGCTTGTTGTCGCTGAATGTACAGTCGCGTTGATGTCGCGAGATGGGGTCGGCATTCCCGGGGGCGCGGTCCAGACAGCGGCAGTCCCGGCCATGAAGGCGCTGCTGGCGAAGGGCGTATTCTGGATCGCTATCACGCGGGCGATCGGGAATCTCGTTACATTTCTCAGCATGCTTTTTCTGGCTCGATTTCTTGCGCCCGCGGACTTTGGCCTAGTCGCAATCGCGTCGACCATAAGCGTGATCGTCTTGGCCGTAACCGAACTGTCGTTGGCCTCCGCGTTAGTTTATCAGAAGAATGCAAGCGATGAGCATTTCCACACGGCTTTTTCACTCAACCTACTGCGGGGCCTGGTGCTGGCCGTTATTATCCTCGCGCTTGCCTGGCCGATAGCGAGTTTTTACGGTGACGAGCGGCTAGCGAATCTGATGGCGGCGCTAAGCCTATCGGCATTGATCGGGGGAACCATCAACCCCAAGCTGATTGTTTTCTCGAGAGATCTGATCTTCTGGCAAGAATTCGTGCTCGGCGTTTCCCAGAAGGTGATCGGATTCGCTGCTTCGGCCGTTGTGGCGCTCGAATTCCGCAGTTATTGGGCGATCGTCGTCGGGACGCTAGCCGCGCAGCTAGCGGGAATTCTCCTTTCCTATTTAGTGATCGCCTATCGGCCGCGGATCTGCTTCACCAGAATGCGCGAACTGCTATCTTTCTCGGTATGGCTTACCTTAGGCCAGGCGATCAATACGCTGAACTGGAAATTCGATCATCTGATCATAGGTTATTTTTTGGGCACGACCACGCTTGGTTATTATGCCGTCGGTGAAAACCTTGCCTTGCTACCCACTCGGGAAGCCACGATGCCGCTGTCACAGGCTTTGTTTCCCGGGTTCGCCAAACTCAACCAGGATATCGATCGGCTGCGCAACGCCTTTCAGCGTGCTCAGGCGCTCCTCTGCACGTTGGCCCTGCCGCTCGGTTGCGGATTTGCCCTAATCGCGCGCCCGTTGGTGGAATTAACGATGGGGCAAAAATGGACAGACGCTGTCATTATCATTCAGTTGCTATCTGGTATTTTCGCGTTTCAGACAATGATCTATGCGTTGCAACCGCTGGGAATGGCCATGGGCCAAACCAAAGGGCTTCTGCAACGGGATGTGTGGAATGTGGCCGTGCGCATACCGCTGATCCTCGTGGGTCTCCTGACTAACGGCTTGATCGGCATAATTTGGGCGCGCTGCGTAAGTGGGCTAATCGGCATTGGTATCAGCATGGCCATGGTGCGCAAGTTGATCGACGTTCCCATTTTAACCCAACTTGCGGTCAATGCTCGTCCGGTCATCAGCGTGTCGGCTATGGCGGCGGGCGCCTATCTCGTCGGCCAATGGTGTGGCAATGATACCGAGCCTTCCGCGCTAATCTGTAAAGTTGCGAGCGTAACGCTTTCAGGAGCGGTGATCTACGTCACTGTCCTGTATACGCTCTGGCTCCTCGCGGGCCGTCCGCCCGGACCTGAACGAGAGGCAATCGAACTGATTTCGAAGATCAGCGCGCGCCGGTTCAGGATTGGAGGCGTTACTTAATGAGTATGCATGAGATCGGACATCCGAAGTAGCGCCATCGCAATGACTCAGTCAAGCCAAGTGAAAAATTCAGATGCATCTCCAATGAGTGACGCTCGTACCCTAATCGCTGCCCTGCAGTCCGAAATCAACCTCGTCCTTTCTCCTTACCTTGTCGGCGTAACGGACTATGCCCTGCTGGACTTTCCGGACCATACCAATGTGGGAGACAGTGCGATATGGCGCGGCGAAGTGGCATACCTCACAAAGAAGCTGGGCAGAAGTCCAAGATATGTCTGCACTTATGACGACTGGTCCAAGGAAGATTTCAGCAAGGCCGTTCCGTCCGGTCCGATCTTTCTTCACGGCGGCGGCAATTTCGGCGACGTCTGGCCCCAGTATCAGAACTTTCGTCTCAAGATTATTTCGGATTTTCCGGATCGGCTAATCATTCAGCTGCCTCAGACCCTTTATTTCAGTTCTGCGGCCAATCTCAGGAACACCGCCGAGACCATCGCCGAGCACAAGAATTTCATCCTTCTGACCCGAGACCTTCGAAGCTTCGAGCTTGCAACTCGTGAATTTTCCTGTGCGGTTTACCGCTGTCCGGACATGGCCTTTTGTCTTGGGCCGCAGCGTCAACAGACGGAGAAGACGCGTGAACTGCTGCTGCTGCTGCGGACGGATGTCGAGAAAGTCGATCACAAGCTCGACACGCCGCTCCCGGAATTCGTGGCCGTCGAAGACTGGTTGTGGGAACCGCGCGGTATCGGCAAGTCCCTTTTCGCCAAGGCATGGCTACAAAAGCTGATCTCGTCGCTTCGTCGGGGCCGGCTGCCGTCGCGGCTCGAGGTTAGGTTCGGGTGGTATCAGCTTCTGTCGGGACACCGCGTCGAGCGCGGATTGAAGCAACTCGGCTCCTCTTCCTATGTCATCACCGATCGGCTTCACAGCCACATCCTGTCGGTCCTGCTCGATCTCCCGCATACCGTGCTGGACAACAATTATGGCAAGATCGGCGCCTACGTGGAGGCTTGGACAAAATCGTTTGATGGTCTCTCTGAATCGAGCGGCGAACTGGACCAGGAGATCAAGCTATACTGCGCGATGCGGGAACGGGGCCGTAAAGCGCTTTAGTTTCCAGATTCCCGATAACATCCCATTTCGAAGCTATTGGAGTTATTCGTGCGAAATTCCTCGAGAACCTGGCTGCTTCGTGAAAATGCCGCCTTCGCCACGATGGTTTCGGCGGGATCACGAATTCTTGACGCTGGAGCCGGCAGTCAGCCTTACAAGCATTTGTTCAAACATTGCGAGTACGAGGCTGCAGACTTCGAAAAGGTTGACAAAGAATATGCGAAGTCGACCTACGTCTGCGACCTCTCGGCGATTCCGGTCGAAGACGAGCGATTTGACGCGGTTCTATTCAACCAAGTGATGGAGCACCTTTCCGCCCCGGCCCTCGTCCTCCTCGAGCTCAGCAGGGTGTTGAAGCCGGGCGGCATGATGATCTGCACGGCGCCGCTATTTTATGAGGAGCACGAGCAGCCCTTTGATTTCTATCGCTATACACAGTTCGGCTGGCGGCACCTGCTGAGTGAGGCCGGCTACGAGATTCTGGAGCTCAAATGGCTCGAAGGATATTTCGGCACCGTTGCCTATCAACTCAAGTCAGCAGCAAAATACCTTCCGACGCAGCCTGGCAGGATTGCCCCGGGACTGCTAGGGTGGGCTTCGTTGCCGGTCGTGCTCGGGAGCAAGCTGCTGTTCGGGGCGTTGGCCACGTTGTTTTACGTCTTGGATGAACGCTCCAAATTTACCGAGCGAGGCTTCCCGAAAAACTACGTGGTGATTGCCAGGAAGCCCAAAATGGCGTGAACGTTGGCTCAGCGTCAAGGAGTCGTTGTCGATCTCACTTTCTGGATCAGCATGACGTTGACGCCGTCCGAAAGTTGAAGTTCCAACCGACTGCGCGTGATTTCATGCTGACGGTTCGGCCCCACCAAAATCGTGATAGTCGTCCGGGAAGATCACGCCGCGGCTAGTGAGCTTGGGCAGGATCAGCCCCATGCACACAATTGATATGGGCGAGCGCGGCCGGTCCATGATATTGTGGAACGGAATGCTCGCACAAGCCTTCGCAGGCAGAGACTGTAACGTGCAAACGAGCGCTTTACTTCCTCAAACATCTTGCCGGTATCTATAGTATTGGTCGTCCGATGCCCGTCGACTCGCCGGACGCGATTGCCTGATACGGTAGTTCGGACTTGTCATCATCTTTGTCGGATGTCGGCGGCGGTATGCCAAATACTTCGAAGCCATACAATCCGCCGGCCCGCTCTTCGCGATTTCGGCAAGTACTATTGCTTGGGCATCCGCGAGGAAGTCGCCCTGCACGTCGTCGCGCAGCAACTTCTTGGCCGCACATCAATCCGGAATAGCTTTCGCGGCAAATAAGTCAAATCATCGCGAGAGACGTTCCAGGCTGTTGCTGAGGCATAGGAACATTGCCCATGAATTAGAGAGGCGGCATCAGACTCCCTGGTTGGCGTGTGGCAGCCCCTATGACGGAACAAGAGCCCATCAAATTAAGTCGATCTGTGAGTTTCGGCTGGTGCTAACGCGTTGGCGCAGCATTAGTCTGCTTTTTCGGGAAATCACCTGTCGCTTCTGTCACGGGTTTTGCGGGTTCGTTCTTCAGCACGGTGATGAGTTTTCGACCAAGGCTGCGCCCTGGATTTTCAACCAGCGAGAAAATCAGTCGTGAAAGCACGTAAGTGAGAATCGTAACACTGGCGAGACAGAATGCAAACCGCGCCCTCGGCGACATGTCCCATGAGTTTACGGTAGCGGCAATGGGTAGCAGGATCAGTAAGTGTATCAGATAGGCGCCGTAAGAGAGTTCGCCGAACCAGAAGCAGAACCGGTTCGAGAGCGCGTTCGTCACGGCGTCGCCAAGCCTTGTGAAGACAGGTGGTAGCGACAGTTTTCGATACAGTGAAAGGCCGCCGAGGGCCGCAGCGCAGATAACCCTGATCACGCCAGTCTTAACCGAAAAAATGCCGTCCAGCGGCAGGGCAGCCATCGTAAGGGCGCCTGCGAACAGCCACCACGGGTTTCGACTAAACATGCTCGCCGAAATTACCATTCCCGCAATGAAGAGGTTGATCTTGAGTGGTAGGAACGCGGGCTCGGCGAAAGCACGCAGGAACGCGGGCACTGCCAGCCAAAGGATCGCGGTCAGGACCGCGGCCCCGATCGAAAGCGGAATGAAACCGATACGGCTAGCCACCAGATACAAGAACGGAAATAGCATATAGAACTGCATCTCGAGCCCGATACTCCAGTCGGGCAGCGCCGTTCGGAAGCTATAAGCGGGGGAGAAGCCGAACAGATAGGAAACGTGGATCAGGACGTTGGACCATGAGCCGTCGGCATAGCGTGCCATCTCCGTCGCAGTCTCCGGAAATAAATTCGCGACCGCGCCGCGCCACGCGCCAAAATGGGTGCCGAAAACAATCGCAATGAACAGCGTTAGATAGTAGACAGGGCTGAGTCGAAGGAATCGGCGGATCCAGAAGTAGACCCACGACGACGGAGCGTCAAAGGGCTCACGATGTGAACGGATCGTCGCTTGATACTGCATCAGGAAGCCAGAAATAAGCATAAACAGATCGACGGCGAAATTTGGCTTCGACAGTAGCGGAATGTTATATTGGGTAAGGATGCAGGTATGGCCGGCCAATACCCAGAACGCAGCCATGCCCCGCAATCCATCGAGATGACCGATGCGCTCGGAATCAGCGGGTGCGTGCTCTACGTCGTTAGCGCTTTGGTCCATAATTTGTCCAGGTCGTCGCGCGTGAGGGGAAATGCGAGTACCGGTTATTGGTAGGTCGTTAAATTAGATGGCACGCGCAGCAACCCCATCAGCCCGGTAAGCAATAGGCTCCGTCGACAAAATCGCAATGTTGCGAAAACTGCCGAGCTTTGCGCTTTCCCACGTGCTTCGGTGGCAGACCGCGCCGATCTGGACGCATAGCTCACTGGCTCAGCCACCAAGTTCGCGAGGCCGCGTTGGCTTGTCCGATGGAACGAACAACGACATCATGGCTTGGAACGCCAGCACGGTCAGACATAGCGGCGCTGCCAGCAGCACCGCATCGTACCGCTTCTTCGATATTGCATATTCGGCAGCCGCACTCATTTCGGTTCGCAGAGTCCGCAGACCGCCCCAACCGCGTCGATTCCAGGCCGATCTCAACCAGCGCATCGCGAACGTGGCTCGAGTATCCGGCCGCAGGATGTATTTTGCGAAGAAACTGCCGCGTCCGCGGTCGTAGGAGCCCAGCAAGGCCGGAATGTCGGCTTCAATACGCCCATGGTCATGATAAACGACGGGTCTCGGGTCGAAATAGACGTTGAATCCGGCCCACAGTACCGCGGTCACCGCGTCGATATCCTCGCAAGGAAACCGAGTACCCGCGCCCAGCTCGGGATCGATTCCGCCGATGGTCTCGAGCGTCGTGCGTCGAAATACGATGTTTGCGCCGTGCAGGGCCCCGGGGTGCACAAATGTCCGTCGCAAATAAGTTCGCCGCAGCGGATCTTCGTCGATGGTGATTCGGGCGTGTTTCGGATTGTAAAGCAAAATGCGTCCGCCAATCGCGCCGGCATCGGAATGATCGGCAAAGGCGGCTACGATCGCGTCCACGTAGTCGGGCGCCGGATAGCAGTCGTCGTCGGTGAGGGCAACAAGCCTCCCGCTCGCCGCCTTCCAGCCCTCGTTTCGCGCTGCTCCCAGTCCAATCCGCTTGCCGAGCACGTATCTTGATGCCGCGTTATTGGCGCACTCGCGCTGCAGCACGGCCGCCGTGCCATCGGTCGAAGCGTTATCGACCCAGATGACTTCGTAGGCGTGGTGGCTACGTAAGGCCCGCAGCGAATTCAGCGTGTCCTCCAGACGGTTCGCACGATTGCGAGTGCAAATCACGATGGATACTTCGATTTCGCTGGTCGAATCTGCACGCACTGCAACGTCCTGCTCATCTTATCGGTGACTGCGCTTCCAAGTGTGCCGCCGCGCGAATAGGCGGGCGCCAGAGCGCCTACCTTCCGCTGGCGCCGCCAAGGCCAGGAAGTCCTCAGAGAGGTCGCCGGCTGGAGTCGGCTGCATCCCGACGATTGCATGCGTTGGAGGGGAGCCAAGAAAGGGCGCGGCCGGTCTATCGACCGAGGAGGTGAGTCAATAACCGGCGGCCATCACTTGCCTCGGAGGGCTGTTCGGGAACTAGGCCGCCGGCCTGTTCCCAAGCACTTGCCTTTCGATCCACTCATACGACTTCTCAAGGCCTGAGCGCAGCGTAGCGGATGGCTTCCAGCCGAGCTTCTGGCCAATCAGTCGGTTGTCCGAATTGCGGCCACGCACACCGAGCGGGCCCGGGATATGCTTTTTGTGGAGCTTCTTGCCCGCAATATCGGCGACGATGTCAACGAGCTGATTGATCGTGACCATCTCCTCGGAACCGACATTCACCGGGCCTTCGAAGTTTGACCGTGTCAGTCGGGTTGTGCCTTCCAAGCATTCGTCGATATAGAGGAAGGATCGGGTCTGGGTGCCGTCGCCCCAGATCTCGATCTCGCCGCCGTTCGTGGCCTTGGCCACCTTGCGGCAGACCGCAGCTGGCGCCTTTTCCTTTCCGCCATCCCAAGTGCCCTCGGGCCCAAAAATGTTATGATAACGCGCTACTCGATTGCGCATGCCATGGTTGCGATTGTAGGCGAGATAGAGCCGCTCGGAGAACAGCTTCTCCCAGCCATATTCGCTGTCCGGGTTTGCCGGGTAAGCCGAGTCCTCGGCGCAGTTCGGATTGTTTGGATCCAGCTGATTGTGCTCCGGATACATGCAGGCCGAAGAGGAATAGAACATGCCGCGCACATTCCGCTTTTGGCAGGCATCCAACATGTTGAGGTTGATCGTGGCCGAATTGTGCATCACATCGGCGTCATGCTCGCCGGTGAAAATATAACCAGCACCGCCCATATCTGCGGCGAGCTGGTAGACCTCGTCGAACCCGCGGTCTGTGATCTGTCGACAGAAGTACTGGTCGCGGAGATCGCCAACGGCGAAATCGTCGGCTTCGGTGTCGGCAAATGGCGGGAATTTCAGATCCACACCGCGCACCCAGAAACCTTCGCGCTTGAGCCGTTTGACCAGGTGCCCGCCGATGAACCCACCTGCACCGCAAACCAGGGCCGTCTTAGTCATGAAGTTCCCTTTCTCGAATTTCTAGCACGGTTAGCATATTCAAATACCCCTTCAAAACGGTCAGTCACCCGTTTGATGTCGTAATTCTCCAAAGCAAATTTCCTACCACTTTTGGCCGCAGCGTTGCGCAAGGTGTGGTCCTCCATCAACTGAACCGCGGAACGCAGGAATCCCTCCCGATCAGTCGGGTCGACCACAAGGCCGGCTCCATTCCTGCTGACGACCTGGGAAGCGAGGTTCTCCCCTGGTGCCGCAAGCAATACGGGGCGTTGTGCGCAGAAATATGACTGCACTTTGGACGGAACAGAGAACATCCCCGCATCGGGTTCGATTGTCGCGACTGTCACGTCAGACGTTGCAAGAACTTTAGGCAGATCGGAAAACGATTGCAGGGGCAACAAGATCAGGTTGTCGATTCCATGCTCACGCTTCGCGCGCTCGAGTTCCGAGACACCCACGCCCTGGCTCACCACCACAACTTTGGCGCGGCCCTTCACGTCTCTCGCCAGGTCAATCAGAAGCTGCGGATTATGTTTCAATGCGAGCGTGCCGGAGTATAGGAAGTTGAACGTATCAGAGAGGCCGTGACGTCGCGCCCAATCATTGTTTTTGGAAAGAGGCGAAATCTCGTTTAGCGCACCCCAGTTCTCGATCGTGAATATCTTTTCCCCGGCACTTCCCCATTTCCTTGCGACGTCAGCAAAAGAGTCGGTGATCACCACGATGGCGTCGGAGTGGGCAAACTGTCGGCGTTCGAGGACAGAATAGTAGGTGCCAATGCCCGCGCCGATCAGACCCATCTTCTTTCGCAGCAGCTTTGAAACGGCGATACTGTAGAAGTCCTGAACCCAGAACACAAAGGCGGCCCCGCATTTGCGGGAGGCTTTGACAATCGCGGTCTGAGCCTCGGTAGGCGTATTGCCCGAAATGACGAGATCGGGCCGTAATGACATCACCAACTTTGCGACCGCTTTTCCGTAGGTCACGTCATCGAACCGGCGGCGGACGAAAGATTTTTTGTCGTACGGACGCGGCAGCTTCACCCCTTCAAAAGATAGGCTGGAGGGATCAGAGGAGCTGTGTACAAGGCGGCCCTTGGGTCCGTGATCGCCGTGAAAGTAGGCGTGCGTAACCTGGTGTCCTCGCGAGGCGAGTTCGCGGCTGAGATTGACTTGAAAGGGGTGGCCGGCATAGTCATGAACTAAAATCTTCAATGGGACCACCTTGGACGCGCGAATGCATTGTTGATCATGCGCAAGTTCATGTCCGATCTTATCCTGGTTGTCTATCAGGCGCCGACTTAACCGTTAATAGCGGCGAAAATCGTCCGAACCTGTACGGCCCGTGGCGGTCGTCAGATTGCCTAAACCCATGGCACCCACCGCGCTGAGCTCCATGAAACGGGCCGAGAGAGCATGAGCCAGTACTTGCTGCTTGATCTCGGGTCGTGCTTGTGACAGTTAGTGCTCAATTGGACAATAGCAACGTGTTCGCTGCTTTTGACCCGCTGCTTTCGACACCATGTAGTCGGCGAAATTGCGGCCTTTGATCAGCAGGCCCTTCATGTTTTTCAGAATTTTGTTCGGTGCATCCGCTGCCCTCGTGGCTGCGATCGTGCCGGCGGTCGCCGACCCGATGCTCATCGATTTCTCATGGCAGGGGACGAAGGGCTGCGTTACCCTATTTCCAAATCCCGAAATCCGCATCCGCAACGTCCCGCCTGATACCAAACTCTTGCTGCTAACCCTGACGGAAGGCACGAGGGATATGGGCGGCCAGGAAGTCGTCGTTCCCACAAACGGCGTTGTGCCCCCCGGGAGTATTCGAACGTTTGGTCCATGCAGGCCAGACGTTTACCAGTGGACTGCCGTAGCAAGATCCGCTGGCGGGAAAGTGCTGGCGGAAGCCCGACGGGCTCGCTTCTATCCGACTGACGAGCCTGTGCCTGAGAAGCCTTGACTAGCTCTGGTGCATTCGGAAACCCCGGCCCCAGCATCTGCGGTTGTTACCTCTTCAACCGCCTTCGATACTGTTCGGTCGACGGGTGCCACAGCGCCGTTTCGTTGGTGGCTCGGGGAGAAACCTGTTAGTTGCGGGAGACACATCTTGCCGTAACCACCTCAGCAAACGACGGGTCGAGCCACCCAGCAGCCACACAAGTGACGCAGCCGCGGTTGTTAGCCTGCCCTGCGACTGATTGGTAAGCAGTTCGATTGCATGGCGAATATGTCCGCGATCGATCGCTCGCAATGCGAGCGATCGTGCAAGTATGGCTTCACCGCGCGCGAAATTGGCGGACAATTCCGGATATCTCGATAGGAATTCGGCTTCCACAAATCGCCTGGATTGCATCATCTGCGCGAAATCATCGGACATCGAGCCGGGTGAGACGCGATACCCGATTAGATATTCCGGAACCATAGCTATCTCGTACCGCTCTGCAATTTGAAGATACAACTTCCAGTCTTCGCAGCCCTGACCTCCGCGAGAGCGAAGCGACTCGTCGAAACCTCCCGCAGCAATCAGTGCTTCTCGTCTTATAAGCGCGTTACTACCACTGATTATAATGTTACCTCGGCACATCTCAGGAAGAATTCTGCCCTCCAGCGGGGTCGGGGGAGCAAAACCAGTGACGTTGGCGCAAGTATCAATCCAACAACACCAGGCATAGACGAGCCCGGTTTCGGGACCTCGGCTTTCGAACCGTTCAAGCTGTCGCGCTAGTTTTGTCGATTGCCAGAGGTCGTCCGCGTCAAGAGTGGCGATGAATTCCCCGCGGGCTGTGGCAATTCCGCAGTTGCGTGCCGAAGCTACTCCGCCGTTCGGCTTAGATAGGTAACGAACTCTCACATCCCGTTCGACAAGTTGCGCGGCGACGAGCCTCGTCTGATCTGTGGAGCCATCATCTACAATGATCACTTCAAGATTGCGGTGCGTCTGGTTCAGCGCGCTTACCACAGTCTCATAAATAGTCTGTCCGGCGTTAAAAGCCGGCACGATGACTGAAATGAGCCTGTCTCTCAACAAATGGGGAGAACGCACGACACCATCTTAATGCTTAATTTCAATTGAACTGTACTGTTTGATGCAATCTCATAAATTCTAGCCGTTGGCCGGTCGTATTGCGATAGTCGTACTTAAATAAGGTAAATCTTCAACAATTACAAGGGGTTGCTAGTGGCGCGTCAGGCAAGGCGGATATTAATCACCGGCGGTGCGGGCTTTTTGGGCTCACATCTATGCGAGAAGCTGATTAATGCGGGACACGAAGTTCTTTGTCTCGACAACTTCTACACGGGCTCGAAAGCAAACGTGCGTGACCTGCTGGAGTGTCATCGCTTCGAACTCATGCGACACGACATTACTTTTCCGCTCTACGTCGAGGTTGACGAGATCTATAATTTAGCGTGCCCAGCCAGCCCGGTTCATTATCAACACGATCCAGTTCAAACGACTAAGACCAGCGTACATGGATCAATAAACATGCTTGGGCTGGCCAAAAGAGTGAACGCTAAAATTCTCCAAGCCTCAACCTCGGAAGTTTACGGTGATCCCGAGGTGCACCCCCAGGATGAGTCATACTGGGGACGAGTTAATCCGATCGGCCCACGCTCTTGCTATGATGAAGGGAAGCGCTGTGCCGAGACGCTGTTTTTTGACTACAGACGGCAGCACAACCTTCCAATTAAAGTTGCGCGGATCTTCAATACTTACGGTCCGAGAATGCGTCCGAATGATGGGCGGGTGGTTTCAAACTTCATTGTGCAAGCTCTTAGAAACCAACCTATCACGGTCTACGGGGATGGGAGTCAGACCCGGTCGTTTTGCTACGTCGACGATCTGATTGATGGTCTCATTAAGCTGATGAATACGAGCGAGAATGTCACGGGACCAATCAACCTAGGAAACCCTATCGAATTCACGATGTTGGAGTTGGCCAATTTGGTCGTTGAAATCACTGGATCCAGGTCGGTTATCGACCACAAGCCGCTGCCCACGGATGACCCAAAGCAGCGTCAGCCTGATATAACTCGAGCGCGTCACACGCTGGGCTGGTCCCCGTCGGTTCCACTTCGAGATGGTCTGCAGCTAACAATCGCATACTTCGACAAATTGCTGATGGTTGACGGCGCGGGTAGGTAGCATGACTAAAACAGTGCTGATAACCGGAGGCGCCGGTTACGTAGGTTCACACTGCTGCAAAGCATTCGCCGGTGCGGGATGGGACGTAGTAACTCTGGACAACCTCTCAAGAGGTTGGCGCGAAGCCGTCCGCTGGGGTCCTCTAGTACAATGTGATATCCAGAACTCGAGCGAGGTGCGTGCCACACTGGATAAGTTTAAGCCGGATTTGGTTGCACATTTCGCTGCCTTTGCTTACGTCGGCGAATCCGTGCAAAATCCCGCAATCTACTATGAGAACAATACGGCCGGCACTCTAGCGCTATTAGAGTCGATGCGCGCGGCCGGCAGTCGCCATCTCTTGTTTTCCAGCACGTGTGCGAGCTACGGAAACCCTGAGTACATACCTATCGACGAGAGTCATCGTCAATCGCCGATCAATGCTTATGGGTGGTCTAAGATGATCATCGAGCGAATGTTAGAGGATTACGGCAAGGCTTATGGAATGGCGTCCGTTTCGCTGCGATACTTCAACGCCGCCGGCTGCGACCCGGATGGGAAGATTGGGGAGCATCACGAGCCGGAGGTCCATGCCATTCCTCTGGCTATCGAGGCAGCCCGCAGGCCGGATAGACCATTCACAATCTTTGGAACCGACTTTCCCACGCCGGACGGTAGCGCAATCCGGGACTATATCCACGTCGGTGATCTGGCGAGAGCGCATCTGCTTGCTGGCGAGATGTTATTGGGACGAAGCGGCACGCATGTGTTCAACCTCGGAAGCGGCGTTGGGACCAGCGTGCTTGAATTGATTGAAGCAGTGAGGCGTGTTGCAAAGAGTAATCCCGCTATTCGGATTGGTCCGCGGCGCGAGGGAGACCCGCCCGAGCTTGTTGCTTCCTTCGCCAAGGCCGAGCGAGAACTCGGATGGAGGCCACGGCAGTCTCAGATCGATTTTATCATCGAGACGGCTCTCACCTGGCGCGATCGTCATCATCCTTCTTGTTGTCCGCAATTATGACGAACGTTGCTTTGCTCAAAGACCTTCCGTTGGGAAGGGGTGTGGCGCATATCGCGGTGACGTCATGCGAAGACGTCGCCAACACACAATTAGGCGAGGGGATGAACGTTTTTTGGCGAGGCGACCGACCGATCGGCCACGTACTCGTGCATGAAGGCGAAACGACAAATTCTCAGATTGCGCATATCGATGCAACGTTTCTGGCAGCTGCCGATGCCGAATTGCGACAACGAGACCAGCCTTTACCTACCGCAACCGTGGTGATCTGCACTCGCGACCGTCCGGATGAACTCCGGGTGTGTCTCTCGTCGCTCCCCCAGCAAAGCTATCCTCCTCGCCAAATAATCGTCGTAGATAATGCGTCTCGCGATCAGCGAACGCGGGATGTCGCGCTCGCGGCTGGGGTCACTTACGTTCGCGAGGATCGGCCGGGACTTGATGTCGCAAGGAATACTGGTGCCCTGCTCGCAACCAGCGAGATTGTAGCATACACCGACGACGATGTGACCCTGCATCCGCATTGGTTGGAGCGATTGGTGTCCTCGTTTGACGCGCCACAAATCGGCGCCGTGACGGGGCTCGTGCTGCCGGCAGAACTTGCGACTGAAGCACAAGTTCACTTCGAAAGTTATTGGAGCTTTGGCAAGGGCTATCGACAGCACGATTTCGATAAGGCGCAGTTTGAGTCTTACGCCAAGCGAGTTTTTCCTGCTTGGGAATTGGGTGCGGGAGCCAGTATGGCCTTTCGTCGTAAAGTGTTTGACGAAATCGGTCTCTTTGATGAGCGGCTTGATGTAGGCCAGGCCGGCTGTTCAGGTGATTCGGAATATTGGTATCGGTTGCTTGCGAAGGGGTATACTTGCCGGTATTCTCCAATATCGGTTGCCTTCCACTTTCACAGAAAGACGTTGGAGGGGCTAGCTAGCCAGATATATTTTTACATGCGCGGCCATGCTGCTGCATTGCTCGTGCAATTCGAGAGGACGGGGATCGCGGCCAATCGAAAGCAGGCATACTATGTCGTGCCTCGGTGGTACCTAGGCCGACTTCGTAATAAGCTTCTAGGGCGAAGGAGTGTCGGCGATCGCTTTCTACGAGAGGAAATGAGTGGATATTTTGCGGGTTTGTTCTTTTATCATCGCAAGAGAATGTCCGAATGACGGCCGATTGCGTCGTCTCGATCATTATTCCAGCGCACAACGCGGAAAGAACGCTGGCGAAAACGCTCGAGAGCGTGATTGAGCAGGTGGACCCAAGATGGGAGGCGCTGATTGTTGACGATTGTTCGACAGATGGAACGCCGACGATCATAGACCAATGTGTAAAGCGTGATAGTCGATTTGTCGCGCTTAGCTCGCACGCAAGGTGCGCATCCGTAGCGCGCAATGTCGGAATAGCGAACGCGAAGGCTGAGCGATTGTTGTTCTTGGACAGCGACGATTGGATCGATAATCATTTTTTGTGCAAGATGAACGCGGCGCTCGACAAGAACCCGTCAGCGGTAGCTGCTTATTGCAATTATTGTCGGGTAATGCCCGACGGCACTGAATCGCCGGTGCGCGGGGACGGGCGCATCGAAGAGGCTCCGCTCGAGTCTTTCGCTAGGAGCTGTGCCACCGTTATTCATAGCGTACTAGTTAAAAGGGCTGCTGTTTTAGCCATCGGCGGGTTCGATGCCACCCTCCGCACCTGTGAAGATTGGGATCTTTGGCAGCGCGTCGCACGGCTAGGTGGAAATTGGATTCATGTAAGCGAAAGATTGAGCTATTATCGAGCGAGCGATAGCTCACTCACGCAAGATGTTGCGTGCATGATGGCGGATGCTAAGATTGTAATTGCGCGGGGCTTTTCTGCTGGCAGCGGAACGGAATCATCTTCAGCAGTATTCAAGGACGATCCGTCTACGAGGCCAGTAGGCAGTGCGGCAACGGCTTATGCCTATTTCTGTTTGTGGTGTGCCGGCTTTGATTGCGGTCGCGGCCAAGCTCCCCCGACTATAAGCGGGTTGCTGAGCGACATCCCTAAGACCGATGCTGCCGCCGATGTCATCGTTAGCATTCTGCTGGATTCGATCATGGTGGGCGCCAGGACGGTCCCGGCTAAACTTGCAAGGCATTGGGCCAACTATGGTGGTCCGACTGCGGATCTGATCAGCGAAATAGGACAGGCGTGGAACGACCTGGATGCCGCCCGCAAAATTCAGTATTCGTTCGAGCGCAAGTTACTAGATTTTGACGATCTTTCAGAACCGCGGGCGCTCTCCCTGACCTACGGATTGCGCGTTGACCTTCGTAGACTGTCCCCGATAGCGCCGATTGGGGGCATTGATCGTCTTTATATTTATCTTTGCGACGGACCACGCATTCTGGCTTTGCTTGACGTCGGCGTACTGGGTGAAATCGGCCCAGACTTCTGGATGGAGCTCTTCACCGGTCATATAGGAAACTTGCCGATTGATAAAAGAGTTGGAAAAGTCGTTTGGCTAAAACTTAGAGCTTACGAAGTAAGGCGGCGTTTGAAGCGGCTTCTGCCTCGAGAGTTCATCGAACTTAGGTCAAGTAGCTCGACTGAGCATGCGAGTCGATTGCAGCGATTAAAGGACGTCGCATATGAGCAGGCAGCACCACTAGCTGAGTCAAATTCGGTTGCATCGAGATACAGTCGCCTGCGAGGCGTAGAGAGGGCTCGGGACGTCGGCCGGGAGCTTTTTTGGGAGGGTCTATTTGAGGAGGAGGATCCTTGGAATTATGGTTCGCGGTACGAACAGGAAAAATTTGACAGACAACTTGATTTGCTTCCAGCTAAAGCGCCCGAGCGTGCTCTCGAACTTGCGTGCGCTGAGGGGCATTTTACTTTGCAATTGGCCGCCAGAGTCAAGCACTTGGTTTCATCTGACATTTCAGTCAAGGCGATTGAGCGAGCCCGAACCCGATGTAATGCTTTGAGCAATGTTGACTTCGCTCATCTTGATTTGTCCACCGATGCCGTTCCGAAAGATATGGATCTAATTGTTTGTTCTGAGGTGCTTTACTATTTGGACGATCAAGCTGAGTTAGATCGAGTCGCAAAACGACTAGCACAGTCTTTACGACCCGGCGGGCACCTTCTCACAGCGCATGCTTTCGTACTAAAAGATAATATGTCGCGAACAGGGTTCGACTGGGAAAACCCATTCGGAGCGGAAAAAATTTCGCAGGTAATGGAGAGCGTCCCCGAACTTGCCCTGGAAGCTTCCATACAGACGGAGCTATATCGGGTAGATCGATACAGGCGGTTGTACCCTGGAGAGCTGGCCCCCGCGCCGCATGTGCAGAATGCCCCGGTCAACGCGCCAATAGAGACCGAAGTCGCGCGGTTTATAGTATGGGATGGTGCCGTTGCACGGCGTTTGGAATTGGCGGGCTCCGAGAGGAACTCGCATATTCCTGTCTTGATGTACCACCGAATTGCCGCCGACGGGCCCGAGCAACTAGCGCGGTATCGCCTGCGGCCGGAAGCGTTTAGGGCGCAGATGCGATGGCTACGCCGTAACGGATATCACACAATCAATTCGGAACAGCTCGCATGGTTTATTGAGAATAATCACCCATTCGTTGGTCGACCCGTTCTGATCACGTTTGACGACGGCTATGAAGATTTTGCCGAGAACGCTTGGCCTATCCTTCAGGAGAATGATTTCTCTGCAGAGGTATTCATTGTAACCGACCTTGTCGGCACGCGGTCGGAATGGGACACGTCTGCCGGGAGCCCTGCGCCGCTTATGAGCGCTGCGAGAATCTCAGAACTCGCTATGGAAGGAGCGACATTCGGCAGTCATCTCGCAAGCCACTCCCGCGGCGATGGGCTTTCAACAAGAAAACTTGCCGAGGAATTGACGCGCTCCCGCGCGCAGTTGGAAAAATGGCTGGGCCGACCCGTGACATCGCTTGCAGCGCCGTTCGGCCGTACAGATCAGAGGCTTAGAATTCTTGCGGCGGAGTGCGGTTTCAAGGTCGGATTTAGCACGGTCAATAGTGTGGTGAGGCTGACGGACGATCTGCTTGATCTTCCGCGGATCGAAGTGCGGGGCGACAGCACACTTGATGCATTTGTAAATTGCATGGAGGCGTATCGATGACGATCGATCCGCATCTCGTAAGCGTGGTGATCCCCGCATACAATGCGTCCTCAACAATCCATGAGACCCTTTACAGCGTTAGATCGCAGTCACACGAATTGCTCGAGATCATAGTCGTTGACGATGGATCGACCGACGACACTCTCGTTGTCGTACAGCAACATGCCGCCTTAGATCGACGAATTAGGATTATCAGTCAAGACAACGCTGGCGTTGCGGCGGCCAGAAATCGGGGCTGGCAAAGTGCCCATGCCGACCTTGTCGCTTTCGTTGATGCGGATGACCTTTGGGCGGCGACGAAAATAGAGCGTCAGCTTAATGCGATGGTCGAAGGAGGGGAGCAGATCGGCTTGGTTTATAGCTGGTATGTACTTATTGACGCAAATGGCCGTGTGATCCTGAAAGCTCCGCCAACTTATTGTGCGGGTGACGTTTTGGACGATATTTTCGCTGGTAATTTTATAGGCAACGGCAGCGCGGCTTTGGTTCGCCGGCAGGCTCTCGTAGCCGCAAACGGCTTCGAGAGTGACCTTCACAAGGCGGGCGCACAGGGATGCGAAGATTTGCTTTTCTATTGTCGCGTGGCGGAACAGTACCACTTCGCCGTCGTCCCAGAGTATCAGATTGGCTACCGCTATCTGCCGGAAAACATGTCAAGCAATCTACCTCGAATGCTGCGATCCTGGATGTTAGTGATGGATGAGATGATCACTCGCCATCGGAACCGGAAGAATAGGTTAAATCGTGGCCTAAGAAATTTCGGCAGTTGGTTGCTTTGGAGAGCTTTGACGATGGGCAAGTTTGGCTATTTTCTGTCATCGTCGAAGCTCTTGATGCAACGGGATCCTCTCCTGGCTGCCGTTGTGCTCACGTTTGACCTGCCGCGGGAAGCTATCAGATCCGCACGCAGGCAGCTCAAGAAATCGATGATCCGGAGTAGGACGGGGTCGCATGAGCCCATTTCGTGGTTCAGTATTGGCCAACCAAGTGAGGCCAATGATTAGCGACAAGGATGCGTTTGAGTTGATAGTGGGTAGGCGCGCAGCATTATGCGAATTGTTTCGGTTGCTCAAGGTGGCTCCGTTGCCGCGCTGGATAACCCCTTCGCTGGTTGTCCTCGGCTTAGCCTCGTCGTTGGCGGAAACCGTTGGGATCACGCTTGTTCTTCTTTTCTTCTATCTCGCTATGGGGCAGGTGGAACTGGCAGCGTCGACAAGCGGTCTTCTGGGTGATGCGTTGCGGTATGCCGCGCGTTGGTTTGGTGATCCTATGCCAGCAGCAGGGGTCATTTTTCTGCTCATCGTGGCCCGCGGCGCTATAGCGTTCGTTCATTCTCTTGTCAGTTGCTATGCCGGCGAGCAGATCAACGAAGCCGCCCGCAACTCTGTCCATCAACAATATCTCTCCGTCTCCTATTCCTTTTTTCAGCGCCACGATGAGGCGCAACTGATGGAGATATTGGGCACCGAGACGTGGCTGATTGCCGGGGGGTATGGCAGCCTT
Organism: Bradyrhizobium sp. Ken51; assembly: GCF_055807435.1. Classification (NCBI taxonomy): domain Bacteria; kingdom Pseudomonadati; phylum Pseudomonadota; class Alphaproteobacteria; order Hyphomicrobiales; family Nitrobacteraceae; genus Bradyrhizobium; species Bradyrhizobium sp. Ken51. Next base: position 9,232 of record NZ_JBVVPB010000017.1, on the reverse strand, counting down.
ACTCGTATCATAGTCAGCGTTTGCTCAATTTTACTTTTCATGTCATTTCTCCTGGCGCTCTCGATTAAAATTTCCGTGGTGGCACTGCTCACCTCGCTACTCATCTCCGTCGGCTTGCGTCAGCTTTCGGCCCCGACGCGCACGCTTGGCGCCAAGGCGAAGGGCATCCATCAGGAACTGGGCAAGCATATGTTGATGACGCTGCAGGGCATGCGTACGATCCGGGCTTACGGGCAGGAAAAGGTTCATCAGCGAAGGTTTGAGCAGGCTTCCTCCGATGCTCGTGAGCTCGCGTTTAGGCTCGCTCGTTTCTCCTCGTTAATCTCTCCCCTTACCGAGGTTGGCTATCTCTTAATTCTCTGCCTAGTCATCGTTGCCGCGAACCTTTGGAGCATTGGTTTCGCAACGACGCTAACGGCAGTCGCTTTGCTCTATCGTCTTCAACCCCATATTCGTGAGCTTGAGGGCAATTTGTTGTATTTGGCGCAGATTGAGCCACAGTTACGTTCTATTCGTCGCATGCTCTCGACAGATGACAAGGACTATCCGCAGTCGGGGCATTGCTCGGTGAAGATGTTGCACGACAAAATTTCATTCAATAACGTGACTTTTCGCTACGACTCGGGTTCTGCGCCTGCTTTGGAGGATGTCACCTTTCACATTCCAGTAGGCAAGACGACGGCGCTGGTTGGTGCCAGCGGTGCCGGCAAGACAACGATCGTCAATCTACTTTTAAGGCTTTACTCCGCGACCGATGGCGCAATCTGCATCGACAGTCTACCACTTGAGGATGTGCGGCGAGCAGATTGGCTCGGGCAGCTTGCCATTGCGGGACAGGACGTCGACCTCATCGAGGGTACAGTCATTGATAATATTCGCATGGCTGATACCAATGCTTCTGAAGATCGGATCTTAGATGCCCTTCGTATTGCCGGCATTTCCGATTTCGTCGACAAATTACCAGACAGATACGATACCTGGATCGGTCAGCACGGACTGCGCTTTTCCGGCGGACAACGCCAGCGTTTTGGCTTGGCCCGTGCCATCTTGCGCAACCCGCAGTTCTTAATTTTGGATGAGGCCATGAGCGCGTTAGATCGGAATTTGGAAGAAAGCGTGAGGCGCGCGATACAGTTACGATTTTCTGGTCGAACCATACTGCTTATAACGCACCGACTTGAAACTATTGCCGCTGCGGATCACGTTGTTTGCATAGAAGACGGAAAAGTTTGCGCAGAAGGACTTCCTTCGGAATTGTTGAAAGATGAGCGTGGTCCGCTCACCAGAGCCACGATGGCTGGCCAAACGTCTTGAATTGTGAGTTCATCAGAGTTCGGGATACCGAGCGTGTAGGCGTCTAGGCTACACGACCGCAAGTGGGCAAAGCAAAGGTCCCTTCCATCTTCGGATTTGCTGTTCCAGCGTAAGCGATGTTCTCAGGCCACGCGCCAGCGTTTTTGGGTAGCGAGATAGGCCCAGGGTAGCAGTTCGTCGATCTGGCTGTTCGGGTGATCGTTGACGATGCGGGTGATGACGTCGGCGAGATAGGCGTGGGGTTCGACGCCGACGAGCTTGCAGGTTTCGATCAGTGAGGCGATGACGGCCCGGTGTTCGCCGCCGCCGTCCGAGCCAGCGAACAGGGCGTTCTTGCGGTTGAGCGCGATTGGGCGGATAGCACGCTCGACGACGTTGGAATCGATCTCGATGCGGCCGTCGGCAATGAAGCGCGTCAGCCCGTCCCAACGCGACAGCGCATATCGGATAGCCTCCGCGAGTTTGGTCTTCTGGCTAATCAGACTGAGCTTGGCGCGCAGCCAGGGCTCGAACTCGTCGGCGATCGGCCGGCTCTTCTCTTGGGGGACGGCGCGACGCTCGTCGGCGGTGCGGCCGCGGATCTGGGCTTCGATGACGTAGAGCCCGGCGATACGTTCGAGCGCCTCGCTTGCGATCGGTGCGGGACCGGCCGCGGCGAGTTCGTAGAAGCGCCGGCGCACATGGGACCAGCAGAACGCCAGTTCTACGTCACCGCGCTCGGCCAGGACCCGATAGCCGGCATAGCCGTCGACCTGGAGGATGCCGGCAAAACCCGCGAGGTGGACGATCGGCCGTTCGGCCTTGCGATCGGGAGCGTAGACATAGGCGACGGCGGGCGGGTCCGTGCCGCCCCAGGGCCGGTCGTCGCGGGCATAGGCCCAGAGCTGGCCGGTCTTGGTGCGGCCGCGTCCGGGATCGAGCACCGGGGCGGTGGTCTCGTCGGCAAACAGTTTTGTCGACTGCTTCAGCCTCGCGAGCAGTCACTCATGCACCGGCCGCAACAGGAAGGCTGCCCGCCCGACCCAATCGGCCGGGGTCGAGCGATCCAGCTCGAGGCCCTGGCGGGCGTAAATTTGAGCCTGCCGATACAGCGGCAGATGGTCGGCATATTTGGCGACGAGTACCTGCGCCACGGTGGCTTCGGTCGGTAGCCCGCCCTCGATCAGCCGCGCTGGCGCCGGTGCCTGCACCATGGTCTCGCAGGCCCGGCAGGCATACTTCGGCCGCCTTACGACCAGGACCCGGAACTGGGCCGGGACGATATCCAATCGTTCGCTCACATCCTCGCCGATCCGGTGCAGCGCCTGCTGACAGCAAGGGCAGGCGTGATCGTCGAGGTCGATCAGCATCTCGACCCGCGGCAGATGCGCCGGCAGCGCTCCTCTGTTCCTGCGGCGCCGTGCGGCTCGGCTCGATCGCTCGGCAGCATTGGCTGCATCGGTTGCGGCATCACTGCTCGCCTCGACCTGCTCGACCTCCTCCAGGCCGAGCAGCAACTGGTCCTCCGGCAGCGTCTCGGCCCGGCGGCCGAAGCGATGACGCTGCAACTCCTTGATGATCTGCTCGAGCCGCGCGGCGCGCGCCCGTTCGGCCAGCAGCATCGCCTTGAGCGTGCCGGGATCGTCCGGAAGCGTGTCGGCCGTCGTCGCCATGATGCGATTACACCATGCGTCGCGGCATCCCGCGAGCGCGACATGCATACTGATTCACTGTGCCGCAGTTCAACTCGCCTGGATCGGCGACGGTGTCTCGCGCGCGGCGTGGACGCGCTTCCAGTCCAGTCCTTCGAGCAAGGCTGACAGCTGCGCCGCGGTCAGGCGAATGACGCCGTCCTGCACGTTGGGCCAGCAGAACGAACCGGTCTCAAGCCGCTTGGCGAACAGGCACACACCCGTGCCGTCCCAATAGATCAGCTTCACCCGGTCGGCGCGCTTGGCGCGGAACACATACACGGCGCCGGAGAACGGATCGGCCTGGATGCTCTCACGCACCAGGGCCGCGAGCCCTTCGGCACCCTTGCGGAAGTCGACCGGCCTGGTCGCCACCATCACCCGCACCGCGCCCGTCGGACCGATCACGTGCAGGTCTTCAGCGCATGGATCACGGCCGCAACCGTCGCGGCATCCGCGCCGCGGCCGACCCGGACGGCGACGCCGTTGATCTCGATCTCGATGATGCCGCTGTTCTCCGCCCCCTCGGGCGTCTTCCGAAGTCGTCGGCGCTGCCGCGGTGAGCGCTCCGGCGGCGTGCACGATGGGCTAACGACAGCGGGCACAAATGTCTGCGGCTCGGGAGCCACTGGGATCGCAACCGGCTGTCGCATTTGCCGGCGCCACGTAAACAGCTGTTGCGGCGACAATCCGTGCCGCCGCGCGACCTCCGATACCACGGTTCCCGGGGCGAGCGTCTCCTCGACGAACCGCGCCTTGTCGTCGGCCGAGAACTGCCGCCGTCGGCCGCTCTCCGTGATGACCTCGACCCGACGAACCGAGGTCCTGGGCTCAAGCATATGGTCAAGCTTAGACCCAAGCCGATCTCCAATCAGAGATCGATCATTCCTCGCTCGACGCCTTCAATGGAAGGTGGGACCGAAACAGCGCTTACGTTCCAGCAACCAATTCTCTCCAGATCGTTTGCGTGATCCGCATCCGAGCCTCGGCCGCGAACTCAATCTCGATCGCGCCGCAGCTTCCGGAGGGCGCCGTCAACGGTTGCCGGTCTGGCGCAATGGAGACCGCCGCAAAACGGGCTTCGCCATCCTGCCGCTGCATCGGCTCGGGCCCGCAAGCGAGGACGCCTGTGCGCGCCTGCCGCCGCCAAGCCGTAACCAGATTTCGGTGAACGTCATGTCGTCGAGCAACCTCGACGACACTAGCCCCAGGCGCCAGACTCTCCTCCACGACCAGAAGCTTCTCGGCAGCGGTCCACCGCCGTCGCCGCTCTGGACCGGCCAGAACCGTAACCGTCGTCACGTTTGCTCATTTGCTTGCGAATTAATGAGAAAGCCATCTCACGCTCGCACCCGATCCGGGAAGGCGGCTTCCACCGACATCGAGCGACCGCTTCGGCAGCAGCGGATTGAGCCACACAGTCTGCATCATTTCCAGCTGACATTGTTCCGAATTACCTTCGCGGGGATCCCTCCAACAAGGGAGTTTTCCGGTACGTCATCTACGACTAAAGCGCCTGCAGCAATGATCGAGCCACTACCTATCGTGACTCCCTTCAGGATCGTGGACCTAGCTCCCAACCAGACATTTTCTCCAATCCTCACGTGACTGACTGTGTCATGGTTCGCATTTGTCAATTGATGTCCATCATTGTCTCTAATAATGACATCTGGTCCAATCGCCGCGCCGGCTCCAATTGTAATTCGGCTTCGGCACTCAATTTGCAGATTGCGCGAGGCATACCCGCCGCCATGAAGTTCAAGCAGTGCACCGTCCTTCACCTCGACAAAGGCGCCCGACTTGATGGCAAAAACGCCTCCAGTTAGCCGAACAGTTGCGTTGCGCATTATGACAAGAGAACCGGGCTCGGCGCCAGAAAAGGGCCATGGTTCGTTGAATAGAAATACGGCGCCTTTACCAACTTCCAGGCGACCTTTCACCGACAATGTCGCTTGAGGGAAGATGAGCACTCTAAGTCCTTGCCCGTGTTTCAGGGCCGCAAATAAAGTTCTTAGGACTGACAATTTCCACAATCGATAGATGTGGGATCGCCCAAAGGAAATCTTTTGATTTAAGACACGCAACGTCGAAAGCCCTCTCGCGACCTCTTCTGCAACAAGATTGCCCAGAGAGGCTTCTTTGACAACAGCTTTCATCCGGCTATCCAGTGTTGTGGGCTTGGCTACTCAATACTGATTTTCCGCATGAGAGGCTGTAGCGAGACGGCGGGCAGGTGCCGTGGGCCGCCCTCTAATCGGAAGGGACCACGGTGCAACGGTCGGCTCTTCGGCAGGGATCGAGGAACTAACCAGATTGATGGGGGAACGATGTTCTGCCAAGAGGCCGTCCCCAATGCACATCGGCTAAACGCAAGGGCAGCCCTGGGGTGAAGGGACGCTGCGCCTCCAATGTTTGTCACCGGCGGATACTTGGCCACACTTGGCAGCCAGCGATCAGCAATCTCTTAAAGGAGAGACCAGCGGGCAAGAGTGCCTTGAGAACCCCAGACACCAAAGCAACAGGGTGGCATCCATTGGTTCTACGAACAGCAAATACGTGCGCTGTACCAAACTGCTATAATAACCAAGATTCCTGCGAGAACTACTACAGCAAGCAGTTTATGAATATCGACCGGGCTCCCGTACGTCAAACGCAGAGCGGAAGTACCGAATTTCAATGCTATATCATCTAGCAACGAACGTTTTCGCTTGGCACACGTTAGCTCCGATTCGATTTCCATAGTCTACGGTGACGCCGGCCTGATCATCCTTCAACTCTAAAATTCAACCAATCTGCGCAATTTGTGGCCGCAGAGACGCCGCGTCTACCTACCAAAAGGGTGTTATATTTGTCGTTATTGAGGACGGAAAATGCAGCGGCCGGATCGTGAGATGACTCGATATGTTCGAAGGGCTCGAGCCGTAGCCGTAGTGCTGGTCGGTGGCCTGTTCTGGTGCCCCGTGTCTCTTAGTGCTGGCGGCGTATGCATTTTGCATCCGCGGCCGTTCAAGTTGCAATCAGACACCGTGCGCTGGTCCTTCACGATCACGCCGGGCGCGCAATGCATTCAGGGTTTGCGCTGGTCAACATTCATAGTCGACAAGATTTCGATCGTCGAAGCGCCGAAATCGGGTCGCTTGGTCTTGAGTGGTCCGTCCTTCCGGTACCTTGCCGATGTAGCGGAAAGGGGCTCCGATCAGTTCAAGATAGCAGTCTCGGGAAGTTCGCTTCGAATCGACGGAACATCCACAATCGACGTAGACGTCAACTTGCGCTGACCAAGGAATCCCTCATCGAGTTCGCTAGCGCGGAACGTTGGTTCGGTTGCTGTTGGCGTTGGGATATGACGAAGCCGCGGGCGGCACTCCCTGGCCAATCGGGTTCTGAAACGGATTGTTGCTGGGCTGCGTCGCCACCGGCGGTCGGGTTCCAGCAGTAGAGCCTTGTGTTCGGACTGAAGTGTTCTTCTGCTGCGTCCCTTGGGCAAAGGCCGGTGCGGCGAGAGATAAAATAAGCGGTAAGATCGCAAATAGTTTCGGTTTCATCGGAATCTCCCTCGTTTCGGCCGTCAATCGTCCCCACAGAGCTAGGCATCGGCGGCATATTTGAAAGAGCTAGGGCTTCTTGCAGGCCGAATAAAAGGTGCCGTTTGTGGTGACAACCCGCTCTATGCACTGCCTGGGATCGGCAATCTCGCCAGCGACGCTGAAATAATAGGCTTGGTTCTTGAGGATAAGCGCGTAATTGCCCGGAGGGAGTTCCAGCCCCGGATCCTCACTGTGGACCTCGTACATCTCGGAATTTTCGGGCACCGGAGAAACCCGGTATGAATACGAGAAATTTCTGATGACCCAGACATCGTCTTCGCCGGGCCGTTTTCCAGCAGCTTCGCTGGAGAATTCGCGTGTGATCTTTGCGATCACGCGCACCTCGGCTCGCTCCAATATGTTCGTCGCCACATCGCGCCGAAACACCAGGAATTTGGGGTGTCCATTCGGCAGGCTTGCACCCCTGGGAAGCTTGAAGGCGGCCGAAACAGCGATCCGGATGTCAGGCGGGCGGCCGGGCAGCAGCTGCAATTCAGTTAATGAGCTGTCGCCAACCGCGTAGATGCCGTATTCCCTCGGCAGCAGCGAACCCGGTTGCGGCGTAGGCGGGTTCGGCGGTAAGTTCAAGCTCGGCGAGGGCGCAGGTTGCTCCGGCGACGTCGATTTTCCATAGCTGTGAACGGCCTTTCCAAGCGAGTCCAGGCGCTCGCGTTGAGAGACCACCGCAAGAAACAATGCAGCGATCAAAAGTACGCCCCCGGAGCGCTTGGCGGCGGTCCAGAAAAGGCGATGCCGGCGTTCAGCAACGGATTCGAGCCCAACCCCGGCGGCCAAAGGGGTGGGGCGAGGGGAATACGGGGGCAAGGGGCCATCCAACTGCGGCGCCATAGATGGTGCCGGAAAAATCTGCTCCTGCGAGAATTGCTCGACACCGCGAATGGCAGCTTCAAGCGCCAATTCGGCCTGCTTCATCTCGGCCGGACCAGAACTGCCGAGTTGCTCTTGAAGCTTGTGGCGCGCGAGATCGTAAACGGTCCGGCGCATCAGCTCCGGGTCGCTCTTAACGGTATCGATCATGCGCGCTATGACGAGCGCGAACTGGACCTCAGACCCGGTCTGTTCTCCTTCGTCTAGGCTGGGCACTCGTAAATCACGGGACGTCATACTGCTTAGGCACCCCGCCGATGGATCATTTACTATCATAATCCGGTGTTTCAAAATTCTCAAAAGAAACTAGTGTACGGCGCATTAGCCGATGGGACTGAAAGTGTCAGTATCCATTCGGCAGGGAGAGGCATTGTGCGCATCAGATTAACCCCCGGCTTCGCGGCCTCCATTTTTCTCTGTTCACTTTTTGGTTCGGCCACCAGTCCGGCATCTGCGATCACTGCCGAGGTCGCTAAAAGGTGCGGCGCTCTCACGGCCAAGCAGTTTCCGCTTCGCGAACGGGGCAATCCCGCAGCGGGCAGTGCCAAGGGCAGCGGCAAGGATCAGCGGGCTTTCTTCAACAAGTGCGTCGCCAACGGCGGCAAGGTTGAGGATGGGAGCACCGAGAAATAGCAGCGAAAGGGTCGTCGCTGGGGGAGCACCTCGTCGCCTCTAGCCGTCGCCTTTTGGCGAGCTGGCTGCGTGAGCTGGCTCCGGGACATTGCCGTCCTTGCCCATGCATTCCCTGAAGTAGGTCTGACGATCTGCCGTTCCGGGGGCCGAGCCGGGTCGCTTGTAGGGATACGCTAGATAAGAAAAGCGCATGCATTTGCGTGCAGCATCTGCACTCGGACCGGCAACGGCGCTATCGTAGCTCACTGTCAGCGCCACGACTGACGCTCCTAGGATCCAGATCGGATTTTGAACAAACATCGCCATACCCGCTGCTCGGAGCAAATTCTTTTTAGAAGTGCTGCTCCGCTAATGCGAAATATGACATTGCTCGTCAAGCAGATGTTTCAATTGCGCTCTTGTTTGAGTTCGAGGAGCAGTCACCTGAAAGTCCCATGATTGCACCAGAGCATCTGAGTTCCACGGCAACTCCTGCTGTAGTGCGGACAAAACCCCTGTCCGTAGTTTCGCGGGCCTCTGCTTCTTGATGTACAAGAATTTAGGAGGCCGTTAAGTCTGTCCGTCGCCCTCGCACACATCATTCAACTTGTTGGCTTCCTGCTAAGTTCGCATTGAGGGGCATTTGATTGCTTGCTGCATGAAAAGGGCAAGCAGTCATGGCAAAACAAACCAAGTTGTTGAGCGGCGCTTACACGAGTGTGCTTTCTGGAACGTCTGGCTCGGACACTCTTTTTGGGGGCGCTGGAAATGACCTCCTCACGGGAGGGGCCGGACGTGACACCTTCGTCGTCTCGAAAGGTTATGGTTCCGACACGATTGCGGACTTCGCTGCCGGAGTAGGCGGCGATGTATTGCGAGTTGCGAATTACGGCTTTTCAAGCTTTTCCGTCTTCAAAGCCGCTAGCAAGCAGGTCGGGACGGACGTCGTTGTAAAGTTGTCGAGCAGCGAAACGGTTACGCTTAAGAATGTGAAGCTGTCTGCACTTGTGGCGGACAACGTAACTTTCGATAGCTCGGTTGCCACCAAGGCTGCCCCGGTGGCCAAACCTGTGACGCTGGCGGGGGGGACCGAGGATACCAGCTACTCCATCAGCGCGGCCACCCTGCTGGCGGGAGTGACGGACGTCGACAGCTCCTCGC